>NZ_CBAZRM010000009.1:0-163544 GCF_964834465.1 Jezberella sp.
CGACGTGTGGCTTGTGAGTTTTATGGAATACGATATGGGATACTTTGATTTGGAGTCTCACAGGGTACAAGCCTTGGAGAACCCATTCGGCCCCAAAGTGTTAACTATGTGACCGGTACAAACTGTAAACCATGTGTCCAGAACGGACCTAGTGTTTCTTGGTGGCCCGGGGCGGAATCGAACCACCGACACAAGGATTTTCAATCCTTGTGCCGAATTAATCGATAGATAGCAGAGCTTTGATATTTTCACGTACTCGCTTGAGTTGAGCGGCAGTGATTTTGGATTTGAATTTGGCTTTGCGTTCTCGCCAGTCTAATGACTTAACCTGATCAGATAAAACGACGCTAGTTGTCTTGCCGATTTCCACTTCAACTTCGAAAGGGTAACCTTTTGTTTTAGTTGAAAGCGGGCAACAAACAGCCAGGCTAACCTTTTCATTGTAAACAGCTGGGCTTAGTACCAAGGCTGGTCGATGCCCTGCTTGTTCTCGACCGGCTTGAGGATCAAATTCAAGCCAAATAATATCTCCCGCCTCGGGAACATAAGATTTAGGCACTAAAGGATCTCCTTGCCGGCTGGGCGACCGAAGCTTTCTTCAGCATGGATATTGTCAGGAGTAATACCTGCTAATAAATCCTCAAGGCGAGTTCGTTTAGGTGCAATAGGCTCGATAATGATTTTCCCCTTAAGCACATTTATATTGACTGCCTGATCCACAGTTAGTTGAGCTAATTCCATGATCGAACTAGATATTCGCAATGCAGGGCTATTGCCCCATTTTTTGATGGTTGCTTGCATAGCATGCTCCTAATGTTTCTACATTGTAGATACATGTGGAAAATGAGTCAATGCTAGAAACATCCAGTTACAGACCCACAAAAGCAAAAACCCCAGCGCATCAACGCAGGGGTTTTCAAATCAGATGGTGGCCCGGGGCGGAATCGAACCACCGACACAAGGATTTTCAATCCTCTGCTCTACCGACTGAGCTACCAGGCCACATGAAGGGCGTAAGTGTACATGAAATCTGAGGCAGTTGCATCGAGCTCGCATCCATCGGGTAATGCGACCTATAATAGCGCTCCAACTTGTTCAACTGGCTTGGTATGACGGTCGATGTTCTTGCGCTAGGGTTAAACCATGTCTCTGCACCGGTCTCGGTTCGCGAGCGTGTGTCTATGCCCGAAGACTTAGTGAGACCGGCCTTGAATGCTTTGAGAGAGGCCTTCGGTGGCGCTGTGAAAGAAGCAGCCATCCTCTCGACCTGTAATCGCACAGAGCTTTACTGTGCGGCAGAGCCTCAGGTCGCAGACCAGCTACCCGCGTGGATGGCGAGTTTTAATCAAATCGAGGCAGGCGATTTAAAACCTCATATTTATTTGCTCAACAAAGATCGTGCCGTGCGCCACGCCTTTCGAGTTGCCAGTGGGTTGGATTCGATGGTGCTGGGCGAACCTCAAATTCTGGGGCAAATGAAAGACGCAGTTCGCGCCGCCGAAGAAGCGGGTGCGCTGGGCACCCTGCTGCATCAGATGTTTCAACGCACCTTCTCTGTGGCGAAAGAAGTTCGATCGACGACTGCGATTGGTGCTCAGTCGGTGTCGATGGCCGCGGCAGCTGTAAAACTCGCCGAGCGCGTGTTCGGTGATCTCAAGCGATCGCGTGTCCTGTTTATCGGTGCGGGTGAAATGATTGAGCTGTGTGCCACCCATTTTGCCGCTCGCGAACCGCTTCATCTTGTCGTGGCCAATCGCACCGCAGAGCGTGCCGAAGTATTGGCTGAGCGCTTCGCTGCCACCACGATGAAGCTCGCCGATGTCCCTGATTGTTTGGCAGAATTCGACGTTGTGGTTTCCTGTACGGCCAGCACCTTGCCAATCCTGGGCCTTGGGATGGTAGAGCGTGCCACCAAGTTGCGGCGGCGCAAGCCCATTGTCATGGTTGATTTGGCGGTGCCCCGTGATATTGAGCCTGAAGTCGCCCGCTTGGATGATGTCTACCTTTATTCGGTGGACGACTTGGGTGCCGTTGTTCAGTCGGGCAACGAAGCTCGTCAGGCTGCCGTGTTTCAAGCTGAAGCGATCATTGACAGCCGTGTATCGAACTTCATGCACTGGATGCAACAACGCGCAAACGTCCCAATCATTCGAGATCTGCAAGCCTTTGCACAATTGGTTCAAATCGCTGAGCTTGAGCGTGCAAAGCGACTGCTGGCTAAAGGTGATTCGCCCGAGGCAGTGTTAGAGCAACTTGCTCACGGTCTGACACAAAAATATTTGCACGGCACATTGGCTGCGCTGCACCACAGCGAAGATGCCGAGCGCCAGCAATTGCTGTCGTGGTTGCCTCGTTTATTCCCTCTCGGTAAAGGCCGCCGTTAGCGGCGCTACTCCCCCATGAAAGCATCTATGCGTGCTCGTCTCGAGCACATTTCTCGTCGTTTGATCGATATTGACGCGATGTTATCCGAGCCAGATTCGGCAGGTGACATGGGTCAATTTCGTAAATTGTCACGTGAGCGATCTGAGATTGAGCCTGTTGTCAGAGCGTTCGAGCTGTTCGAGACTGCCGAAGCTGACCTGCAAGGCGCCAAAGAAATGCTGGATGATCCCGACATGAAAGCCATGGCGTTGGATGAAATCGAAGATTGCAAACAGAGAATCGAAAATCTCGAAGCCGAACTGCAATTACAGCTGCTCCCCAAAGACCCCGACGACGGTCGAAGCGTGTTCTTGGAGATTCGAGCTGGCACGGGTGGTGATGAGAGCGCGTTGTTTTCAGGTGACTTGCTACGGATGTACAGCCGCTATGCTGAACAACGCGGTTGGAAAGTCGAACTCATGTCAGAAAGCCCTTCAGAACTCGGTGGCTATAAAGAAGTGATCGTCCGTCTGGACGGCGAGGGGGCGTACGGCAGGCTCAAGTTTGAATCGGGTGCCCACCGCGTACAGCGCGTGCCGGCAACCGAAGCGCAAGGCCGAATCCACACGTCTGCCTGCACGGTAGCTGTCATGCCTGAAGCTGACGAGGCAACAGATATCGTGATTAACCCCAGCGAGCTTCGCATTGATACCTTTCGCGCCAGTGGGGCAGGGGGTCAACACATTAACAAAACTGATTCTGCCGTGCGAATCACCCACTTGCCCACTGGTTTGGTCGTTGAGTGCCAGGACGACAGGTCGCAGCACCGCAACAAAGACAAAGCGATGCAAGTGTTGGCCGCACGGCTCAAAGATAAAGTCACCCGTGAGAGACAGGATAAGGAAGCCGCGCAACGTAAAAGCCTGGTTGGCTCAGGCGATCGTTCTGAGCGGATCCGTACCTATAACTTTCCACAAGGACGGATGACCGATCATCGGATCAATCTGACGCTCTACAAGTTAGGTGCCATCATGGAAGGGGATCTTGACGAGCTCACCAATGCGTTGATTGCAGAACATCAAGCTGAATTGTTGGCAGCGTTGGGTGATGACATCTGATGCAAACGGTTCAGACATTGTTGCTGATGTCTGGTTTGCCCAGACTAGAAGGCCGCATGTTGCTCGAATTTGTTCTCGAAAAGCCTCGTTCTTGGCTGCTGGCGCACGACGCCGACCCTTTGCCGGCAGAGATAGCTTCTGCCTTTTTGTCGCTTGCGGCTAAAAGGCGCCAAGGTGAGCCGATGGCTTATTTGATTGGTCAGCGAGAATTCAGAGGGCATATGCTACAAGTGTCGCCGGATGTGCTGATCCCGCGTCCCGACACCGAGTTGCTGGTAGAGGTTGGGCTAACCGCCGTTGATACCTGCCAGGCTATCTCCCTACTAGACTTGGGTACAGGTAGTGGTGCTGTCGCGATTTCAATCGCGCTCGCTCGCCCAGATCTCAGGGTCACAGCGACGGACCTCAGCAGCAAAGCCCTCATCATGGCGCAAACGAACGCGCAATCGCTTGGCGCAAAGATTCAGTGGTGGCAGGGCGATTGGTATGAAGCCCTACCGTCAGAAGGGCGATTTGATGTGATTGTGTCCAACCCGCCGTATATTGCTGCTAATGATGACCATTTGTCGCAAGGGGACTTGAGATTTGAGCCGCCTCAAGCGCTGACCGATGGGGCGGATGGCTTGACCGCTATTGCCGTCATTATTGCTGGTGCACCTCAACGGCTCGCTGCCGGTGGCTACCTCTGGTTAGAGCATGGCTACAACCAGCATAGCGCAGTGCAGGATTTGTTGCGCAGCGCCGGTTTTCAGGGGATTGAAACCCATCGTGACTTGGCCGGTCAACCGCGTGTTACGGGGGGCACTTTGTAATAATATGTATCAAAATCTCTGGTTCTTCATAGCAACATATTGAATTCAGATCATTTAAACGCAATCACTTTTATTTGTAGGTAGATCATGAGCGACGTCCAAACTTTTATTCGCGAAACAGTTGAAGGGCACCCCGTTGTGCTGTTCATGAAAGGCACAGCACAAGCGCCCCAATGCGGTTTTTCTGCCAAGGCCATTCAGATGTTGAAAGAAAGTGGCGTCACCAAACTGGTGACAGTCAATGTCCTCGAAGACGAAGAAGTTCGCCAAGGGATTAAGACCTATTCACAATGGCCGACTATCCCACAACTCTATATCAAAGGCGAATTCATCGGCGGGTCTGACATCATGACAGAGATGGATCAGGCAGGTGAACTCAAACAAGCGCTCGAGCAAGCTGGCGCTACCGTTTAAACAACGCCGCTATCGAGATCGTTTTTTCACCCGAGTCAACTGACGTCAGCTCGGGTGGATCAAATGCGGTATCCCCCTCTGGATTAGTGTTGCCGTCTGGCTTTAATCCTTCAAAATTGAACAAGTTCCTATCCATTAAATGTGATGGAGCAATGTTCGACAGTGATTTAAAAACATTCCAGGCCCTGCCTGGATATTTTTTGTCCCAGTCCGCCAACATTCGCGAGACCTCTTGACGCTTGAGATTCTCTTGTGATCCGCACAAATCACAGGGGATGATAGGGAAGTTTTTTAGGGTTGCGTAAGCGATCAGGTCTGCCTCGGGCACATAGGCCAACGGTCGAATGACGGTGTTGACCCCATCGTCTGAGATCAGCTTTGGTGGCATCGCTTTGAGCTTGGCACCGTAAAACATATTCAAAAAAAACGTTGCCAGGATGTCATCGCGGTGATGTCCCAGCGCAATCTTCGTTGCCCCCAGCTCTTTGGCCACTCGGTAGAGAATGCCGCGGCGTAAGCGTGAACATAATGAACAGGTCGTTTTGCCTTCGGGAATCAGGCGCTTAACGATCGAATACGTATCACGCGTCTCAATATGAAACGGAATGTCGCGCGCCCTTAAGTAATTCGGTAGCACCTCGGCGGGAAATCCTGGTTGCTTCTGATCTAGATTGACTGCGACGATGTCGAAATCAATCGGTGCGCGTTCGCGTAATGCCAACAGGATGTCCAGCATCCCATACGAGTCTTTGCCGCCAGAGACGCAAACCATGACTCGGTCGCCAGCTTCAATCATGTTGTAGTCGACAATCGCCCGACCAACCTCTCGCGTGAGTCGTTTGAATAGTTTGTTTTGATCGATCCGCTGTTTCTCGGTGATGACCGTCATCTTCAATAGCTCATGCGCTTAAAGTAATGAATAACTTCGTTGAGATCGCCTTCGAAAATAATCCTCGAGGCTTTGCTCTCTCGCTGGTGGGTGTACATGGGATCGTAGTATTCGGTTAACAGCGGTTTGATCCAGAGCCGATGCGCAGCAATCTCACCGGTGTCGTGCTGGATGCGCAATGCGTCTTTCATGGCTGATTCTAGCCTCGAGTGGCGCTCTCCGCCTAAGCGTTTGTATAAGTTACTTAAGCTCTCAATGAGTCTAGAAGAGAACGCCTCGAAACCTAACTCGGGGCCAAGTAAATACGTGAACTGAGACCCGAGATCTTCGACGTAATCGCTCAAGATGCGCTCAGTGCGTGCTTCTGTTGACTCAACGACCCAAACAAGCGGACTGACGTTCATGGCGTCACGCATGGGGATAGGCAAAGCACACTTACCAATCAACCGAGATTCATCCTCAACGGCTATCCTTGTTATCCCTCGGGCATGCAACTTGAGCAGGTCGATCGCCAGCTGATTATCAAAGTTGATTTGGGCTGGCTGTTCAGTCGCATGTTTGCCAAAACTTGAACCTCGGTGATGTGCCAGCTTTTCAAGATCAACTGCTGCATCTAGTGCATGAATGATTTTTGTTTTGCCGCTGCCGGTGAGGCCTGCGACTAAGGTGAATTGCGATTGTTCGATGGTTTGTTGCAATGACTCGATGAGAAATCCCCGCATCGCTTTATAGCCACCAATAATCCGTGGATATTCGATGCCAGCTTCTTTGATCCACTGCTGCGAAATTCGCGATCGTAGACCTCCTCGAAAACAATACAAGTACCCATGCGGGTTTTTTCGCACGAACGCCAGCCATAGCGCGACCCGGTGGTCTTTTGTTGCACCAGAGACCAGCTGATGACCCAATTTAATGGCGTGATCCTGGCCGGCTTGTTTGTATCTGAGACCGACTTGATGGCGTTCTTCATCATTCATCAAAGGCAGGTTGACCGATTCGGGAAAGGCGCCTTGCGCAAATTCCACTGGTGCGCGAACATCCAATAGCGGTACCCCGCTCAGCAGGATGTTTTTGAAATCCCCGCTATCTTCACGCATGCGACGTTGCCTCTTTCACCACCTTCAACACACAATCGACGTTTAACGGCGCAGCAAGTTCGACAGTAAATTCGCGAAGCTCGTCACGCCGAAATACATGAACGCGCACTTGCTCACCGGGTTGATAGGCCGACAGTAACGTATCAAGCGCTGCTGGGTTGGCGTCTACCTTCAGTCCATCAACAGCAATGAGTGCATCCTGCGCAGATAGACCGGCCCGGTGCGCTGCGCCGTGTTCGAAAACGGTGGCGATAATGAGTTGCTCGCCTTGTTTGCGAACGCGTATGTTGAAGGTGGGGATGTCATTTGGCTTTTGCCATGTTAAAGCAATGCCTTGCGAGGCAAACAAGGGTTTTAGCTCGACGTCGTCGGTGCTATACGCCCAACGGTTGATTTCATCTGAGACGTCGACGCCGGTTGCTTCACGCACGAGTCGGGCAAACGCCTTTTCGTCAATTCCACGACCTGTATTGGTATAGAAATCTCTGCCAAATTGCCGCCACAGAGCACGCATGACATCATCGAGGCTACGAAGATTTGCGCTTTCGTGACGGATTTTTAGATCCAGACCCAGCGCAATCAGTGCACCCTTCGAGTAGTAACTAATGAGCGCGTTGGGCGAGTTTTCGTCTTGTTTGTAATAACGTGTCCAGGCATCGAAAGAGCTCTCTGCCACAGATTGCTTGTGGCGACCAGGCGTTGCCAACACTGAGCTGATTTGTTTGCCCAGCGCAGTCAAATAATCTGCTAACGAGACAATGCCACTTCTCAATAAAAATAATTCGTCGTAGTAAGACGTAAAACCTTCAAAGATCCAAAGCAGTTGAGTATGGTTTTCACGGTTGAGTTTGTAGGGGACGAAAACAGCCGGCTTAATCCGCTTGACATGCCATGTGTGAAAGTATTCATGACTCACGAGTCCTAGAAACGTTGTATAGCCAGCAGGTGCCTTCGCCTGGCCTATCACTGGGAGATCTTTGCGGGAGGCGATCAGCGCCGTTGACGCACGGTGTTCAAGGCCGCCGTAGCCATCGCCAACGACTGTCGTTAGAAAGACATATTTTGATGCACTGTCTAAAAATGGTGCCAGTGCGGTCTCTGGTTCAAAAAAACGGATCTGCGCCTCACAGATCTTTTTGACATCTGCGCTAATCCGCTTGAGGTCGAGGTTAGGGCTGACCCCAGTAAAAACCATTTCATGCTCGGACCCACAGGCTTTGAAGCGGCTTACCTGGGGCAGCCCCATCTCAATCGGGTGGTCAATGAGGGCATCGTAGTTAGCGGCTCGGTAACGCGGCGTCAATGACCGAGCGCTTGTGGGGTCGACTGGCAAGATCTGCGGCAGACTTGTATAGACCTTCCAGTTTCCTCCCGGATGCTGCAATCCCCCGATGGTGAGCTGACAAGGCGCCGATTCTTTGCCCTTCGCCAACAGAAAGACGCTTGTGCCATTAACAAAACCGTGCGTCTCGTCCAGATGTGCACCACGAACGGATAAATCCCACGCGTAAACAACGATGTTGATCAGAAGCGATCCCTGACACGGGGCTGCCTGCCACGTATGATTATCAAGCTTAGTCATTGCAAGTTGCCGTCGACCGCTTTGTGCTGAGATGGTCTCGATTTGCCGAGCAAAGTCACGGATAAGATAGCTGCCGGGAATCCAGGCGGGCAAGGACACAATTTGGCCTTTAGGGTCCGGATCCGGGATGGTCATTGTGACGTTGAAGCGATGACCGGCTCGGTCGAAAGGAACTAAGTTGTAAAGTATGGGCTTGAGTTTCATATCGCTATGTTATTTCACATTTTTCTAATCACAACTGGAGCAGACAATGAGTGAAGCATTAATTCTGACTGAAACCCGTGGTCGCGTAGGATTGATCACCCTGAACCGACCCAAGGCACTGAATGCCTTGAACAATCAGTTAATGGACGAGCTCGGCCTTGCCTTGCTGGCATTTGACGCGACGGATGATATTGGTGCAATCGTGATAACGGGCAGCGAAAAGGCGTTTGCCGCAGGCGCTGACATTGGCGCCATGAAAGATTGGACATTCATGGATGTCTATAAAGACGATTACATTTCACGTAATTGGGAAACCATCAAACGTGTCCGCAAACCCGTTATCGCCGCGGTCGCGGGCTATGCCTTGGGTGGTGGCTGTGAACTCGCCATGATGTGTGACTTCATTATTGCTGCCGATACTGCCAAGTTTGGGCAGCCAGAGATCAAGTTAGGCGTCATTCCTGGTGCAGGTGGTACTCAGCGGTTACCGCGCGCGGTGGGTAAAGCCAAAGCAATGGACATGTGTTTGACCGGCAGGATGATGGATGCCACTGAAGCAGAGCGGTCAGGGCTCGTGTCCAGAGTCGTGGCTGCCGACAAGATGCTTGAAGAGGCCATTGAAGCAGCCACAATCATTGCCGGCATGTCGCTGCCCTCAGCCATCATGGCGAAAGAAAGTGTCAATCGCGCCTATGAATCGGGCCTAGCCGAGGGGGTTCTATTTGAACGACGCAACTTTCACGCTTTATTCGGCTCAGCCGATCAGCAAGAGGGGATGGCGGCTTTTGTCGAGAAGCGTAAGCCTGTTTTCACACACCGATAGCGTTCAGACGCTGTGGCGTAGGGGTAATCTCGTCGGCCTGTTTGCGGTGTGGTGAAAAAATCCGCTATACTCCCGTGGCTTTCCGCTAGTCGACTGGATATCAACATGATGGCGCTGCCTAATGTTACGAACGAGCAGCTTACTCCCGTCATCAAAAGTCAAGTTGATCAGCGGGCGAGGCGAGATCTGCTAAAGGTCGTATCGGGGCAGGCCGTTGTTGGTCTGCTTTTGGTTGTCTTAGTCGCTAGTTTTGCTGGCTACAATGCAGGGCTTTCCGCTTTGGCAGGGTTTGGTGCCTATTTCGTTCCCAATACCTTGTTCGCATTGCGCTTGTTGCTTGGCACCTACACTGCCAAGGGTTCTGACCCTTTGGTGTTTTTTGTGGGTGAGTTTGCCAAAGTGTTGAGCGCCTTGGTGTTGTTGTTTTTAGTAGGGCGGTTCGGTGGTGATCGCGTACAGTGGTTATATGTAGTGATTGCATTGATCGCAACACTAAAGTCTTATGTTGTGGTGATGTGCGTTGAGGGTATCAAGCGGTAAAGGGGTAGGTGGGTTAAGTGGCTGCCCACGATTAGTTCCTAGCGCCTGATGATTCGGGTTTTGTCCTTGGCCAGTTTTCTTTGAGTTCATTATGTCTGCTTCCGGTGAAGTGTCTCCCCAAGCTGAGTACATCCAGCATCATTTAGTCCATTTCAATAATATCGGCGAAAAGCAAAAAATCATCGCCGATTTTTCAGTCGTCAATTACGACTCGATTTTCTGGTCGAGTGCGATGGGTCTCTTGTTTCTGTTGGCGATGTGGCTCGTGGTGCGCGCCGTTACTGCCGGCGTGCCAGGTCGCTTCCAAAGTGCCGTCGAAATGCTGGTCGAGATGGTCGACACGCAAGCAAGAAGCATTGTTCCCAGCGAAGAGACTCGCAAATTCGTGGCCCCGCTGGCGCTGACTGTCTTTGTATGGATCGCTTTGTTGAATACGTTGGATTTGGTTCCCGTTGATTTGCCAGGTACCGTGATACACATGTTGGGCCTTGGCCATCATCATGGTGATCCCCTGTATTTTCATCGTATTTTGCCTACCGCTGACCTTAATATCACGTTGGGTATGTCGCTTGGCGTGCTTCTGTTGATGCTCTTTTACGGGATGAAAATCAAGCATCCTCTTGGTTTTGTCAAAGAGTTGTTTACTGCCCCATTTCACGGTCATGGCATCGCTGCTGTTATTCTGGCGCCAGTCAATTTTTTGCTCAACCTGATCGAATACGCTGCAAAATCAGTCTCCCTCGGGATGCGACTGTTCGGTAACATGTTCGCCGGTGAACTTGTATTCATGCTGATTGCGTTGCTCGGTGGTGCCTGGACAGGTTTCAATGCGATGAGCATTGGTCTGGGTATCGGGCAGATTGTTGCCGGCTCTGTGTGGGCCCTATTCCATATCATGATCATTTTGTTACAAGCTTTTATTTTTATGATGCTGACGCTGGTTTATGTAGGTCAGGCTCACGAAGGTCACTAATTCAGATGGTGGGATGAAATACCCTCATTCGCTGAATATAGGTGTTGTAGTTTTTATTTTTAATTTTCTGTTTTTATAGATACTAAACAAGGAGTTGTCATGTCCAACGTCGCATTAGTTGCTCTTGCTTGCGGTTTGATCATCGGTCTGGGTTCACTTGGTGCGTGTATCGGTATCGCCATGATGGGTGGTAAATATCTTGAAGCATCTGCTCGCCAACCAGAATTGATGAATGCCCTGCAAACCAAGATGTTCTTGCTGGCTGGTCTGATTGACGCTGCATTCTTGATCGGTGTGGGTATCGCCATGTTGTTCGCTTTTGCGAACCCATTCGGCGCCTAAGTTCGAGAAGTGTGTGTCGGCCTCAAGGGGTCGACAATCGTGCCTCAGATTTATGAGATAAGTCTGATGGTTTTTGGGTAGGCGTTTTGTCCGTTTTCAAAATAGACAAAACCCATGTTGTGAAAGGGAAGCGACCGTGAATCTGAACGCGACGATCTTTTTCCAGATGATCGTGTTCTTTATTTTGGGCTGGGTCACGATGAAATTCATCTGGCCACCCCTGATAAAGGCAATCGACGAACGACGCCATAAAATTGCTGATGGTCTGGCAGCTGCCGAAAAAGGCAAGGCTGATTTGGCTCAGGCACAGGCTCGTATTGGTCTGATGGAGGCATCTGCCAAATCTGAGTTACATACTCGGATAACTGATGCTGAGAAGCACGGGGCTCAAATTGTCGAGCAAGCACGTGCTGAAGCTGAAGCTGAGAGGGCAAGAATTGTTGCTCAAGCTAAACAGGATGCTGCCCAAGAAGTGCAGCGTGCCCGTGATGCTTTACGCAATGATGTCGCCAATCTGGCGGTCAAAGGGGCCGAACAGATTTTGAAGCGTGAAGTAAACGCAAGTGCACATGCTGAGTTGCTCGCGCAACTGAAAGCAGAGCTTTAATATTCGGGATCAAAATGGCAGAACTCTCCACCGTTGCCCGCCCCTATGCTGAAGCGCTGTTTGCGGCGGCGAATCACGACAAGGCGAAGCTCGAAGCCTGGGCTCAACAAATCAAGGTTTTGGCAGATATTGCCGAAATGCCTGATGTGAAGGACACGATAGGGGATCCTCGTATCGAGGACGCCCAGCGCGGTAGCATTCTACTCGGTGTCAGTGCTGGTTTGACCAAAGCAAAAGTGGATCAAGCGGTTCATAACTTTATTGATCTGCTGGTCGCAAATGACCGGTTGTTGTTATTGCCTCAAATTTCTGTGCAATTTCGTGCGCTGAAAGATAAGGCTGAGGGCATTGCAGAGGCGATCATTTCGAGTGCCTTCCCAATGTCTGATGAGCAAGTGGCCGATTTGATCAAACTACTAGAACCAAAGTTTGGCTTGAAGCTCAAGCCCCACGTCATCATTGACGCCTCCCTGATCGGTGGTGTCCGTGTGGTGGTGGGTGATCAAGTACTCGATACATCCGTGCAAGCCCAGCTTCAGCGCATGCGCGACAAGCTGGCGGCATAACGCCGGTCTAAAGATTTCAGGAGTCTGAACATGCAACTTAATCCATCAGAGATCAGCGAACTACTAAAGAACCAGATCGAAGGTCTGGGTACTTCGTCTGATATTCGTACTCAAGGTACTGTCGTGTCGGTGACCGATGGTATTACCCGTATTCATGGTCTGTCTGACGTGATGCAAGGCGAGATGCTTGAGTTTCCTAACAACGTTTTCGGCTTGGCGCTGAATCTTGAGCGTGACTCTGTCGGCGCCGTGATTTTAGGTGACTACACGAGCATTTCAGAAGGCGATCCAGTCAAAGCCACTGGTCGTATTCTGGAAGTGCCTGTGGGCCCAGAGCTGCTTGGTCGGGTTGTCAATGCGCTTGGCGTGCCGATTGATGGCAAAGGTCCAGTTAACGCAAAAGAAACTGACATCATCGAAAAAGTTGCGCCAGGGGTGATTGCTCGTCAATCAGTGTCGCAACCTTTGCAAACGGGTCTTAAGTCCATCGATTCGATGGTGCCAATTGGCCGCGGTCAGCGTGAATTGATTATTGGTGACCGTCAGACGGGTAAGACAGCCGTTGCAGTTGATGCCATCATCAACCAAAAAGGCAAAGGCGTGAAATGCGTCTACGTCGCTATTGGTCAGAAAGCGTCAACCATCAATAACGTTTTACGCAAACTCGAAGAGTTTGGCGCGATGGAGTACACCGTTATCGTCGCGGCGACAGCCTCTGACTCAGCTGCGATGCAGTACTTGTCGGCGTACGCTGGTTGCACGATGGGTGAATACTTCCGTGATCGTGGCGAAGATGCTCTGATTGTTTATGATGATTTGACTAAGCAGGCAATCGCTTATCGCCAGGTATCACTGTTATTGCGCCGACCCCCAGGTCGCGAAGCCTACCCTGGCGATGTGTTCTATCTGCACTCACGCTTGCTTGAGCGTGCCGCACGTGTCAATGAAGCGTATGTCGAGAAATTTACCAATGGTGCCGTTAAAGGCAAAACTGGTTCATTGACGGCGTTACCTATCATCGAAACCCAAGCTGGCGACGTTTCCGCCTTCGTGCCGACTAACGTGATTTCAATCACTGACGGTCAGATCTTCCTTGAGACAGACTTGTTTAACGCTGGTGTTCGTCCAGCCATTAATGCAGGTATCTCGGTCTCACGCGTGGGCGGTGCCGCTCAAACCAAGATTGTTAAAAAGCTGTCTGGTGGTATTCGTACTGACTTGGCCCAGTATCGCGAGTTGGCTGCGTTTGCGCAATTTGCTTCTGATCTCGATGACGCAACGCGTCGTCAGTTAGAGCGCGGTAAACGTGTGGTTGAGCTGTTAAAGCAACCGCAGTATCAGCCACTGCAAGTCTGGGAGCTCGGCGTTATTTTGTTCGCCGTCAATAACGGCTACTTGGATGATGTTGAAGTGTCGCAAGTGTTGGCGTTTGAGAAGGGGATTAAAGACCACCTCAAAGCCAAACACGCTGATTTCATTCAACGTGTCGAGAGCTCAAAAGAGTTGTCGAAAGACGACGAAGCTGAATTGGTTGCTGCCTTGCAAGAGTTTAAAAAGCACGGTAGCTATTAAGGAACCCGCTATGGCGATCGCCTCGGCTCTGGTAAAGCAGGTCGAGGCCTAGCAAGGCAGATGGTCTGATACCTGCTTGGCAGGGCTGACACAGGAAGCGAAATGGCAGGAATCAAGGAAATCCGTACCAAGATCAAGAGCGTACAAAATACGCGCAAGATCACCAAGGCCATGGAGATGGTGGCTGCATCGAAAATGCGTAAAGCGCAGGATCGGATGCGAGCTGGTCGTCCCTATGCCGAAAAAGTTCATGCAATGGCTGGCCGACTGATGGACGCCACGCCTGATTATCATCACCCTTTCTTGACTGAGCGCGAGCTTAAAAATGCAGGGGTAGTGGTTGTCACCTCAGATAAAGGTCTTTGCGGTGGTTTGAATACGAACATCATGAGACTGGTGTTGTTACGCTTGCGTGAGTTCACCGAGAAAGGCATTGGTTGCCAGTTCACGGCTTTTGGTAACAAAGGCTTGGGGACTTTAACCCGTATCGATGCGAAGGTTGTGTCTCAAGAAACTCAATTGGGGGATGTTGCCTCACTGGACCGTTTGATTGGTGGGCTTAAAGTACAGCTAGATGCCTATCTCGACGGAAAAATCGACGCCCTTTATTTAGCGACGAACCGCTTCGTTAATACGATGAAGCAAGAGCCTGTTTTTATTCGGTTATTGCCGTTACCTGGGAAGTTGGCTGATCCGTATTCGGTTTTTACCGGAACAGCAGCGAATACAGAAAAATTGCAGCCGAATCACGGCTGGGATTATTTGTACGAACCTGACTCAAAGGCAGTTATCGATGAGTTACTGCAACGGTATGTCGAGGGTTTGGTGTACCAGAGTGTCGCAGAAAGCATGGCTTCAGAGCAGTCTGCGCGGATGGTGGCCATGAAAGCCGCCTCTGACAATGCTAAGAAAGTGATTGGCGATCTTCAACTTGTCTATAACAAGACACGTCAGGCCGCTATCACCAAGGAAATTTCAGAAATCGTGGGGGGGGCCGCAGCTGTCTAGTTATTTAGACATCTGTCAGGTATCCCATCAGTTAGTTATATTTAAGGAACAGACATGAGCAACGGAAGCATCGTTCAGTGCATCGGCGCCGTGGTGGATATTCAGTTTCCCCGCGATCAAATGCCTAATATTTATGAAGCCCTCAAACTGACGGACGAAACATCTCCGTTTGCAGAAAAAGGTTTGACGTTTGAAGTGCAGCAACAGTTGGGCGACGGTGTCGTTCGTACGATTGCTCTCGGTTCAAGCGATGGTTTACGCCGCGGAATGAGTGTCGCAAAGACCGGCGCACCGATTTCTGTACCCGTTGGGATCGGCACGCTGGGCCGAATCATGGACGTGCTAGGTCGCCCAATCGATGAAGCTGGTCCGATCGCAGGTGATGAATTGCGCGCCATTCACCAACCAGCGCCGAAATTTGACGAACTGTCTCCTTCCGTTGAGTTGCTAGAAACCGGCATTAAGGTGATTGATTTGGTTTGCCCCTTTGCAAAAGGCGGTAAGGTCGGTCTGTTTGGTGGCGCAGGCGTTGGCAAGACCGTCAACATGATGGAACTCATCAACAACATTGCTAAGCAGCATAGCGGTTTATCAGTGTTTGCTGGTGTCGGTGAGCGTACACGTGAAGGCAACGACTTCTATCACGAGATGGAAGAGTCGAACGTTCTTGACAAAGTGGCCATGGTGTTTGGTCAGATGAACGAGCCACCAGGCAACCGTCTTCGTGTTGCATTGACTGGCTTGACGATGGCAGAGAAGTTCCGCGATGAAGGTCGCGATATCCTGTTCTTCGTCGACAATATTTACCGCTATACCTTGGCAGGTACTGAAGTATCAGCGCTGCTCGGGCGTATGCCTTCCGCGGTGGGTTATCAGCCAACCTTGGCCGAAGAAATGGGTGTGCTTCAAGAGCGTATTACGTCTACCAAGACCGGTTCGATTACCTCGATTCAAGCCGTCTACGTGCCAGCCGATGACTTGACCGATCCATCACCAGCAACAACCTTCCAGCATTTGGATTCGACGGTTGTGTTGTCGCGTGACATCGCTGCGTTAGGTATTTATCCAGCCGTTGATCCGCTCGATTCAACCAGCCGTCAATTGGATCCGCACGTGGTGGGCGAAGAGCATTACAACGTCGCCCGCGGCGTACAGCAAACGCTTCAACGTTACAAAGAGCTGCGAGACATTATTGCCATTCTCGGCATGGATGAATTGTCTCCTGAAGACAAGCTGTCTGTGTCACGTGCACGTAAGATTCAACGCTTCTTGTCACAGCCGTTCCATGTCGCTGAAGTCTTCACGGGTTCACCTGGCAAATATGTTCCTTTGTCAGAAACGCTGCGTGGCTTCAAGATGATTGTTTCAGGTGAATGTGATGCGTTGCCTGAGCAGGCCTTCTACATGGTCGGTTCGATCGACGAAGCCTTCGAAAAAGCCAAGAAAATCCAATAAGGAATCCCTATGGCCAGCTTGAAAGTGGATGTCGTCAGTGCTGAGAAGTCTTTGTTCTCTGGCGAGGCCAAGTTTGTTGCGTTGCCGGGTGAGTCGGGTGAGTTGGGTATTTTGCCTGGCCACACCCCTCTCATTTCCCGGATTCGTCCTGGCACAGTGCGGATTGTGCTTGCCGACGACACTGAGGAAGCGATTTTTGTCGCAGGTGGTTTGCTTGAAGTGCAGCCTGGCCATGTGATGGTTCTGTCCGACACGGCAATTCGTGCCGGGGATCTTGATGAAGCAAAAGCATTAGCTGCCCGTCAAAAGGCCGAAGAATCGCTGCGCACCGCAACAGACAAAGCCACCATTGCTGTGGTGGAGGCTGAATTGGCAATGCTTGCCGCTCAAGCTCACGCAGCAAGGCGTTACGCAGAGCACAAGTCTTCGCACTAAGACAGATAATGAAACAAACCGATCTTCTCTGGATTGGTTGATAAAAGAACACGCCAAGGCGTGTTTTTTTATGCGCTGAGTGATCCAAACCGCTCGACCCAAACTGCTATCGTGGTTCTCCGGGCTCGTTGATTCCGAATACATCATTTATCGCGCAGGCCCTAGTCTTGAGTTTTTTCAAGATTAAGGATTTAACATGCGTCAACTCATCGATTGTGCTGTTCTCAAGTTGTCCGCTCACGAAGACTGGCTGCCAGGGGTTTTGCAGGATGCCACTGCGGCGATGGCGCGTATCAATTTACACGAACTTACCTGGGAGCAGCAGGCAATTCACACCACGTCAATGACCAGCTTGTTGCCCGAGAGTCAGGTGTTGTTACCGACGACTTATCTGGCCCAGCAGGCCGTCAGTTTGCGAAGGTATGACGTATGTCTATTGCCCGTCTCGCATGCAACACTTGCCTGGTCTAGGTTGACCCTCGCGAGTATCCCGCGGGGCCCGTTCACCCCATTGATGGGTATCTTCAATCAGCTTAAGTCCGCCGCGATGCAAGATCTTATGGATTTTGGGTTGGCAGACTTCATCAGAACACCGATTTGCCCAGACGAGTTCAGAGCAAGGATGCTGACACTTGCCGCCAGAATGCCAAAGCCAGTGACTCTGAGAGAGCAAGCGCCTGATGCAATGACGCCGAGCCTGTCGTATCGGCTTCAAATGACGAGCGCAAGGCCTCTAGCGAACTATACAGGGGTGGCGAGAATCATCAAGCATCAACAAACTAGACACGAATCGTTTCGAACAGCCAAATCTTTGATCGTGGATGAGTTCGAGCGAACTTATATCACCCGTGCGCTCAACAAACACCGTGGCAACATCGCCATGGCGGCACGTTTCTCAAGCAAGCACCGACGTGCCTTCTGGGCGCTGATGCGCAAGCATAAAATCGATGCGAATGACTTCCGACCAGATGCCTCGGCAGAGTAAACTACGGCGGCTCACCCTTGCTCACCTAAAAGGATATTTGTGCCTCACGTTGCGCTAAAAAACGATGTATTTTTGCGAGCATTAAATCGCAAATCTGTCCCCTACACCCCTGTGTGGTTGATGAGACAAGCGGGAAGGTACTTGCCCGAGTACAACGCAACGCGTTCGCGCGCGGGTAGTTTTATGGGGCTCGCAACCAACCCCGATTATGCTGCTGAAGTGACTTTACAGCCCTTAGATCGCTACGATCTGGATGCCGCCATCCTATTTTCAGACATACTGACAGTGCCAGACGCGATGGGGTTGGGGCTTTCGTTTGCCCAAGGCGAAGGCCCCAGGTTCGCGCATCCAGTTCGAGATGAAAGCGATGTGGCAAAGTTGGCTGTTCCCGATCTTGAAAAACTACGCTATGTCTTCGATGCAGTCAGCACCATTCGTCGAGCGCTGAACGGTCGAGTCCCGTTGATTGGTTTTGCGGGTAGCCCGTTCACCATTGCCTGCTACATGGTCGAGGGTAAAGGTAGTGACGATTATCGGTTGATCAAAACCATGTTGTACGCTCGGCCCGATCTACTCCATCGTATTCTAAGTATTAACGCTGAGACGACGGCGCGTTATCTGAATGCGCAGATAGAGGCCGGGGCTCAAGCTGTGATGATCTTTGATAGTTGGGGGGGGGTATTAGCAGATGATTTATTTCAAGAATTTTCTCTAGCATACACACAACAGGTGGTTGCGCAGTTAACCCGTGAGGTGGATGGGCAGAAAGTACCCGTGATCGTCTTCACAAAGGGTGGAGGGCAATGGTTGAGCCAAATCGCTAACATCGGATGCGACGCAGTTGGGCTTGACTGGACGGTAAATCTGTCGATGGCCAGAAAACTGGTGGGCGAGAAGGTTAGCTTGCAGGGCAATCTTGACCCGATGACCTTGTTTGGGGGTGAGATGGCCATCAGAAAAGAGGTCCGTCGCGTGCTCCAGTCATTTGGGCACACCAACAACGGTGGGCATATCTTTAATCTGGGGCATGGCATCTCTCAGTACACACCCCCAGAAGCCGTCGCATGGCTGGTTGATGAAGTGCATTCATTTAGTGCGGATTTTCACCTATCTATGTAAAAAATGGTAGAAACAGAGCATCGCTTGGTCAACGCTTTCTAATTTTGGTGCAAATACGGTTCAAGTTGTACACAACTAATTGGTATATAGGGAAATCCCTGTATTCAGTGAGTCAACATTTAACAAGTATTAGTAACTTATTGAATTTAATAAATAGTTTTGTTTTTATAACCGCAACTGCCATTTGCCAAACCTCTTGACAAGCCTGTCAGCCTATTAGAATTTACAATTGTCCCCAAAGTTATCCACAGCCGCCACTTGATCCTTCTGATTTCAAAGCACCGGTTGTAGTTAGGACAAACTCCGAGAAACTACTTTAACTTTATGGTCAATATTGCGTCTGAGACTGATTCAACGGTTATCGAGTTGACACACTGGATCCGTGTCGTTTTGGACATCCCCCTGCCTGGACCGTTCGACTATAAATGGTTCAAACCAATCGATATCGGCACCAGAGTGATCGTCAATTTTGGTCGACGAAAATTGATTGGCGTAGTCGTTGATAACCCAAGCGAACCCGATTACGACCCGAAACTGATTAAATCCATAGAGCAGGTGCTCGACGATACTGTACCGATCAGCCAAGATTGGTTGAAATTTGCAGCGTTTGCCGCTGATTATTATCAAAGACCGCTCGGTGAAGTCGTGCTTCCGGCACTGCCTGCCCCGCTAAGGCGGGTTGCGTCCTATCAAGGCAAGCGCTCAAACGGTGGCCCGGTGGCGCGCTTAGACGCACGAAAAAAAACCCAACCGCAACAGCAAGCGTCAACCTCTGCGCCCGAACTCAACCACGAACAGAAGCAAGCCGTTGAGGCAATCGCGGCTACCACGGGTTTCAAGGCCTTTCTGCTTTATGGCATCACGGGCAGTGGCAAAACAGAGGTATATCTTCACGCGGCGGCCAAAGTATTGGATATGGGGTCACGAGTGCTTTTACTCGTTCCAGAGATCAATTTGACACCCCAGTTTGAGCAATCGTTGAGACAGCGACTTGAGCCGGTTGCAGGGCCAGATGGCGTCGTCGTGCTACACAGCGCATTGTCGGATGGTGAGCGGATGCAGGCATGGCTGCGTGTTGAGCGTGGCCAAGCGAAGATTGTTCTGGGGACGCGGCTATCGATTTTTGCACCGATTGCAAACTTAGGGCTGATCGTCGTTGACGAAGAACATGACGCTTCCTATAAGCAACAGGATGGGCTGCGATATTCCGCCAGAGACCTCGCCGTATGGCGCGCAAACGATCTGAATATCCCTGTGGTGTTGGGCTCTGCGACCCCATCGCTTGAATCGTGGGTTCACGCCGAAAAGGGTCACTACCGTCGCCTTGACCTCACACAAAGGGCAAGGGAAGTGACCTTGCCAACGGTGCGTTTGGTAGACACGCGTCGATTAAAAATGGATCATGGCTTATCGCCTCATCTGATTGAGGCGATGAAAGTTCGCTTGGCAAACAATGAGCAGGTGCTAATTTTTCTCAACCGTCGCGGGTATTCTCCCGCGTTGCATTGCAACTCCTGCGGATGGGTGAGCCAATGCACTCGGTGCACGACGTTTACGGTGTTACACAGAGTCACTTCAGGTAAGCATCAGTTGCACTGCCATCACTGTGGGCTTCAACAACGCGTGCCCAGTGCATGCCCTGATTGCGGCGATCAAGATCTACAACCGATGGGTCGAGGAACTCAGCGAATTGAAGAACATTTGTCTGAGCTGTTCGCCCCGGCGCGAGTTCTGCGAATTGATGCAGATAGCACCCGCAAAAAAGGCAGTGCAAAGGCCCTGTTTGAAAGTGTTCATGCCGGAGAGGTAGATATTTTGGTGGGAACACAGATGGTCGCCAAGGGGCATGACTTTGCGAATTTGGGTTTGGTGGGGGTTTTAAATGCAGATGCGATGTTGTTTTCGCAAGACTTCAGAGCACCTGAACGGCTATTCGCACAATTGATGCAAGTATCTGGTCGCGCTGGCCGACACACCGGCCACGGCGAGGTCATTGTGCAGACAGGGTATCCCGAGCAAGCTGTTTATCAGGCGCTCGTTAGACATGACTATGCGGGTTTCGCCCGATTCACGATGCGTGAGCGAGAGGCTGCGATGCTTCCTCCCTTTTCCTATCAGGCGCTATTGAGTGCAGAGGCAAACGACTTAAATGTGGCGCTTTCTTTTCTTGGCGTTGCGCGTGATGCTGCCAGTCAATGGTCAGATGACCACTTGGGCGAAGGCAAAATCACGTTATACGATCCTGTCCCTTTGAGGATCGTTCGAGTCGATAACGTCTGCCGCGCTCAGTTATTGATTGAGAGTACACATCGTCCGTCATTGCAGGCCTTACTGAAGAATTTCATGCCCTTGGTGGCTGCCTTGCCAGAAGCACGCAAGGTTCACTGGCAACTTGAAGTTGATCCCCTTGAAATCTGATCTATCCCACTTAAATCCGGCACAGAGGCAAGCCGTGCTCTATCTCGACGGGCCGGCCTTGGTGTTGGCTGGTGCCGGCTCTGGAAAGACCCGTGTCATTACCCAAAAGATAGGCTATTTGATTCGCGACTGTGGCTATCAAGCGAGAGGCATTGTTGCGCTCACATTCACTAACAAAGCTGCCCGAGAAATGGAGGAGCGGGTCAAGTTAATGATGGATCCCGCCTTAACGAAAGGGGTGACGATTAGCACCTTTCATTCGTTGGGCGTGCGCATCCTGCGTGAAGAAGCGATTCACGCAGGGCTCAAGCAACAGTTCTCGATATTAGACTCAGACGATGCTTTCGCCATCGTTCAGGATTTGCTGGCGACGACCGACAAAGGGCGCATCCGAGCCGTACAACAAACCATCTCGCTCTGGAAAAACGCATTGGTGGATCCCGACGAAGCGGCTAAGCTTGCAACGACACCCAATGAAATAGAGGCAACTCGTGTTTACCGAAGTTACAACGCGACCTTAGCTGCCTATCAGGCGGTTGACTTTGACGATCTCATTGCAGTGCCTGCCAAAATATTTGAACAGCACGAATCAGTCCGAGACAAATGGCAAACGCGAGTCAAGTACTTGCTGGTCGATGAGTATCAAGATACAAACCTTTGCCAATATCGGCTCGTGCAACTGCTCACAGGCCCCCGTGCCATGTTCACGGCAGTTGGCGATGACGATCAGGCAATTTACGCTTGGCGTGGGGCAACCATTGAAAATCTGGCCAACCTAACAAAAGATTATCCGACCATTCAAGTCATCAAGCTTGAACAAAATTACCGATCTAGTCAACGAATTCTGGCCGCTGCCAATCAGGTCATCGCCAATAACCCGAAGCTCTTTGAAAAAAAATTGTGGTCAGAGCACGGGACAGGCGAGGCCATCAGTGTTGTCGTCATGGACGACGAGCAGACTGAGGCTGAAAGTGTTGCGATGAAAATATCCGCCTCGCGATTTGAGAAACAAGCGCAATGGCGCGATTTTGCCGTGCTCTATCGAGGCAATCATCAAGCGCGTATTGTCGAGCAAGCCATGAGAAACCTTCGCATCCCCTACACAATTTCAGGTGGACAGAGTTTCTTCGACAAAGCTGAAGTCAGGGATATCTTGGCGTATTTGCGTCTGATCGCAAATGATGCCGATGACCCAGCTTTTATTCGGGCGGCCACCACACCAAAAAGAGGGATTGGTCAGGCGACCTTGCAGACCCTCGGGCAATACGCTGGCATGCGGGGTATTTCATTATTTGAGGCTTCCTTTGAAATCGGTATTGAATCGAAACTTCTCGCCAGACAACTCGAACCGCTGCGAACGTTTGGTGAGTTCATCAACCGGATACAGTATCGTGCCGGTAAAGTAGCAGCGGGTGAAGCGGTCAGACCTGCTGAGGCGGCTGACATCATTTTGGATGATCTACTTGCAGCAATCGATTACGAGCGCTATCTATACGACACCTTCGATGAGAAGCCGGCTCAATCTCGCTGGCAAAATGTGCTTGAGTTGATCAACTGGCTCAAGCGTAAGGCGCAAGAAGACCACATGGGTCTGTTTGATTTAGTGCAACATGTTGCCTTAATCACGATGTTAGAGCGCAGCGATGACAAAGACCCAGACGCGGTTAAGTTATCAACGCTTCACGCTTCCAAAGGCCTAGAGTATCCCCACGTTTATCTGCTGGGCGTAGAAGAGGGGCTGTTGCCACACATGGGTCGAGATGATGAGGAAATCGATCCAGCCAAAGCGGCGGATATTCTCGTTGAACGTGTTCAAGAAGAACGGCGGTTGATGTATGTCGGTATCACCAGAGCACAGCGAAGCTTACATTTGAGTTGGTGCAAGAAACGCCGGCGCGCACGTGAAGACGTGAGCCGTGATCCCTCACGCTTTATCGCCGAAATGGGCCTCAGTGAACTTGTTGCCAATCAAGCACCGGCCGAAACGATGAACCCACGGGCGCGGTTGGACATGCTGAAATCTTTACTTAAGAAAACCTAGTCAACTTTTGTCAGCGTCGCAGGTAAATGGAAACCAACGGCAGTGTTAGCCTCGGTATACTCAGCGTCGAAGTGAAAAACTATTCAAAACAAAGGCAGGAGATCTCTTACATGAAAAAAATTCAAACCATCGGTGTTGCTGGCGCCGGTGCAATGGGTCGAGGTATTGCACAAATTGCAGCACAGGCTGGATTCAAGGTGCGGCTGTTTGACACGCAAGCTGCCGTGGTGGCCTCAGCGGCTGAGGCGTTAGCAAAGACGTGGAACACGCTGGCGACCAAAGGCAAGATCACACCAGAGCAATCCCAGGCCGCCCAAGATAATCTAATGGCAGCAGCTGCGTTGACTGACCTTTCAGATTGCGACTTGATCATAGAAGCCATTATTGAACGGCTCGATATCAAGCAGGCGTTTTTCCGTGAACTTGAGTCCGTCGTAAGGCCAGATTGCATATTGGCATCCAACACGTCTTCCCTTTCCGTGACCGCGATCGCCTCGGTGTGCAAACATCCGGCCCGCGTGGTTGGTTATCACTTTTTCAATCCTGTCCCTCTCATGAAGGTGGTGGAAGTGATTGACGGATTGCGCAGCGATCCGGCGGCCGGTGATACCCTGATGGATCTGGCCCACGCCATGGGACATACGCCTGTGCGTTGTAAGGACATGCCCGGTTTCATTGTGAATCACGCCGGCCGCGGTCTTGGTCCTGAAGGCTTGAAAGTGATTCAAGAGTCGGTCACCAACTTCGAAACCGTAGACGCCATCATGCGAGATCAGGTCGGCCTAAAAATGGGGCCTTTTGAACTCATGGATTTGACAGGCCTTGATGTCTCACACCCCGTGATGGAGTCAATTTACCGGCAGTTTTTCGATGAACCTCGGTTCAAACCATCGCCTATCACGACAGTACGAGTGGCAGGTGGTTTGCTGGGACGCAAAACTCAGCGTGGCTATTACGAGTACGTTGATGGTTTCAAACAGACCGAACCAGAGGCCGCACCGCCTGTGCTTGATGAAGTCGTCAAGGTCTGGGTCAGCGCCACGCATCCTATTGGGCACGCATTGGCCACCGCCTTACTTCAAAAACTAGGGGCCGTCATACAGGCAGGGGCTCGTCCTGATGCTGACGCGTTGATTGTCGTGACGCCCTATGGGCAAGATGTCTCGACCGCGGTTGTGCAGCAGGGTCTCGACCCAAGCCGCACGGTAGGGCTCGATACCTTTAACGGTTTTGAGCACACCCGTCGGCGGACATTAATGGTGTCGCCTGCAACGGCTCAAACGTGGGCAACTCGGGCACATGCATTGCTGGCGGGCGATACCGTTCGTGTCAGTGTGATCGAAGACTCGCCTGGTTTTGTTGCGCAACGTATTGTTGCGATGATCGTCAATATTGCCTGTGATATTGCACAACAAGACATCGCGACGCCGGCAGACATCGACAATGCGGTGAAGCTTGGTTTGGGCTACCCGCAGGGGCCACTGTCAATGGGCGATTCACTGGGTGCCGCAACGATTCTGGAAATTTTGAAGAATATTGAAGCGGTAACCGGAGACCCCCGCTACCGCCCAAGCCTCTGGTTGCAACGCCGCGTGCAATTGGGCATGTCACTGCTGAAGAAATCCAGCTAAACGCTGGATTTCACCAAGAAACGGCTTTGTTTATTTCTTGGGTGCGTCTGCGGGGGTCGCAGGCGCTTCAGGTTCTTTAAAGTCAGCGCCGGCGCCATTGGTCATGAAAACAACAGCACGGGCAATTTCGTAATCATCCAGTGCTGGGTTACCACCCTTGGCAGGCATGGCGCCTTTGCCATTGATTGCGTGCGAGACAAGCATCGCCTGGCCGGTCGCGATACGTGGGGCCCAGGCGGCTTTGTCGCCAGTTTTTGGGGCACCCGCTAAGCCGGCAGCGTGACAGCTCATACAGACCACTTTGTAAACCTGCTCGCCTGTTTTGAACACTTTAGGGCCAGTGGCATCGACCAGCTCAAGCGTTGCAACCGGTGCAATGCGTTCGCCAATGGCTTGAGCGGCGAGCGAGTTTGATCCCGCAGCGGTTTTTTCGCCGGCAGTGACAAAGTTCACAAGCAACAAAATGACTAACACCGGAAGGATGAAAGCCAATACAACTGTCACGATCAGTTGCTTCGGTGTCTTGATTAAAGAGCCGTGCTCTTCTTCGTGTGTTTCGTGATGTTCTTGGATGTTGCTCATGACCAAATCCTGCGAGTCTCAGAAAGGTTTTACGTTGCGCTGGCGATTATAGCGGGATATATCGCTCAAAGGGCGACTGGATAATCCCGCTGGGTGTCAAACAGTTATAATGGCTGACTTGGCGCCCGTAGTTCAATGGATAGAATAAGAGTTTCCGAAGCTCTCGATACAGGTTCGATTCCTGTCGGGCGCACCAATTACCCAAAAGTTGGGGCTTTGAGTGCAAGATGAAACTGGTTGACGTACTGGTCAAACGTTTCTGAGTCTGAATCTTCGATGGTTTTTTGTGCCACCAGTGATTCACGCGCCTCGCTGTTAGCCCGACGCTGTTGCTGGTCGGTCAAACCCGCTAACCGCAGTGCAGCTGCCTGCCTTGCGCTTAAATCTTGCACAAATTCATGAAATGACTGTTTGTTGCCCCGCAGGGTTTCCAGTAACTTGGCCGAAGGTGTCAAAGCAGGATTACGCACTTTCAGTTGCTGCGGCGCCATCGCGAGTCTGTAGTTCTCATCTTTCAGGCAATCCGCCAGCGTATCCGCACAGTCACTAATCTGATCAATCAAAGAGGCTGCCCACGCAGTCAACGCGACTTGTTCGCCGTCGCGCTTGAGCATCAATCCCGGTTGTCGTCCAAACTTGACGGTTTGTGCAAAGTTATCGACACTTTCTGCGCAAAATCCGTTGTTATCAAAATTCGGGCTGTCTTGGGTGGCGCAAAAGAGGATAAACGCATCCATGAAATGCGCAGTTTCGCTAGAAATCCCGATGGTCTCGTTGTAATCAATATCCAGACAGCGGATTTCAACGTATTGAATGCCCCTTTCGTTTAGTGCGGTAATCGGCCTCTCGCAGGGGCCGGTGGTTCGTTTGGGGCGGATGCTGGAGTAAAACTCGTTTTCAATTTGTAATACGTTGGTATTGAGCTGAATCCACTCGCCATGGCGGTGCGTGCCAATTTTCGAATACGCAGGCCACGGAGTCGTCACTGCCTCATGCATGCTGATTAAAAAGCTGTTGAGATCGTTGTAACAAGGCTTCAACGTGGCTTGGGCTTTGTTCTGATAACCCAGATCGCTCATGCGCAGACTGGTCGCATAAGGCAAAAACAAAGTATCTGCGTCAAGCTGGTCTAAGCCTCGCGAACCTGCCCGCAGGAAGTCTTTCGATACGGCTGGTGTTGCGCCAAACAGGTACATTAACAACCAGCTGTAACGAGTAAAGTTTCTGATTAACGCCATGTAACCTGCAGAGCGTTTATCTTCAACGGTAGCGCCTGGCATATCAATGACTTGCCAAAAGCTTTCGTCAAACGAAAAATTGTAGTGCAGCCCTGCAATGCATTGCATCGTTTTGCCATAGCGTTCAGCCAACCCGCGCCGGTAAACATGTTTCAACATACCAGTATTCGAGGTGCCAAACCAAGCAATCGGGATGTCTGCTTCTGCAGGAAGATGAGCTGGCATCGAGTGATTCCACATCATTTCATCAGCCAGCGTGCACGCGATCACTGTCTGAAGTTCTGTCATCTCAGCAATCAACGTATCAACACGTGTGTGAGTGCCAGAGATGAGCTCAAGCAGCGCCTCAGAATAATCCGTCGTAATCCGAGGATGGGTCAGTGCTGATCCAAGCGCTGGCGGGTGCGGCTGCATTGAAAGCTGCCCCAAGGGGTTGACCCTTAAACCTTCCTTTTCGATCCCACGGAGGGACTTTGAGAGTAGACCTGGCTGACGTTCTAGGAGGGTTAGACGTTGGGACAAAGTGGCGCTCACGGAAAATCCTTTCTCTGATAGTCCAATGCATTTTAGGTGATATACCTTTGGGCATGATAGCCGTCAAACATCACGCCAACGTTACGCCTCAAGCAAACCTTGCTGTATGGCAAGCGAGACCCCAGCCTGCCTTTTGTAGACGTTGAGTTTGCGACACGCGTTTCCAACGTGAAAATTAACGGTACGTTCACTGACTTGTAAAATCGTGGCCGTTTCCCAACTTGTTTTGCCTCGTGCGATCCATTGCAGGCACTGGCGTTCGCGATCAGAAAGTATTCGTGTCTTCATACGGGGACTTCTCCTGTTGGCACGTTGATGAATATGCATGACTCGCCCAGCGTAAAGTTGCTTAGTGTGAACATATTCCTCAAACTTGAGAATGCGCAAAATCCCTGTTAGTTGTTTCTAATAGCGTCACATTTGTTATTCGTTGTAAGGGCAAGGGCTACCCGCATGCCGAGTGGTGGGGGCAAATGCTAGAATGAAAGCTAAATACGCGCCGATTTGCCTGATCCGCTTGCGGGCGCCGCATAAATCCAGCTAAAGAGTTATCGATGATTAAATCGTCCGATTCGGTCGGTGTGGTTCACACACAATTTCTGCACTTTGAAGAACCTTTACGGTTAGCTAGCGGTCAACAAATTGACGCCTATACGCTGGCCGTTGAAACGTATGGCACGTTAAATGCTGACGCCAGTAATGCCGTGCTGATTTGCCATGCACTGAACGCCTCCCATCATGTGGCAGGCGTCTCGGCAGATAATCCAGACGATATTGGCTGGTGGGACAACATGGTTGGGCCAGGCAAACCCGTTGATACCAACCGGTTCTTTGTCATCGGGGTCAATAATCTGGGTTCATGTTTTGGCTCTACTGGCCCGGCTTCCATTCGTCCGCAGACGGGTAAGCCGTGGGGGGCTGCGTTTCCAGTGATCACGGTTGAAGACTGGGTATCGGCTCAAGCGCGAGTCGCAGACCGGCTAGGTATACAGCGTTTTGCTGCGGTGATGGGTGGCTCGCTGGGCGGAATGCAAGCACTCAGCTGGGCAATTACTTGCCCTGAGCGCGTCGCGCACTGCGTCGTCATCGCCAGCACACCTCGCTTATCAGCACAGAACATTGGCTTTAACGAGGTCGCGAGAAGGGCCATTATTACCGACCCGGATTTTCACGGCGGTGATTACTACGCGCATCAAACGGTTCCTCGCCACGGGCTGTCAGTTGCCCGCATGATTGGGCACATTACCTATTTGTCTGACGATGATATGGCTGAAAAGTTTGGCCGAACGCAGCGTGAACCTGCAGCCGATGGCGAATTTCACTACGGTTACGGGGTCGAATTTGAGGTCGAGTCCTATTTGCGCTACCAGGGGGAAAAATTTTCGCGCTACTTTGATGCAAACACTTATTTGCTGATTACTCGAGCGCTGGATTATTTTGATCCTTCGCGTAAAACTGACGGTGATTTGGCCCAGGCGCTGGCGCCGGCAACGGCAGATTTTCTGCTGGTCTCTTTCACAACTGATTGGAGATTCCCGCCGCTACGATCACGTGAAATTGTCAAAGCTTTGTTACAAAACTCGCAAGCAGCCACGTATGCCGAGATTGACGCGCCGCATGGCCACGACGCCTTTTTACTTGAAGACGCTCGCTATCATCAGGTCGTCAGGGCGTATTTCGAGAGAATCTTCGAGTCGCTAAGCGGGGGGGCGCGGTGATGGGACTGAAAAGCGT
This sequence comes from Jezberella sp., assembly GCF_964834465.1. Taxonomy (NCBI): domain Bacteria; kingdom Pseudomonadati; phylum Pseudomonadota; class Betaproteobacteria; order Burkholderiales; family Alcaligenaceae; genus Jezberella; species Jezberella sp. The sequence goes on from NZ_CBAZRM010000009.1 coordinate 29,084, forward strand.
GTCGAGTTTGCGTGGTGACTTGCAGAAAATAGCGGCGCTCATTGAGCCGACGACTCGTGTTCTGGATTTGGGTTGTGGCGACGGCACACTGCTCTCTTATTTACAGGAACAAAAAGGGGTTAAAGCGGTTGGGGTTGAAATCAATGATGCGTGTGTTTTAGCCTGCGTCAAACGCGGCGTGCATGTCATTCAACAGAATCTTGAAGATGGTCTGGCCATGTTCGACGATCAACAGTTTGATACGGTCGTGTTGTCTCAAACACTGCAGTCTATGCATAACACTGAACACATCCTGCGCGAAATGCTGAGAGTTGCTCGCCGCGGGATCGTATCGTTTCCCAATTTTGGCTATTGGCCGCACGGTTGGTCTATTTTGGCTGGGCGTATGCCGGTTACTGGACAGATGCCTTACGACTGGTACAACACGCCAAATATCCACCTCTGTACTTTGAAAGATTTTGAACGGCTGGCTGTCAAACTCGGCTTTAGGATTCTGGCCCGCTCAACCTTTAAAGACGATCACGAAATCAAGTTTTTGGCGGGATGGCGAAGCACGCTGGCGGTTTATCACATCACGGCGAGTCTCTGACGAGATGACCTCTGGCAGCCTTACCCCGGGTCACGTCTACTTGAGTCGACGCGTTGCGCCGTTGTTGCTCGTTGGTTTTGCCAGTGGCTTACCTCTCGCGTTGACGGGTGGGACCTTGCAAGCTTGGGCAACGCAACAACAAGTGTCTTTGCAAGACATCGGTCTGCTGACATTGGTGGGATCCGCTTACACCCTGAAGTTTTTCTGGGCACCCGTGGTTGACCGGTTTGCAGCGCCGTGGCTTGGTCGGCGTCGCGGCTGGATGATTGCGATGCAGTTGATTCTTGCGGCAGCGCTCATGGCAATGGGATTGCTCGACCCGAAAAATAACTTATCGGGTCTTGCTGCGATAGCCGTGTTTGTGGCGTTTTGTTCTGCCACCCAGGATATTGCCATTGATGCGTATCGAAGTGACGTGTTGCGAACGGAAGAACGTGGCGCGGGTGCAGCGCTATCTGTGATGGGTTATCGCTTGGCAATGTTGACGTCGGGCGGGTTGGCCCTGATTCTTGCCGACAATTGGTTGGGCTGGGGCGGGATGTATGTTTGCATGGGCGTGATCATGCTGGTTGCCTCGCTCGGCACATTTTGGGCATCCGAGCCTGAGCATGTGGCTAAGCCACCAGTGTCACTTTCAAGCGCAGTGATTGAGCCGTTGAAAGAGTTCTTCAGTCGCCCCGAGGCCGGCATGGTGTTGGTGCTTATTGTGTTGTACAAGCTCGGCGATGCCTTTGCGAGCGCATTATCCACCACGTTTTTGCTGAGAGCGGCGGGCTATACGGTGACTGAGGTCGGTACAGTCAATAAATTGCTCGGACTGGCGGCTACCATCGCGGGTGCGCTTGCAGGTGGGGCGTTGATGGCTCGCCTCGGGTTGTTTCGATCGCTGTTTCTCTTTGGTGTGTTGCAAGCGGTGTCGAATTTGGCATTTTGGGTGGTGTCGATCGGCCCCCACAGTGTTTGGCTGATGGCCGCCGGCATTGGGATTGAAAATTTGTGCAGTGGGATGGGTACTGCTGCCTTTGTTGCGCTGCTCATGGGTCTTTGCAAGCACGAGTTTTCGGCCACACAGTTTGCTTTGTTGTCTGCCCTTTCGGCGGTGGGGCGTACCTATTTGGCAGGGCCGTTGAGCCCGCCGCTGGTTGAATATCTGGGATGGCCACACTTTTTTCTGTTCACCGTGATCATCGGCGTGCCAGGCTTGATGCTGTTGTATTGGCGACGGCATGACATTGAAAAACTGGATATAACGACCTGATGAGTCAGGCCGCCTCAAGCGCAGATTAATGCGCTAGCCGCTCGTCAGGGCACGCAGAGATCCCCTTGGCAGAAATGGCCAATCTTACGGTTGAAGGGTGAAATCATAGTCAATCGTCAGTGGTGCATGATCAGAAAATCTCTCGTCCTTATAGATCGCTGCTGAGGTAGCGGTTGCCGCGATGCCTGGTGTGGCAATGTGATAGTCGATGCGCCATCCGACGTTTTTTGCCCAGGCCTGTCCACGAGCGCTCCACCAAGTGTATTGATCGGGACGGTCGTCGACTTGACGAAACACATCCACAAAACCGAGATCGTCAAAGATATGGGTCAACCAAGCCCGTTCTTCAGGTGTAAAGCCAGAATTCTTCTGATTAGATTTCCAGTTCTTTAAATCGATCTCTTTGTGGGCAATGTTCCAATCCCCGCAGACGACAAACTCGCGACCGGTTTTCTTGTGCTCAGCCATCAGGCCTTTCAGCCAAGGCTCGAACTTAGCCAAAAATCTAAACTTAGCTTCTTGCCGCTCTGGCCCACTTGACCCTGATGGTAAGTAAGCACTAACTACACTAACGTTGCCCCAATCCGCGCGGATAACTCGACCCTCGGCGTCGAACTCTTCGCATTCAATGCCTGTGGCCACTTTTTCAGCCGCTCTGCGCAAATAGATGCCGACACCGCTGTAGCCCTTTTTTTCAGCAGCGTAGAAATGTCCCGTGTAATCGAGTGGGTGCTGCAAGGGCTCGTCGATATCAGCCAAGTGAGCTTTGAGCTCTTGAAGGCACAAGATATCGGCTTGGTTGAGTGCCAGCCAGTCAACCAGACCTTTTTTGAAGGCTGAGCGGATACCGTTGAGGTTTAGTGATGTGATGCGTAGCAAGCTGATGCTCCGTGGGGTGTCATAATTATGCTTCTAATTTAGTCGAGAAATCATATGTCCAGTGGAACAGATCGCCGTGCCTTCGTTCAATTTGCCTTAGACGAGGGTGTTTTGAGATTCGGCAGTTTTGTGACCAAATCTGGACGAACCAGCCCGTATTTTTTTAATGCTGGGCTTTTTAACCGAGGCAGCTCGGTAGGGCGATTGGCACAATTTTATGCTCAAGCATTGATTGATGCAGCGTTGCCTTTCGACATGATGTTTGGGCCAGCGTATAAAGGTATTCCGTTAGCGACCGCGACGGCCGTCGCTCTCGCCGCTCACCCTGCCATGAGAGGTCGCGACGTGCCTTTTGCCTACAATCGGAAAGAGGCAAAAGACCATGGAGAAGGTGGGGTGCTGGTGGGGGCCCCTCTACAAGGGCGGGTGGTGATTATTGACGATGTTATTACCGCAGGCACCTCAGTGCGCGAATCTGTCGATATGATCCGCGGGGCAGGCGCTGAACCCGCTGCTGTGTTGATCGCCATGGATCGTATGGAACGAGCGGGCAATGATGGTAGCTTGTCACCCCATTCAGCTGTTCAGGAGGTTCAACAGCGCTACGGCCTGCCGGTCGTCAGCATTGCATCGTTGGACGACATTATGGCCTTGTTAAAAGATAACGCGGATTTTGCACAACACCAAGCGGCGGTTAAAGCCTACCGCGACCGCTACGGTATCAGCGACTGAGCCAGCCTATCGTCTCAGCGCTCGCTTGATCTCAATGAATCAACAGACGTTCGCTGGATCACTGGCCCAGTTTGCTTTTCAGCAAATCATTGACCTGCTGTGGATTTGCCTTGCCTTTTGCCGCTTTCATTACTTGACCCACCAATGAATTAAACGCCTTTTCTTTGCCTGCGCGATACTCGGCGACAATATTGGCGTGATCTGCCATGACTTCCTCAATGATGGCCGCAATAGCGCCCGCGTCGTTGATTTGCGTTAATCCCTTGGCTTCGATGATGGCATCGATATTGCCACCAAACTCCCCCAGCCAAAGTGCTGCGAAAACATCACGAGCAATTTTGTTCGAGATTTTGCCGTCTATGATGCGGGTCAGCAACGACCCCAACACCTTGGCCGGGACAGGACAGTCTGAGATATCTTTTTCTTCGCGATTCAATTGGGCAGATACTTCACCCATCATCCAGTTGGCAGCAATCTTTGCGTGACCAGCAGGCAAGGTATGGACAACGTTTTCGAAGTATTCAGCAAGATCTCTGCTCGAACAAAGTTGGGCGGCCTCGATCGCCGGCAAGCCATAATTGACGGTAAAGCGTTCTCTCAACGCTGTGGGCAGTTCAGGCATGCTTGCCTTAATTTCGTCGATCCACGTTTGTTCAACCACCAGGGGTGGCAAATCAGGATCGGGAAAGTATCGATAATCATGCGCATCTTCTTTGCTACGCATGCTGCGCGTTTCGTCTCGATCCGAGTCATAGAGGCGGGTTTCTTGGATGACTGTGCCACCATCTTCGATCAGTTCGATTTGTCGACGTACCTCGTATTGAATGGCGCGCTCAAGAAATTTAAACGAATTCACGTTCTTAACTTCGCAGCGGGTTCCGAACTCTTTCTGCCCAGCTGGCCTGACTGACACATTGGCGTCAATTCGAAACGATCCCTCTTGCATGTTGCCATCGCAAATGCCCAGCCAGGTCACCAGGCTGTGCAAGGTTTTGGCGTAAGCGACGGCTTCCGCCGCCGACCGCATTTCAGGCTCAGAGACGATCTCTAGCAGCGGCGTGCCTGCTCGGTTCAGGTCGATCCCGGTCGAGAGCTCACCATGCGGGCCTTCAAAATCGTCATGCAGCGACTTACCAGCGTCTTCTTCCAAATGCGCGCGAGTCAAATGAATGGTTTTTTCTGTATCGCCGACAAAAAAGCTGATGGATCCCCCAATCACCACAGGAATTTCAAATTGCGTGATTTGATAGTTCTTGGGCAAGTCAGGATAGAAATAGTTTTTTCGGGCAAAAATTGACCGTGGTGCAATGGTTGCGCCAACAGCCAAACCGAATCGAATGGCACGATCAACAGCAGTACGATTCATCACGGGCAATGAGCCCGGTAGCGCCAAATCCACTTCGTTCGCTTGAGTATTGGGCAGTGCACCAAACCGTGTGCTGCTACCCGAAAAAATCTTGGTATGCGTCAAGAGCTGGGTGTGTGTCTCGAGACCAATTACGATTTCCCATGTCATGCTGCTTGCCCCGCCGATCGTTGATGCCAGTCTGTCACTTTTTGATATTGATGAGCAATCGCCAACAATCTGCCTTCATCAAAGTAATCACCAATAATTTGAAGGCCCACTGGCAACGCTTTGCCCGACGATCCAGGCGCAAACCCGCAGGGGATAGACATGCCAGGCAAGCCGGCCAGGTTGACGCTCAAGGTGTAGATATCCGCTAACCAATCTGCCGTCGGATCATCGCTATTGACGCCGATTTGCTTGGCAACCGTCGGGGTCACAGGGCCCATGATGACATCGCATTGCGTTTTGAGCGCTGTCTGAAAATCCTGAGCAATGAGTCTGCGCAAACGTTGTGCCTGCAGATAATAAGCATCGTAATAACCGTGAGACAACACGTAGGTGCCCACGAGAATGCGTCGCTGAACTTCAGGGCCGAAACCTTCCGTTCGTGACTTTGATGTCATATCTGCCAGGTCTGTGTAGGATTCGCTGCGATGACCATAACGAACGCCGTCGTAGCGAGCGAGATTGCTTGATGCCTCAGCTGGCGCGATGACGTAGTAGGCGGGGATTGACAAGCGAGTGTTTGGCAGGCTAATGCTCACGCGTGTTGCCCCCAGTGCTTCGAACTGCGCGATCGCCGCTTCGACGCGTGCAGCGACGTCGTTGTCAAGTCCTTCGCCAAAGTACTCTTGTGGTACCCCGATTTTCAATCCCGCCAGTGGTTGGACGGGGTCAAGATCAAAGGTTTGTGATGCCTTATGGTAATCCGCCTTAATGCGTCCGGGCGAATTCGGCTCACCTCGACAGCTGACCGCACTGGTCGCGTCGCGTTCATCGAATCCACTCATACAGTCCAGCACATCGACCAGATCGCTGGCGCTTGCAGCCAAAGGGCCGGCCTGATCCAAACTCGAGCCGTAGGCGATCATGCCATAGCGAGAGACGCAACCGTAAGTTGGCTTGATACCGCTCACGCCACAAAGTGCGGCTGGCTGACGCACAGAGCCACCCGTGTCCGTGCCGGTTGCAGCAGCAACCAATCTCGCCGCAACGACTGCTGCGGACGCCCCTGATGACCCCCCTGGCACTGCGCTGTGATCCCAAGGGTTTAGGGTTGATCCAAACGCGGAGTGCTCGTTGCTAGAGCCCATCGCAAATTCGTCACAGTTGAGTTTCCCAAGAGACACGCAACCCGCTTGCAATAGTTTGTCGACAATCGTTGCATCGAAGGGGCTTTTGTATTGCGCCAGCATTTTGCTACCTGCGGTGCTACGCCATCCTTGCGTGACGAACACATCTTTGTGAGCGATAGGGATGCCTGTCAAGGGCGTGGCTCGCCCTGCGCCGATCATTGCATCGGCCGCTCGGGCTTGCGCAAGCGTTAATGCTTCGTCGATGTGTAAAAAGGCGTTTAAATCGGATTGAGTTTTGATCTGGGCCAGGGCATCCTGAGCGAGCTCGACCGCACTGATTTTTCTGTCCATCAAGGCGATTTGTAATGCAGCCAACCCATTGAAAGTACGGAATAAATTCGTCATGGTCAGTCAATCACCTTTGGCACCAAAAATAAACCTTGTTTTGAGCCTGGTGCGTTGGCCATGAGGGCTTGCCTGCGCTCAACCGATGCCGTTTCAGTGACCCTGTCTTCGCGTAGGCGCAACGGCATGTCAGCGACCATTGCCAATGGGTGGGGAAGGGGGGCAATCCCCGCGGTGTCAACGGATTGCAGCGTTTGAATGAGACCAAGTATCTGATCGAGGTCACCTCGTGCGACCTGTAATTGGTTGGGGTCGAGTTGCAAGCGCGCAAGGCGAGCAATTCGGACTACATCCTGTTCTGTAAGTGCCATCGGGAGTTGTGCCGTCAAAAGAGACTATCAAAGGCGGATATTGAGGCTAGAGCCCGCTAATTATCACGCAAAGAGCAACAATTATAAGTTATGATAGACGGCTATTTACAGCATTTTGCCCGATGTTCGTTCTCATTCGAATTCTGGTGCATTTCCCGCGATAAGTGCTTGGTGCACGAATCCAGTGCTATTTTTATTGGCTGAGCAAACATGTTCGGATTTTTACGCAGTTATTTTTCTAGCGATATGGCGATCGATCTTGGTACCGCCAACACGCTCATTTACGTCCGCGGCAAGGGAATCGTCCTGGATGAACCTTCAGTGGTTGCCATTCGTCACGATGGCGGTCCCGGCGGTAAAAAAATCATTCAAGCCGTCGGGCGCGAAGCGAAACAGATGCTGGGTCGAGTGCCCGGCAATATCGAAGCAATTCGTCCAATGAAAGATGGTGTGATCGCGGATTTCACGGTGACTGAGCAAATGCTCAAACAGTTTATTCGCATGGTGCATCCGCGCAATATGTTGGCACCTAGCCCACGCATTATTGTTTGCGTACCTTGTGGCTCAACCCAGGTTGAGCGGCGCGCTATTCGCGAGTCGGCACTCGGCGCTGGGGCCAGTCAGGTGTATCTTATCGAAGAACCGATGGCCGCCGCTATTGGTGCGGGCTTGAACGTGTCCGACGCAAGCGGCTCGATGGTCGTGGATATTGGTGGTGGTACGACTGAGGTTGCGGTGATCTCTCTGGGTGGCATGGTTTACAAAGGCTCGGTCCGCGTTGGTGGCGATAAATTTGACGAAGCCATCGTGAACTACATCCGCCGCAATTACGGGATGTTGATTGGTGAACCAACCGCTGAAATGATCAAGAAGCAAATCGGGTCTGCTTTCCCCGGGGCTGAGGTTCGCGAGATTGAAGTCAAAGGTCGTAATCTGGCAGAAGGTGTGCCACGTAGCTTCACCGTGTCTTCCAATGAAATTCTTGAGTCGCTGACTGATCCGCTGAATCAAATCGTGTCGGCTGTCAAAATTGCACTAGAAAGCACACCCCCTGAACTGGGTGCAGACATTACTGACAAGGGTATTGCGCTGACCGGCGGTGGCGCGCTGTTGCGCGACCTCGATCGGTTGTTGCAAGAAGAGACAGGGTTGCCAGTGATTGTGGCAGAAGATCCACTGACATGTGTGGTGCGCGGGTGCGGTGACGCGCTTGAGCACCTCGAGAAGTTGGGCGCCATCTTTATTAACGACTAGTCGTTTTGTGGTTTTAATCATGGGTGTTGCTGCCCGCTCAAGGGCAGCCTATTAATGAGCTCTCATGCAACGACAGGGCAATTTAAAGCTGTTTAGACGTGGGCTCCCTGCGGAGTTCACGCTGGTATTGCTCGTGTTTCTTGCCCTCACGTTCTTGATCGTCGATGCCAACTGGAAGGCTTTCAACCCTTTTCGGCAAGTATTATCGGTAGCTGTCTATCCCTTTCAACGTGTGGTGATGTTCCCTCGGCAAGTCATCGTCATTGTTAATGACTGGTTTGATGCCGCTGCTTCAGCAAAATCCGAAAGTGAAGCGCTGCAAAAGCAGAGGATAGAACTCGCACAGCTGGCCACCCATGCTGCCCAACTGACGACTGAAAATGCTCAACTCAAGCGGTTGATGGGCGTGTTTGACAAATTGGTCGCACAACCGTCGATGGTGGTCGAGGTACTTTACGAACCGTTTAACGCATTCAATCACCGCCTTGTTTTCAACAAAGGTAGCGCGGCAGGGATTGCCCCTGGCATGCCAGTCATTGATGAGGGTGGGGTTGTTGGGCAGATTGTGCGCGTCACGCCGTTTACCGCTGAAGCTGCGGTATTGACCGATGAGGTCGTGTCCATCCCCGTTCAACTCTTGCGCAATGGTTTGCGTCTGATTGCCTTTGGTTCAAGCACGCCCGGGAAGATCGAAGTTCGGTATTTTGCGTCTGATGCGGATATACGCGAGGGCGATGTGATGGTGACCAGTGGTGTCGGTGGCTTGTTCCCGCCAGGGCTATCGGTTGCGACGGTTGACAAAGTTGAGCGTGATTCGAGTTCGGGTTTTGCTCGTGCCGAAGGGCAACCCGCTTCTCATCCCGAGCGCTATCGGCACTTTCTTGTTTTACTTGCCTCCACTGAAAGCGCTGATTCTCAAGCGGCACCCGTTGCCCCAGCAGCCACACCGCCCTCGTTAAAAGACCGCCCGGAGGCCACCAGTGGCAAGCCGAAAGTACGATAACTCGACCAGTACTCGGTCAAAGGCCACTAGACCACCCGTGCCCAGGCCACAGATCGTGCGCACCGAGGCACTAGACCATCTCAATAATTTGAGGTTTGTGTGGGGGAGCATCTTTATTGCATGGATGTTGTCTCTGTTGCCCTGGCGCGGCTTGCCCTACGCCCCTGATATCTTAATGTTGGTGATTGTCTTCTGGTGTGCTCACAGCAATGGCAAAGTTGGCTTGCTGACCGCCTTTGTGTTTGGATTGCTGCTAGATGTTCATGACGCTGGCCCCTTGGGGCAACATGCGTTGATTTATACCCTCGTGGCATATGGCACTGTGGTGTTGCACAGACGACTGTTGCGGTTCGAGTTGTGGGGTCAGTGCTTCCACATCTTGCCTATTTTTGTGCTGGCAAATATGGTTGGTTCAATGGTCTGTGCCTGGGTAGCCGGGGTATGGCCAGGTTGGTCGTGGGCAATTTCTGCGGCGATCACCGCCTTATGTTGGCCGTTTGTCGGTTGGGTGCTGCTCATCCCTCAGCGCCGCCGTGCTGACGTTGAAGTCAATTCGGTCTAAGAGGTATTTGTGTTCGACTCCAAACAAACGAATCAGCGACGAAGAGATAGTTTTCTTTTGCGCACTTTCGTCGCTGGTTTGTGTGTCGTCGCTGGCTTTGCTTCGCTGGGGCTGCGTTTCTGGGTGCTGCAAATTGATCGCCATGAGGGTCTAGCGGCGAGAGCTGACAGTAATCGAATCGGTATTGCACCGATCCCGCCCCGTCGTGGCGAGATTATGGATCGAAACGGTGAAGTACTTGCTCGTAATTTTTTGAGCTATACGCTCGAAGTCGTCCCCGCCAGAGCCGGTAATCTTGACGAGTTATTCAATGCGCTCACCCCGATTGTTTACGTCAGCCCGCTGGATCAACGGCGGTTTAAAAGACGCGCTGCAGAGGGCAGTCGTTATGCGAGCGTTGTTCTTCGTAATAATTTGAATCCAACCGAGGCGTCATGGTTTGCAGCGCATGCTTTCCAGTTTCCGGGGGTCGAGCTGCGTGCGCGTTGGGTGCGCGAATATCCCCAAGGAAAATCGGCCGCGCACGTGGTTGGCTATATTGGACGTATCTCTGAAAGTGATAGCCAACAACTGGAAGAGCAGGGGTTGACTGGTAATTATCGTGGCAGCGACTTTATCGGTAAGAAAGGTATCGAGAAAACGTACGAAACGCAATTGCACGGAACCACTGGGATGCAAGAGCACGAGGTTACCGCTGGCGGACGTCCCATGAAGACACTCAAGCGAATTGATCCTGTATCAGGCAAGAATCTCATTCTGTCCCTCGATATGCGACTGCAACGGATAGCGGAAGATGCCTTCAAGGATCACCGTGGTGCGCTGGTCGCCATCGAACCAGCGACAGGGGATATCTTGGCGTTCGTTTCGCAACCTTCCTATGATCCCAATCTGTTCATTGACGGTATCGATCAAGAAAGCTGGCGTCAGCTTAACGGATCACTCGATCATCCTTTGATCAATCGCCCTGTCTACGGTACTTATCCCATCGGATCGACCTACAAGCCGTTCGTGGCACTGGCCGCTTTGCAATTGAACAAACGCAAAGCCACAGACGTGATATCTGACCCTGGTTATTACGAGTTTGCCGGTCAGAAATTTCATAACGCAGGGGGCACGGCGTTTGGTAGTTTGGATATGTATCGTGCCATCGTGGTGTCGTCGGATACCTATTTCTACTCGCTCGGCCCAGAGATTGGTGTCGATAATTTGCATGATTTCATGGCGCCTTTCGGCTTTGGTCAGTTGACCGGCGTGGATATCGAAGGTGAAAAGCGGGGGATTCTGCCGTCAAGCGAATGGAAGCGTAAGGTCTACAAGCAAAAATGGTTTGCGGGCGAAAGCGTATCGATTGCTGTCGGCCAGGGCTACAACGCGTTTACGCTGATGCAACTCGCGCAAGCCACGGCGGTCTTGGCCAACGACGGCGTTTACATGAAGCCCCACTTGGTCAAGGCGCTTGAAAATGTTCGGACGGGCGAACGAACGTTGACCGTATCGGAGGCCAGTTATCGCATCCCCCTTAAAAAGGAGAATTTGCAGGTGGTCAAGCATGCTTTGGCGGACGTAACGACGCTTGGCACCGCGCGTCAGGCGTTTGCGGGGGCAAAATATCAGGCCGCTGGTAAAACGGGGACAGCGCAAGTCTATAGTTTGAAGGGTTCAAAGTATCGTGCAGATGTCAACGAACGTTTGCGTGATCACTCATTGTTCATGTCTTACGCCCCAGCCAATGATCCCAAAATCGCTGTCGCCGTGATTGTTGAGAATGCAGGTTGGGGGGGCAGCGTTGCCGCGCCTATCGCGCGTCAAATGTTTGATGCTTGGCTGTTGAGTGATAAGGCGCAATTGACAACGACGAGCGTTCAGCCTCAAACGGATGTCATCGGTTCGGGACCAATCGGCCCCGCAGGGATTGCCACTCAATGAAGTATCTGATTAACGGACTCGTGCGCATTGTCACTGCCATCGATTGGCCCATGATGCTGATTTTGATGGTGCTTGCTTCAGCCGGCATGTTGGTGATGCACTCTGCGGTTGGCGGCACCGACTGGCGATTCGCAGAGCAGCTGCGAAACTTTGCGGTCGCGCTAGTCGCACTGTGGGTGGTCGCACTGATCCCCCAGCCGGTCTACATGAAGTTTGCCCTGCCTTGCTACGTGTTAGGGCTGGGGTTGCTGGTAGCGGTGATGCTTTTTGGTGATACCAGCAAAGGCGCAACACGATGGCTCAATATTGGCATTGGTCGCATACAACCTTCCGAGATGATGAAAATCGCGATGCCCTTAATGTTGGCGTGGTATTTTCAAGTTCGTGACGGCTCCATGAGGTTTTTCGATTTTCTGGCAGCGATGCTGTTATTGATCGTGCCGTTCGCATTGATTGTCAAACAACCTGATCTCGGCACTGCCATTCTAGTGTTGAGTGCGGGTGCCTTCGTGATTTACTTTGCGGGTTTATCGTTCAAGCTGCTGATCCCCTTGGCAATCGGTGGGGTCATTGCGGTGACTGCGGTCGTTTCTTATCAGGATGTGCTCTGTAAAAGTGATTTCGACTGGGTAGTTTTGCGTGATTACCAGAAACACCGGATTTGTACCTTGCTTGATCCCACCACAGACCCGCTCGGCAAGGGTTTTCATACGATTCAATCAACGATTGCGGTTGGCTCTGGTGGCCTTTTTGGCAAAGGTTACATGAAGGGGACGCAAACTCATTTGGATTTCATTCCCGAACGCACGACTGATTTTATATTTGCCGTTTTCGCCGAAGAGTTTGGCATGTATGGTGGTGTTACGTTACTCATCATCTATGGCTTATTGATTGCTCGAGGGTTGACGATTGCGCTCAGAGCTCAGACGCAGTTTGGACGGCTATTGGCCGGTGCCTTAACGATGGTGCTTTTTATTTATGTCTTTGTTAATGTCGGTATGGTGACAGGGATTTTGCCTGTGGTCGGTGTGCCCTTGCCGTTAATGAGTTATGGCGGAACAGCGTTGCTCACGATCGGGGTTGCGTGTGGCATGCTGATGAGCATTAACCGTTACCGACCGACGCCCCAGTGATCAGCAACTGATTGTTGAGTCCCGTCAATATTTTTTTGACAGGGGTGGGCAGGCCAAAGTTGTTCAGGGCAGTGACCGTTATCCACTCTTGCTTCGGCTTTTTTGCTCGGATAAGCAAGGGTGTGATTAGAAGTTTGAAATGGGTAAAGGTGTGTTGCATGGTGGCCATTGCAAGGCACTCTTCGATTTCGTAGGCGTTGGAGATGCTGTGCTTAAGCACTTCATCGTCCTGATTAGAGGTGACTTCCGGCAGGCTCCAGAGGCCGCCCCAGATCCCCGTTTCGGGTCGTTGCTCGAGCAGTAACTTACCCTCACAGTACACGATCAACATGCACGTGCTCTTTTCGGGTAAAGCTCGCCGTGCTTTGGCGGTCGGCAATTCATCAGTCATGCCTCGCGAATAGGCCGCGCAGGTTTTTTGCAATGGGCAGAGGCCGCACTGTGGCTTGCTGCGCGTGCAGACGGTGGCGCCTAAATCCATCAATCCCTGTGTGTATGCAGTCATGGACAATGGATCTTCGGCTAGATCTGCCGCGCAAGGCACTGCCTCTGTTGCTCGCGCCCATAGTTGCGCTTGCACCCGACTGCTATTGGTATCCCCCTCAATCGCGAAATATCGAGCGAAAACCCGCTTGACGTTGCCATCCAGAATCGACACACGCTCTGAAAAACAAAAAGCGGCGATCGCCGCCGCCGTTGACGGACCGATCCCCGGAAGCGTCACCAGTTCTGCAGCTGTTTCGGGAAATCGGCCCTGCCAATCCGTCATTATTTTTTGTGCACAGGCGTGAAGGTTTCGACCTCGGGCGTAATACCCCAACCCGGCCCAGAGAGACATCACTTCTTGAGTAGATGCAGCCGCGAGCGCTGCTACATCCGGATACTGTTGAAGAAACTTGGCGTAATAACGCAGCACAGTTGCTACCTGAGTCTGTTGCAGCATAATTTCTGACAACCAGATCCGGTAGGGATCCCGGGTCGTCTGCCAAGGCAAACCATGGCGACCGTGCAGCCTTTGCCAAACGATTAAAGACTGAGAGAGCTTCATAAACAATATTGACTTTTTAAATGATGACCGCATTTGCGCTAAACTTTCTGAAGCATTGCAACCATCACGCTCGGATGCAATGATAGGTAAAGCGGATATCCTACCCGGACAAACGCTGACTTTTGTAAGCCGATCTGTTGAGTGTTACAACCATAATCAACAAAGGTAACAACGCATGAATGCTCCTTTTACACCAGAACAACTGCTGGCATTGCAAGCGGTGAAGCTCGACGACAAATACAGCTTGGCAGATGGTCGAGCCTGGATGAGCGGCATACATGCTTTGGTTCGTTTGCCAATCAATCAGCGCTTGCACGACACTCGTCGCGGTTTGAACACTGCGGGATTTATCTCTGGATATCGCGGCTCACCGCTCGGAGGACTCGATCAGAACCTCTGGAAAGCCAAGCAACAACTGACCGATCACCACGTCGTGTTTCAACCTGGTTTGAATGAAGACTTGGCGGCTACCGCAGTTTGGGGATCTCAACAGGTCAATCTGTTCCCGGGGGCGAAGTACGATGGCGTCTTCGGGATGTGGTACGGCAAAGGCCCAGGCGTTGATCGAAGTGGCGATGTGTTCAAACACGCCAATGCCGCGGGCAGCGCCAAACACGGGGGGGTCTTGGTTGTTGCAGGTGATGATCATCCTGCAAAATCGTCAACCTTGCCACACCAAAGCGACCATATCTTCAAAGCCTGTGCGATGCCTGTGCTGTTTCCGGCGAGTGTTCAGGAAGTCCTTGATTATGGGATGCACGGCTGGGCAATGAGCCGTTATGCCGGTGTCTGGACGGGGTTGAAGTGCATCACCGACATTGTTGAAGTCTCCGCGTCTGTCGAAGTAGACCCAGATCGTGTCAATATCGTGACGCCGGTCGACTTTGTTCTGCCTGCTGATGGGCTCAACATCCGGTTGCCCGATACCCCGCTTGCTCAAGAAGCGCGTTTGCTTGACTACAAGTTGTATGCGGCGCTTGCCTACGCGCGGGCTAACGGTCTGAACCGGCAAGACTGGCAGATCCCCGATGCTCAAGCCCGGTTTGGCATTATTACGTCAGGTAAGGCTTACCTTGATACGCGGCAAGCCCTTGCCGATCTTGGGTTATCTCAAAGCATCTGTCGGCAGATTGGGTTGCGACTGTTGAAAATCGGCATGGTTTGGCCACTGGAGTCTTCCATCGTTCAACAGTTTGCCGAAAATTTGGATGAAATTCTCGTTATCGAAGAAAAGCGCCAAGTCCTCGAGTATCAAGTCAAGGAAGAACTGTTCGGTTGGATTGGGCGGGGCAAAAAGATCCCCCGCGTGGTGGGCAAGTTTGACGATAAAGACGGCGGGGAGTGGTCTGTTCCGCAAGGCAATTGGTTGCTACCCGCACACTACGAATTTTCACCAGCCATTGTGGCTCGAGTGATCGCTGCGCGATTGCTTAAGATGGCGTTGCCTGACGACGTACGTCGGCGCATTGAACAACGTCTAGAGGTTCTGGATGCCCACGAGCGTGAGCTGGCCAAACCTCGCGTTATTGAAGAACGTAAACCCTGGTTCTGCTCGGGTTGTCCACATAACACTTCAACTCGGTTACCCGAAGGGTCTCGAGGGATGGCAGGCATTGGTTGCCATTACATGGTGGTGTGGATGGATAGAAATACCCCGACCTTTACGCAGATGGGCGGCGAAGGCATGCCCTGGCTAGGCCAAGCGCCTTTCACCACAGAACAGCATGTGTTCGCTAACCTGGGCGACGGCACCTACTATCATTCGGGATTGTTGGCGATTCGAGCGGCGATTGCGGCGAATGCGTCAATGACCTACAAAATTCTCTTTAACGATGCCGTAGCGATGACGGGGGGACAACCTGTCGAAGGGTCTCCCACGGTCGCCAGCATCGCCTATCAAGTGGTCGCTGAAGGTGCGCGAAAAGTGGTCATCGTGAGCGATGAGCCAGAAAAATATCATAGCGTGACCCTGCCTGCTGGTGTTGAGGTTCAGGATCGTGCTCAGTTAGACGCCGTGCAAAAAGTGCTGCGTGAAATCAAAGGCACGACAGTGCTGATTTACGATCAAACCTGCGCGACAGAGAAACGTCGCCGGCGTAAACGCAACGCCTATCCTGATCCGGCCAAACGCGTCGTGATCAATGAGCAAGTTTGCGAGGGGTGCGGTGATTGTTCAAAGAAATCCAACTGTTTGTCGGTGGAACCACTAGAGACCGAGTTGGGTCGCAAGCGAACCATCAATCAATCTAGTTGCAATAAGGATTTCTCATGCGTCAACGGATTTTGCCCAAGCTTCGTGACCGTTGAGGGGGGGCAGTTGCGCCGCCCTCCGTCATTAACACTGGGCGACCTTCATCAGGACATCCCCGATCCAGAGCAGCCAAGTCTCGAGAAGCCTTATGGTGTCTTTGTCGCGGGCGTGGGTGGCACTGGCGTGGTGACCATCGGTCAGTTGCTCGGCATGGCGGCTCATCTGGAGGGTAAGGGCGGATCGGTGTTGGACATGGCGGGTTTAGCGCAGAAGGGTGGGGCTGTTTATTCTCACGCGTTAATTGCAAAGCGCTCGGATGAAATTCTGACAACACGGATCGCCATGGGCGATGCGGACTTGGTGTTGGCAGGTGATTTGGTGGTGGGGTCAAGCCCTGACGCGGTCGCCAGAATGCGTGCAGGTCGAACGCATACTTTGCTGAATTCGGATATTGCGCCAACCGCCGCTTTTATCAGTCAACCCAATTGGTCTTTGGCGGGTCAGGCCTTACGACATGAGATTGACCGTGCATGCGGCGAAGGTAGAATCCGCAGTATTGATGCATCCGATATTGCGGTAAAACTGCTGGGTGATGCCGTGTATGCAAATCCGATCATGATGGGCTTTGCGTATCAGATGGGCTGGTTGCCTTTGCATCATCGATCCATAGAAAGGGCGATCGAGTTAAATGCCGTACAAGTCAAGAAGAACCTCGATGCATTCAATGTGGGCAGGTGTGCTGCTCATGATGCCGAGCGTTTACAAAGATTACTTCGCGGCGATGAGGTGTCGGGCGCAGGTGCGGTAAAGGCGGCGACGGTGGTGGATCTGAGGGCTGCGACAGACACGTTGCCAGGATTGCTAGACGACAGAGCCGCACGATTAGTCGAATATCAGAACGAGGCTTATGCCCAGCGTTATCGAGAATTGGTCAGTCGAGTCGCGGGGGTTGAGCAACGCACGTGCGGCACCGACGTGCTCGCCAAATCGGTCGCGCGGTACTACTTCAAACTACTTGCCTACAAAGATGAGTACGAGGTTGCTCGGTTGTATGCCGAAGGTGATTTTTTGCACAATATTGCTAAACAATTTGAAGGCAATTGGTCTTTAAAGTTTCATCTTGCCCCGCCCCTTTTTGCGAAAACAGATGCCAACGGTCATTTGATTAAGAAAACCTATGGCGCCTACATGATGTGGGGCTTCAAGGCGCTCGCAAAGCTCAGGTTCCTGCGGGGTACCGCTTTCGATGTCTTCGGTTATTCAGACGAACGTCGTGGCGAGCGAGCGTTGATCATCCAGTATGAACGGTTGGTCGAAGACGTATTAAGCCAGCTTTCATCCGCCTCGCTGGCGGCTGGGGTGGTATTGCTCAATACGCCAGATGAGATTCGCGGCTACGGACACGTGAAAGCGTCTGCTATCGAGAAGGCACAGGCAATCTTAGAACAGCGTCTGAAGGCATTTCATCAGGCGGTCGCCAGCGACGGTGTCAAACAAGCGGCTTGACGGTGAGCCAGCACAGATCGCTGGCTCAGTGTCATTAAAAACGTGTGTGGCGGTTGACTGACCAGCGTGCTGACAGTGAGCCCAGCATCGCCACGGCGACCACGGCGATAATTAATGTTTCTATGGATAGCAAGCCGATCGAGAAATTCGCATCGTAACTGCGAGCTAAGCTGCTGAGCGCAGCATTGAGTGGCACGAGGGCAGCACGTGCAATGGCGATGGCCAGCAAACTCGACAATACGCAAGTAAGGGCACCCAAATAGAGAAAGGGGCGTCGAACAAAAGATTCAGTGGCACCCACTAGCCGAGCGACGGCAATCTCATCCCGTTGCGACAGTGCTTGCATCCGCACTGTATTGAACACCGTTGCAAGTACAACGACCGCGACGCTCAGTCCGAGCAGGCTCAATCCAAGGTTGGCAAATCTTAAAATGGCCTCTAGTCGCTGAACCCAGGCACTATCGAGCTGGACAAGATCAACATCCTCCCATGCTGACCATGTCTGAACCAGTTGACGGGCCCGCGTCGCAAGGTCTTCTCCACCAGGTAGCGCGACGACCAGCGCATCTGGCAAAGGGTTGTTTGGTAGCACTTTCAATGCCTGATCCCATGCAGGATTGTCTCTCAGTGTCGCCAGTGCTTTGTCTTTAGTCACGATGCGTACTGCAGAGGCGAGGTCTTTGTGCTCTTTGCGGATGCGGTTGGCCAATTTCTCGGCGGCACCTGGCCCAACGTCTGGATTTAAAAATATCGTCAAATCTGGTGTGATGGATACTTGACGAACAACAGGCTCAACGGCGGTGAGAAGGCACGCACCAATCAAGGGCAGTGATAATGCGAGGGCGATGACGACCATGTTGGCGATTGACGAAAACGGCTGGGCAACCAAGCGCCTGAGCGTGACGGTGATCGCATATCGGTGTTGGGTAGCCCAAACGCTCATGGTGTGGTCCCGAGAGGATTTAGGTCGCTGGCGCTGTCAGCGAACCCGCCTCGCGTGATCTTTAAACACCGCGAGGCGTATTGCGCCATGAGCGCTTCGTCGTGCGAAGCAATCAACGTGGTGACACCTACCCGATTGAAATCGCGAAACACCGACATGATTCGTTGAGCTGTGTCGGCATCCAGATTCGCTGTCGGTTCATCTGCAATCAAAATGGCCGGTCGATTGACAATCGCGCGTGCGATGGCCAGTCGTTGTTGTTCACCCCCCGATAAGGTGATCGGATTGGCCTGTTCTTTGGCTGATAATCCGACCTTGTCTAGTGCCGCTCTGGCGCGCGATCTGGCCGTTTTTAAGGGGAGTCCGGTGACTGAAAGCGGTAACAAGACGTTATCAATTGCGCTGCGATCGTAAAGTAAATGGGTATCTTGCAAAATCACCCCGACAGCGCGTCGTAAATAGGGTTTTGCCCGCGCCGATAGCGAGTCAAGCCGTTGACCGTTGACTTGAATAGATCCGCGTGAGGCAGGCTCTAAACCTGCAATCATCTTTAATAACGTGGATTTACCTGCCCCCGAAGGCCCTGCGACGAAAACGAACTCTCCGGCAGTCACTTGAAAAGTGATGTCTACCAAAATGTTTGGTTGCTGACCGTAAGACTTAAAAACATGCAGAAATTCGATCATGATCGAGTCAATTCCATTGACGAATAGTAACTCTCATTAAAAAATTAGCTATTGCAAACGAGGGAATTCCCCCATACATTAGTGACGCTGAGGCGACTAATATCTCGCCATCGTGCTTGTACGCTAACAGGCGTAAGGGTTTATCCTAGCCGCATGGTTTTTTGTAATTGGAGAATATTTGATGAAAGTTTACAAGTTTGCAGCAGTTGCTGCGTTGGTGTTAGCTACATGCTCAGTTGCACAAGCAGGGACGACCTTTGATAACGTCAAGAAGAAAGGGTTTGTGCAGTGTGGCGTTTCCACAGGCGTCGCCGGCTTTTCGGCCGCCGACAGTAAAGGTGAATGGAAAGGGATCGACGTTGATCTTTGCCGCGCAGTCGCCGCGACCATGTTTAACGACGCCACCAAATTCAAAGTAACACCACTGACGGCGCAGCAGCGTTTCACGGCATTGCAATCTGGTGAAGTTGACGTGTTGACCCGTAATACAACCTTGACCTTGACTCGTGATGCAACGCTCGGCCTGTTGGGCGCTGGCGTGCTCTATTACGATAGCCAAGGCGTGATGGTTAAGAAAGAATCAAACATCAAAAGCGCGAAAGAACTCAACGGCGCCACCGTGTGTGTGCAGCCAGGCACGACGACTGAACTCAATCTCGCCGATTGGTTCCGTGCCAATAAGATTGAATTCAAACCTGTTGTGATTGATAAGCTCGAAGAAGTCGTTGGTGCTTTCGTGTCAGGTCGCTGCGATGCTTACACCACGGACAAATCTGGTCTGGCTTCAACTCGGTCGACATTTCCGAACCCCGATGACTACGTTATTTTGCCTGAAGACTTTTCAAAAGAGCCCCTCGGCCCGATGGTTCGTCAGGGTGATGAGCAATGGTTCAATATCGTTCGCTGGTCTTTGAATGCTTGGGTTGAAGCAGAAGAGTACGGTATTACTTCTAAGAATGTTGACGAGATGTTAAAGAGCACGAATCCTAACGTTCAGCGCATTCTGGGTGCTACCCCAGGCATGGGTAAGAATTTGGGTGTCGACGAAAAGTGGGCATACACCATCGTTAAGCAAGTCGGCAATTACGGCGAAAGCTTTGATCGTACGGTTGGCGCTGGCAGCCCACTGAAATTGCCACGTGGCTTGAATCAGCAGTGGACCAAAGGTGGCGTGATGTACGCCTGGCCAGTCCGCTAGTCGATATTTGATTCACCGGGGCGGCATGGCCGCCCCAATTTTTTTCAAACATATTTATGATCGATCAACGCTATCAACCGTCGACCCGACCCAAGACCAAATTGTCTTGGCACGATCCTGTCGTGAGGTCGATTATTTTTCAGGTTTTGGCGGTTGCCGCCGTCGTCGGTGGTGTCTGGTTCTTAGTACACAACACGCTAGCCAATCTGGCGACCAGTCACATTTCAACCGGCTTCGACTTCCTATCTCGCGAAGCTGGTTTTGCGATTGGCGAGTCCAGCATTTCTTATACGCCTGCAGACACCTATCGACGCGCGATCGCCGTGGGCTTGGTGAACACGCTCGTTGTGGCGGGTATCGGGATTGTGCTGGCAACGCTGCTAGGTACCGTGATTGGTGTCGCCCGTTTATCAAAAAACTGGCTGATTGCAAAACTCGCCTCCGTCTACGTTGAGGTGATTCGCAATATCCCTTTGCTCTTGCAAATGTATTTTTGGTATTCACTGATTTCTGAAAACCTGCCCGGGCCAAGGCAAGCATTGCATCCGGTGAGTGGGGTTTTTCTTTCTAATCGAGGGATCAAAATACCCGGATTACAGGGCGAAGGGATGCTGTGGTTATTTGTGGGGCTTGGGTTAGCGTTGCTCGCCTTTGTGCTCACAGCCAACTGGGCTGCACGTCGGCAAGAGAAAACGGGGCAGATATTTCCGTTGCTGCGCGTCGGCCTGCTGCTCGTCGTTTCGCTACCGTTACTCGTGTGGTGGCTCAGTGGGCAGGCCATCTCCGTTGATCTGCCAGCGCTCAAGGGCTTCAATTTTGTGGGCGGATTGACTTTAACCCCAGAATTTTCGGCACTGTTGGTGGGGCTCGTGGTTTATACAGCCGCCTTTATTGCAGAGGTCGTCCGTGCCGGCATTCAGTCCGTGAGCAATGGACAATGGGAGGCCAGTGACGCCTTGGGTATTAAACGCGGTTTGGCCCTCAGACTTGTTGTGTTACCCCAGGCCTTGCGGGTAATTATTCCCCCCATGACCAGTCAGTATTTGAATATTACGAAAAATAGTTCGCTTGCGGTGGCGATTGGTTACCCAGATATTGTGTCGATCGTTAATACGACCCTTAACCAGACGGGCCAGGCGATCGAAGGCATCATGATTATCATGGCTGCCTACCTGACGGTCAGTTTGTCGATCTCGGTCTTTATGAACTGGTACAACAAACGCATCGCGTTGACGGAGCGTTGAGAATGAGCACGATGGATACTCGCCTTACAACAGAACCTACCTCGGCGCCGATGCTTCGCAGTCCGACCGCGTGGGTGTGGGTGAAAAATAATTTATTGTCATCGCCTGTCAACATCATCTTGACCGGGCTTGTGCTCTGGCTGCTGGTGCTGACCGTCCCCGCTTTTATCGACTGGGCAATTCTGAAGGCAAATGTGTCAGCACAGACGGGTGACGTCTGTCGGAAAACAGGCGGCGCCTGTTGGGCGATTGTTGTTCAGAATTATCGATTGATGTTGCTCAGCACTTACCCCTACGACGAGCAGTGGCGTCCGTTGATCGCCTGTCTGCTATTGCTGAGCGTCATTGCAGTGAGCGGCTGGCGGCGCTTCTGGAAACCACCTCTGGCGGTCGCTTGGGCGCTTGTCTTGCTGGCAGTTGCCATCCTCATGTGGGGGGGCGTACTTGGCTTGCCTTATGTAGAGAACAGCCTTTGGGGTGGTTTGCCAGTCACGCTGTTGTTGGCGACGTTTGGCATCGTCTTCGCCTTCCCGCTCGGGGTAGTGCTGGCACTTGGTCGTCGTTCGAAGATGCCGGCTATCAAATCGATTTCTGTCATCTACATCGAACTGATTCGCGGGGTGCCCATGATCAGTTTGCTTTTCATGGCATCGGTCATGTTGCCTTTGTTTCTGCCACAAGGGATGAATATCGACAAGCTGTTGAGGGCCTTAGTCGCCATCATCATGTTCGCTGCCGCCTATATTGCCGAAATCGTGAGAGGTGGTTTGCAAGCGATACCGAAAGGCCAGTACGAGGGTGCAGATTCGCTGGGTCTGGGCTACTGGCAACAAATGCGGTTGGTGATCTTGCCCCAGGCGCTTAAAGTGGTTATCCCACCGATGGTCAGTATTTTTATTGCCATGTTTAAAGACACCTCACTCGTCGTGATTATCGGTATCTTCGACTTGACCTTGTCGGCCAAGGCTGCTTTGGTCAACCAAGAGTGGCGAGGTTTTAGTGTCGAAGTCTATTTGTTTATTGCCGCCATTTATTTTATTTTTTGTTACTCGATGTCCCGGTACAGCCAAGCGCTTGAAAAGCGTCTTGCTACTGGTCATCAACGATAGGTTTGGAGATCAATATGGCCGATGCCATCATTACCATGAAAGATGTCAACAAATGGTATGGCAAGTTTCATGTGTTACGTCATGTCAATTTAGAGGTTGCTCGTGGCGAACGCATCGTCATTTGCGGCCCATCGGGTTCGGGTAAATCGACATTGATCCGTTGCATCAATCGCCTCGAAGAACACCAGCAGGGCCAGATCGTGGTCGAAGGCACAGAGATTACGAGCGACTTAAAAGATGTTGAAGCCATCCGACGAGACGTTGGCATGGTGTTTCAGCATTTCAACCTGTTCCCACATTTGACGGTGCTCGAGAACCTGACGCTTGGGCCGATTTGGGTATTAAAAACACCTAAAGCCAAAGCAGAGGCCGATGCCATGAAATACCTTGAGCGGGTTCGTATTCCTGATCAAGCGAACAAATATCCGGGTCAGTTGTCGGGCGGACAGCAGCAACGGGTAGCGATTGCGCGTTCTCTCTGTATGGCCCCGAAAATTATGCTGTTTGATGAGCCAACCTCTGCGCTTGATCCCGAAATGGTGAAGGAAGTGTTGGATGTCATGGTCTCGCTGGCGCAAGAGTCAGGTATGACCATGTTATGCGTCACCCATGAAATGAGTTTTGCTCGTAAAGTCGCTGACCGCGTTATCTTTATGGATAAAGGCGAAATCATTGAACAAAATGCACCTGACGCATTTTTTGACAATCCGCAAAATGATCGGACCAAACTCTTTCTCAGTCAGATTTTGCATTAATGCGTAGGATGATGCCCCGAGGCGGCAAGCTGTTGGCAGTGATCGCGGCAGGCATCATGATGGCGTTGGCTGCCCAAACGCCTTTTGCGCAGGTCGCGAAGGCGGTACCTTGGCCTGCCAAGCCGGTGAGGATGGTGGTGCCTTATCCCCCGGGCGGGCCGCTCGACGCGATGGCTCGGCTATTGGCAGAAAAGGTGCGCGGGTCGCTTGGGCAACCCCTGATTGTCGAAAATAAGCCTGGGGCTGGCGGTAATCTTGGGGCAGACTTAGTTGCAAAAGCGACACCCGATGGCTATACCCTGGTGATGGGGGCAGTCGCCACGCATGCGATTAACCCCTGGCTTTACGCCAACATCCCTTACGACCCCATTAAAGATTTTGCGCCTGTCACCTTGGTCGCGTCCGTGCCTAATGTGTTGGTGGTCAACCTGGACTTTGCCATCAAAAACAAAATCACAACCTTGGGTGACTTGATCCGGTTTGCTCGTGAAAACCCCGGCAAACTCAATTACGGGTCGGGAGGCTCTGGCAGTGCCGGGCACTTAGCGGGTGAATTGCTCAAGGCAAGGGCTCATATTGATGTCGTACACATACCTTATCAAGGTGCTTCACCTGCTCAATTGGCCCTCTTGTCGGGTCAATCAGATTTTATGTTCGACAACCTGGCGGCATCCGCTGCGTTGATCAAGGATGGCAAGGTGCGTGCTTTGGCGGTGACGACAACGAGCCGTTCGGCGATGTTGCCCGAGGTGCCTACCGTTGAACAAGCGGGCATAAGCCCATTCGATATCGGTACTTGGTTTGGTGTTTTTACAACGGCGGGCACGTCACCAGCGGTCGTTCAAATCCTTCATGACGCCTACGAAAAGGCATTGCTTGATCCAGACGTGATCGAGCGGCTGAGCACGATGGGTTCGAATCAGCTGCGATTAAGCACAGCTCAATTCACAGCAATGATCAGACAAGAGCTTGAGAAATATAAAGAAATCGTCAAAATCTCTGGCGCGCAAGTGAACTAACCGCTTGGTGTGGTCGCACTGGTGTTAGCTGCTGCTGGGCTTTGACTTGGCTTGTAAGGATTGACCAGCGTCTTTACTTAGCGACTTGAACGACAGGCAAGATAGCATGCAGAGTGACCCAACCACTAAAAAGGCTGGCACGATGTCATGTGTCGCCAATTCGGTATCACCGGTCACGGAAAGACTCACTCGAATCGTAGCGGCAGCAATGCCGACGCCAAGGCTGACCCCCAATTGCTGTCCCATGGCGGCAAAACTGCTTGCTCGACTCATGCTCACTTGAGGCACGTCCGCATAGGCGAGGGTGTTCGTCGCGGTAAATTGCAAAGACCTGAAAAAGCCACCCACAAGCAAGATTGCGATCATCACGCTGTTGGCGGTGCTGGGCGAAAACGTGGCGCAAAGAATCAGTGCTGCACCAGTAAAAATGGCGTTGACCATGAGCACGCGTCGATATCCCCAATGATGCAAGATCGGGGGGGCGACGAATTTCATCAGTAACGCGCCGATTGCGCCGGTGAACGTGATGAGACCAGCGGATAATGGGGATAAACCGAAACCCACCTGTAAGAGCAACGCCAGTAAAAACGGTGTCGCACCGACCGTGAATCGGCAAAGATTACCCGCAAGCATTGCAATCCGGAAAGTCGGTATTCGCATGAGTGTCAAGTCGAGAATGGGTTCGTGGTGTCGTCGGGCGTGCCACACATAAATCAAGCCAGAAACGAGGCCCGTGGCAACAAGCATTAACGTGCGTAACAATGAGGCATCCTGATTGCTCATCATTTCAAAGCCGCCCACTAGGCTTGCCAAGCAGATTGAACTCAGCAAAAATCCAAACCAATCGAGGCGATGAGGTAATCCGTCGGCGGGAAGCTCTTTGACATAGCGCAAGATCATTGCAATCCCAACGATGCCAATCGGTATATTGATTAAAAATATCCAGTGCCACGAGGCGTAGGTCACTAAAAAACCACCCAAGGGAGGCCCCATCATGGGGCCAAGCAGCGCCGGCATCGATAAAAAAGCCATGAGATTCAATAGTTGCTGCTTAGGTGTGCTTCTTAGCAAGATAATGCGCCCCACAGGCACCATCATGGCGCCACCTAAGCCCTGTATGACTCTTCCGATGACCAGCGTCAAGATGGAATTCGCTAAGGCACACCCGACTGAGCTTAAGGTGAATAGGGCAATGGCGGCAATAAAGACGCGACGCGCACCATACCTGTCGGCAGCCCACCCGCTGACGGGCACAAACACTGCTGCAGATAACAAGTAGGAGGTAATCGCCACATTGAGCTCAACCGCCGTCGTGCTAAGCGCCCGTGCCATGGCTGGCAGTGCCGTCGCGACCACGGTTGAATCAAGCATTTGCATGAATAACGCACAACCGACAATAAAGGCAAGCAGGTGGCCAGACGCTTGCTGCCCTTGCTCGATTGGTTTTTTGTTTGAGTGGGTTTTGCTGGATAACATCGGAAAAGCTTTGTTCTGTACAGTAAACTAGCTTAAGTCTAACCCTTTGTCCGCCTGTCCTTGCGAATCATGTCGAAAAACTATACGTCTGAAATCACCGAGTTTCTGAAGTCATACAAAGCCGCGCATCCAGATCTTGAGCAGCGTCAACGAGACGGTCGCGCGAGATTGTGGGATAAGCCTCAAGATCCTGAGCTTACTGAAGGCTTCAAGGCCGCCGCCGTGCCTCAAATGCCCTATGTTTATCAAAACGATTAAATTGAACGAAATTTAATGACGACAGGACAAAGTTCGGACGAGCGTCTGGACGCGTTGTTTAAGCCTCAGATCGACACCACACCGGATGTTGTTGATGCCGTGGCGTTGGCTCGTCTGTATGGTGAGCCATTGTTTTCGATGCCTCAGGATCTCTATATCCCACCAGATGCGCTTGAGGTTTTTTTAGAAACGTTTCAAGGCCCGCTCGACCTCTTGCTTTATTTGATTCGCAAGCAAAACTTCAACGTGCTCGATATTCCAATGGCGGAAGTTACTCGACAGTACTTATCCTACGTCGAGCAGATTCGCCTTCACAACCTTGAGCTGGCGGCTGAATACTTGTTGATGGCTGCCATGCTGATTGAAATCAAATCACGCATGCTACTGCCCGTCAAAAAGGCGGATGGGGATGGTGAGGTCGACGATCCTCGCGCAGAGTTGGTGCGCCGTCTGCTTGAGTACGAACAGATGAAGCTCGCTGCTCAGAAACTGGATGCCTTACCTCAATTGGGTCGTGATTTCGAAAGGGCACAAGCATTTGCCGATTTACAAGTTGAGCGGATGCGACCAGAGGTGAGCGTCGATGACTTGCGCCAGGCGTGGATGGATATTTTGAAGCGCGCAAAACTCAATGCGCATCATCACATTACGCGAGAACAATTGTCAGTGCGAGATCACATGACGCATATCTTGCGTCGTTTATCCAATGTTCGTTTCATGGAGTTTAGCGACCTGTTTTTAGAGCGCATTCAAGAAGGTGCGCCGGTTGCGATTGTCGTGGTGCATTTTCTAGCGATGCTCGAATTGTCGCGCGAGGCCCTATTAGAGATTACTCAGGCCGAACCCTACGCCCCTATCTACGTCAGGCTGGCCTATACGAGTCGCGGCGAGAACTGATGTTACGGAGATACATTCATTGAAAGTTGTTCATACGATTGAAGACTTGCGAGATCAATTGCGAGGTCAATTGCGTGTGTCATTTGTACCCACGATGGGTAATCTGCATGAAGGCCATCTCGCGTTGATGAAGCTCGCTCGTCAGCACGGCGATCCGGTCGTTGCCAGTATCTTTGTGAATCGACTGCAGTTTGGTCCCAATGAGGATTTCGACCGTTACCCTCGCACGTTGCAAAATGATATCGATAAGTTAGAGCGCGATCGTGATGTTTATGTACTTTTTGCGCCCAATGAAAACGAGCTGTACCCTGAGCCGCAAAACTATCGGGTCTCCCCCCCAGAAGAACTTGGCGATATTTTGGAAGGCGAGCATCGCCCCGGATTTTTCGGTGGTGTGAGCACCGTGGTGCTTA
Source organism: Jezberella sp. (assembly GCF_964834465.1). Lineage (NCBI taxonomy): Bacteria > Pseudomonadati > Pseudomonadota > Betaproteobacteria > Burkholderiales > Alcaligenaceae > Jezberella > Jezberella sp. The sequence goes on from NZ_CBAZRM010000009.1 coordinate 56,582, forward strand.
AACTCTTTGCCTGTGTAGGGCCTAGGGTTGCCGTTTTTGGTAAAAAGGATTACCAGCAGTTAATGGTGATTCGAAATATGTGTCGCCAGTTTCAACTGCCTGTTGAGGTGTTGGCGCACGAGACCGTTCGCGCAGAAGATGGTCTGGCTCTTTCTTCACGCAATATGTATTTGAATAGGGACGAGCGGGCAGAAGCCCCCCGTCTCTACGCTGAACTTAACCTGCTTCAGCAACGGTTGCTCGCCGGTCAACTGGATGTCGCGGCACTCGAAAGGCAGACGTCAGATTTTCTCAGTGCGAGAGGTTGGAAGGTTGACTACATCGCTATTCGACGCCAACGTGATTTGCACAAACCAACGCCAGACCAAGTCAAGGCTGGCGAGCCCCTCGTGGTGCTCGCTGCGGCTAAATTGGGAAATACGCGATTAATCGATAACTTGGAGTTCAGCTCAATCGCTTAGTTGTCAATACGTACATAGGGTTAGTCCGCCTGTCAGTTTTGACAGCTTTGCGACTTGCCCATGATCTGCCAGACTGCACTTCGTCATAAAACGGAGGCAGTATGAAGCGATATGATGAAGTTGCGGGTGCTGGTTGGTCGGTGCTTACTGCCCGTGAGCGTGATGTGATCGCGCCTGTTGCCGAAGGCAAGTCAAACAAAGTGATTGCCATCGATCTCGGCATTTCTATGCGGACGGTCGAGGCACATCGAGCCCGTATTTTTTATAAGATGGGTGTTCGAAATGCCGTGCAGCTCGCTCGAGAGCTGTGCACAAACCCACCTGAGGGGTCCAGCCTCGGGCAGGCTGAACATCCCGAAACGCAAGTCAATGAACAATCGGGCAGGCAACCTTACTGACAAGTTGGTGCAGGCGTTTTGTCGAGTTCTTTAATCGGGTCAAGGTCGGGTTGGCGAGAAAGCGAGTAATTGAGGTTGGGTACTTGACCGTTAACCGAAACAACACGCAATAGATTTTCAGTCGGTAGCGAGAACTGCGCGCGCTCTGCACCCGATGCGCTCAGGACAGAGATCTTCGTCGTTGAGCCCAAAACGGTGCGCCAGCAACCTTGCTCAGACAACGGTTTGCCGTTTTGCTTCGTTTGCTCTAAGAATGTCGTGCGTGAGCGCCACCGTCCGTTCGGTGCCAGGCTTAACACCACCTTCTGCGCATCGCACCCCATATTGGGGTTAAAGCAAGGGATCGTGCCTGAAAAGGACTGAGGCTCAGGGACAACTTCTGATTGTGGCGATGCTGGTGAGACGACGGGTGAGTGATCGGTGCTCTGCGTCGTTGCCGTTTGTGTTGGCGGGGCATCGGTTACGGGTGTGCCTGTCGCAGCCAAAGTGGTTGCGCCGTCTCGATCCTGCTGAGGGGCTTTGTATACCTGCGGGGTAACCGTTTGCGCGCTTTGATCGGCCGTGTTCACTGAGGCTTTTTTGTCGACAGGCGCGCCACGAAAATCGATCTGTATTTGTGAAGGGGCCTGCAACGTTTGTGCGGCGTACGCATTGGTTGCGATCGCAGTGGCATCCGTGGCCGAGTTTGCTTTTGGAGGCTCATATGAACTGGCCGTCGTGATGTTAGAGCAGCCATTGAGCGCCAAGACCATCAAAGACGCCATGCCTAAACCTAGCATAGGGTTTGATTTGGCCTTAACTATTACCAAAATCGATTCTGACATGACAAAAAATCCCTGATTGAAAAAAATGATAACGGATGCAACCCCTCTATTCTACGACGCGGATGTCGATTCGATGATGCGTTTCGCCGGTATTGCGATCACGGTGAGCGCGACCAGTTGGATCGGTTGTTCGCTGAGTCAGCATCTGGTCGGGCGTTTACAACAGCGCTGGTTACAAGAAGACCGACAAGCTTGTTTGCCATCGACGACTGCGCCTCGGCCCTGGCACGCCGTTTTGCACGTGATGATTGCTTTTTTCTTGCCGGGGTTCGCCTGCTATTTGGGCATACCGTTCTTGAGTGTGCTGGTACTAGCGGTCGTCGGTGAGGTGCTTATTGTCCTGGCGCGCATCGATGCTTACACTGGCTTATTACCCGATGTGTTGACCCAGCCATTGTTGTGGGCTGGTTTGTTGTTTCATCTGACCGGTCGCGTGATCCCGCTCGAACAGGCAGTACTCGGTGCAATATCTGGATATCTGCCCTTGCGACTGCTAGCAGGGTTCTGCCAGTACCTCACAGGAAGGCCCTCGATGGGGCATGGTGACTTTAAGTTGGCTGCGGCGTTGGGGGCGTGGGTAGGGGCGTCAATGATCCCTGTGGTGTTACTGGTTGCGTCTTGCATCGCCTGCATTGCAGTCGGGCTTCGTTGGCTAAAAACCAGACAGGGGTACGCCGTTGCCATCCCCTTCGGACCTTTTCTGTCGATGGCGGGAATCCTCGGTTTATTTGCTTGCTTTTGGCCACAGAATTAGGTCAAACTCACCGAAGCGTCATTTAGCATTGAGAATTGCATGTTCAAGCTAGGGTTAACCGGTGGAATTGGGTCTGGTAAGTCAACGGTATCGAAGTTGCTCGCGCAATGGGGGGCGACGGTTATTGATACTGATCAACTCGCAAGAGCGCTAACCGCAGCGGGCGGCCAGGGCATCAAGCCCATTGAGACTGCATTTGGTCCGCACCTGATCGATACATCTGGGGCGATGGATCGTGCACGGATGCGAGAGCTGGTGTTCGCAGATAGCACAGCACGCCATAAACTCGAGCAAATCCTTCACCCACTCATTGGGGCCGCCGCAGCATTGGCCGCACGAGCGGCAACTGGCAAATATATTGTGTTTGAAATACCGTTGCTTGTCGAATCTGGCAACTGGCTCAACCGCATCGATCGAATCTGTGTGGTTGATTGTGACGTCGACTGTCAGATCAGCCGAGTACAAACCCGAAGTGGCCTAAGCCTGCCCGCTATTCAAAAAATATTGGCTGCACAGGCGAGCAGAGAGCAACGGCTTTCAGTCGCAGATGATGTGATTTTGAATGACAATTCGGTGTCAATCGACTATCTTACGAGGCAAGCAGCTGCCCTGCATGAAAGGTGGTGTCGTTTTGCTGTTACAAACTAATATTTCGGGTTTGTTAAGCAGCGCTTGGTGTACCATCGGGCGGCAAAATCCAGGTGTATCCTCTTTGAAGAGTGCAAGCGTCAGTGATTCTTTTTGAATATCCTTTTAATGAACGAGTTCGATCCTTATTGCGGCTCGAGTATCTGTTTGACCGTTTGACATTCTTTGCTCAACCAGGGGATGCGAGATTGCATCAAGTTGCCTTGTCAGCACTCTTTGATTTGCTTGATGCCACCGAACGTGCCGACATGAAAAGTAGCGTGCTACAAGATCTCGATCGCCAGCGATCAGCATTGATGGCCCTGCAAGATCATCCTGGCGTGGATACCAATGCGCTGCGACAGACATTAGCTCAGATGGAACATGTGGCGAGTAACCTTGTCATGACGGGCAAAACAGGTCAGTCGCTGAGAGAGAACGACTGGCTGGTGAGTTTACGAGGTAGATTGGCCGTGCCAGGCGGTGGAACGCAGGTGGATATGCCGTCCTTTCATGCCTGGCAATGCCGGGCAGTCAGTGAACGTGGTGTCGATCTGCAAAAGTGGATTGAACCACTGATCCCCTTAAAAGAAGGGATTTCTATGGTTCTGGGGATGTTACGAGAATCGGCACAACCCGAGCCAGTGATTGGTCCGAGTGGTGCGTTTCAGCAAATGCTTGGCGGCAAGGTCTACCAATTGCTGCGCGTCTGGGTAAACGGGGATGATCGGATCTTTCCTGAAATAAGTGCGAACAAATATATGATTTGGATCCGTTTTGCCACGCAAGATGGTGAACTTCGTCCTCAGGCGGTGACGAAAGATGTCGCATTCAAGATGGCTCTCTGCTCGCTTTAGCTGCCAAGCTTGCTTTAAAGCCACCATCAGTTGTTACAAGAAGTTACGCAGTGGAACTTCGTTTGGTGCAATGTCCTCCAAGCCACTTCACACCGACAATTTACCGAAATACACATTGAGAATCGCATGTCAGAAGGTCGCTTTTTTAAAACCAACCCGATAAGCGCTAAACGAATGATCTTGGTAGGTCTTGTGGCGGGGGTGTTGTTGTTGGCTTGGATCGTTTCGGTTCGTATCAAAGAAAATGCAGTGCCCAAAGGGCCACCACCTACCTCCCAAATCCCAGTAGCGGTCAAAGTTGAACCGGTATCAGCCAAAGACTTTGATATCTATCTGCGCGGCTTGGGGACTGTCACTGCTTACGCCACAGTGACCGTACGTAGCCGTGTTCAAGGCGAGGTCGTTCAAATACCTTTCAAAGAAGGCGATAAAGTCAAAGTGGGTGATCTGATCGCTCGGATTGATCCTCGCCCTTATCAAGTTGCTTTGGATCAAGCCAAAGGCACACTGGCTCAAGATCGATCCCAGTACGAAAACGCCAAGCTCGATTTAAAACGATACGAGACCTTGCGTGATCAAAAATCGATTGCAGGTCAGACGGTTGACACACAAATCGCTTTAGTCAAAAAATACCAGGCGTTGATGCTGACAGATCAAGCAGCTGTCGATAACGCACAACTGCAATTGGATTTCACGCGGATCGTGGCGCCTATCCCTGGTCGTCTCGGTTTACGTCAGTTTGACGTCGGCAATATTCTTGCAAGCAATGACCCACAAGGGATTGTTGTATTGACCCAAACGCAGCCGATCTATGTTGTTTTCACCTTGCCCGAAAGTTATCTTGAAGACGTGCGTGGTCCCTTGCTAGCTGGCAAGAAGTTGTTGGTCGATGCCTACAATCGTGCGGATACGAAGCGTTTGGCGCAGGGCTACCTGACGACCGTGGATAATCAAATTGATGTCACCACCGGGACTTTCAAGCTCAAAGCGCAATTTACCAACGAAGATGACAGTTTGTTCCCCAATCAGTTTGTCAATGCTCGAATTTTGGTGAAGACGTTGAAAGATGCCGCAACGGTTGCGTCAGCGTCTGTTCAGCAAAGTAGTCAAGGCCCCTTTTTGTATGTGTTGCAAGACGATGGCACGGTCGCGATTAAAAAAATCAAAATTGGCGAGGCGACCGGTGATCGCGTGGTCGTGCTGGATGGTGTGTCGGTCGGAGAAAAAGTCGTGCTCGAAGGTACTGACCGCTTGCGGGCTGGCGCCAAGGTACGTGTCATCGATGAAAACGCACCGGCGGCTAAGGGTGCTGCAAAGCCGTGAACCTCTCGCGTCCGTTCATTACTCGGCCAGTTGCCACCACGCTTGCCATGGTGGCTTTGTTGCTCTGCGGCCTGATTGCGTATCGCTGGTTGCCAGTCTCTTCTTTGCCCGAAGTTGATTATCCGACGATTCAAGTCACCACCAACTACCCTGGTGCTAGCCCGGATGTCATGGCTTCGCTGGTGACCTCACCTCTTGAGACGCAGTTTGGGCAGATGCCAGGCTTAAATCAAATGGCGTCAAGCAGTGCTGCGGGGGTGTCGGTGATTACGCTGCAGTTTGTGCTTGAGCTGCCGCTGGACGTGGCGGAGCAACAGGTTCAAGCAGCCATCAATGCCTCTTTTAGTTTGTTACCCAAAGATCTGCCTGCACCACCCATCTATAACAAAGTGAACCCCGCGGATGCGCCAGTGGTCACGCTGGCCATCACCTCACCGACAGTGCCATTGCCACAAATACGCGACCTGGTCGACACACGCATTGCGCAAAAACTATCGCAGGTGCCAGGTGTTGGTTTGGTCACGGTACTAGGAGGCCAACGTCCCGCCGTCCGAATTCAAGCAAATCCCAAATCACTGTCCGCGATGGGGTTGACCATGGCCGACTTGCGCACCGCGATTGTGGCTGCGAACGTGAATCAACCCAAAGGCACGCTGGATGGCCCGTTACGCTCAACGACCATTAATACGAATGATCAGGTGAAATCGCCAAGCGATTATCTTGATCTCATTCTCTCGTACAAAAACAATGCACCACTCAAGCTTTCGGATGTGGCGACAGTCGTCATTGGCCCCGAAGATCTGCGTCTCGCCGCCTGGAGTGGTAATCAACCTGCCGTGCTGCTGAATGTGCAACGGCAGCCAGGCGCGAATGTGATTGATGTCGTGGATCGTATCCAAGCGCTACTGCCACAGGTTCGGCTGGCGTTGCCCGCTAATTTTGATGTGACGCTTATGTCAGACCGCACTCAGACTATTCGGGAGTCGGTTCGGGACGTGAAACAAGAGATGTTGATCTCGATCGGTTTGGTCGTGCTCGTCACGTTCGTCTTTTTGCGTACATTGACGGCGACGTTCATCCCCAGTGTGGTGGTGCCACTCTCGCTGGTTGGCACCTTCGGGGTCATGTATTTGGTGGGGTTTAGCGTCAATAACTTGACGTTGATGGCGATGACGATTGCCACCGGTTTCGTCGTGGATGACGCCATTGTCATGATTGAAAACATCGCGCGTTACCTCGAAGCAGGGGAAACCAAGTTGCAAGCTGCCTTAAAAGGTGCGGCTCAAATTGGTTTCACGTTGGTGTCACTCACGGTGTCTTTGATCGCCGTGCTGATCCCGTTGCTGTTTATGTCTGAGGTCGTTGGGCGCTTGTTTCGTGAATTTGCCATCACGCTGGCGGTCGCTATCCTTCTGTCGTTAGTGATTTCGCTGACGCTTACTCCCATGCTTTGCTCTCGTCTTTTGCGGGCAGGCCACGAAGAAAAACATGGTTGGTTCGTGACGAAGGCAGGTCTGTTCATTGATCGCTTGATTGCCAATTATGATCACGCTTTGCAATTCGTCTTAAACCGACAGAGGCTGACACTCGCGGTGGCCGTGGCGACCTTTGCGGTGACCTGGGGGCTTTACCTAGTGGTGCCCAAAGGGTTCTTCCCGCAACAAGATACGGGCTTGATACAGGTCATCACGCAGGCACCTGCAAATATTTCGTTTGCCGAGATGTCCCGACGGCAACAAGTGGCGGTGAAGTTGCTCTTGCAAAATCCTGAGATCGACACGATCTCATCGTTCATTGGCGTTGACGCGAGCAATTCGACCCTCAGTGCGGGTCGGATGCAGGTGGCACTCAAACCGCATGCCCAGCGCGAGCATGATGTGATGACAATCATTCGTCAATTGCAACAGACAGTCTCAAACATTGAAGAATTGAAGTTTTATTTTCAGCCGATACAAGATTTGGCGATCGAAGACCGGGTCAGTCGAACACAATATCAGCTCACGCTTGAAAATCCCGATGCGCAATTGCTCGGTCAATGGGTGCCCATTTTGATCGATAAATTGCGTAGCATCCCGCAACTGGCAGACGTGGTGGATGACTTGCAAGATCAAGGGCTCTCGACCTACGTCGAGATTGATCGTGAGGCGGCGGCACGTCTTGGCGTGACGACGCAGCTAATTGATGATGCGCTTAACGATGCCTTTTCTCAGCGACAGGTGTCTACGGTATTTACGCAATCAAACCAATATCGCGTGGTGGTCGAAGTTGCGCCAGAGTTCAGGCGTGACGCAAACGCGCTTGACGCTATTTTTGTGCAGACGACAGCGGGTAAGCCAGTGCCGTTATCAAGTCTGGCAAAAGTGTCTGAAAGACGGACGCTGCAAGTCATCAACCGGATCGGACAATTCCCTGCAGTGACAATTTCGTTCAATCTTGCGCCGGGGGCGTCCTTATCTAGCGCCGTCGAGTTAATTAAGCGCGCTGAGAGCGAGGTGCAAATCCCTATTGGCATCCGAACCCGGTTTCAAGGTGCTGCCCAAGCATTTGAATCGTCGCTGTCCAGCACGCTGCTATTGATTCTCGCCGCCATTGTGACCATGTATATCGTGTTGGGGATCTTGTATGAAAGCTTTATCCATCCCATCACGATTCTGTCTACCTTGCCTTCAGCAGCCATCGGGGCTTTGTTGGCATTGCTATTGACGGGGCGAGATCTCGATATGATCGGGATCATTGGGATCATTTTGCTCATCGGTATTGTCAAGAAAAACGCCATCATGATGATTGATTTTGCGCTGGATGCTGAGCGTAAACAGGGTCTGTCGCCGCGCGAGGCCATTCATCAGGCAGCGCTGTTGCGGTTCAGACCCATCTTGATGACGACCTTGGCCGCCCTATTTGGCGCAGTACCCTTGATGCTCGCAACAGGTACGGGCGCTGAATTGCGTCAACCGCTCGGTCTCGTGATGGTCGGTGGGTTGATGGTAAGTCAGGTGCTGACCTTGTTTACGACACCCGTCATTTATCTTTTCTTCGACCGGTTGCGCACTCGTGCAGTTTCTCGGCCAGCTAAAGGTTAGCTGAGATGAATATTTCTGGGCTTTTCATCATGCGGCCGGTTGCAACGACGCTTGTATGGGTTGCTGTGGTGTTGTCGGGGGTTCTTGCGTATTCGTTTCTCCCCATTGCGCCTTTGCCTCAAATCGAGTTTCCCGGGGTTTCAGTGACCGCGAATTTGCCTGGGGCGAATCCCGAGGTCATGGCGTCGACGGTTGCGACACCGTTAGAGTCATCGCTGGGCACCATTGCAGGGGTGACGGAAATGACCTCACGCAATACCGTTGGCTCAACACGGATCACGATGCAATTTGATCTGGATCGCAACGTCGACGATGCCGCCAAAGATGTACAAGCTGGCATTAATGCTGCCCGTGCACTCATGCCCAGTGGTTTGCGACAAAACCCCACCTACAAAAAGGTCAACCCTGCGGCTGCGCCCATCATGATTTTGGCGTTACGTTCTAACACGCTATCGGTCGGTCAGATTTATGACTTAGCGACCACGATTGTGATGCAGAAGCTTTCACAGGTCTCTGGTGTCGGTGAGGTACAGGTGGGAGGCAGTTCAAATCCAGCAGTACGAATTAATCTCGATTCCGATGCCTTGTCACAATACGGGATTGCGCTCGATGCCGTTCGCACCGCGATCACCGGGTCAAACGTACTGGCACCTAAAGGTTTGCTAGAAAGCGACGTGTACCGCTGGCAAGTGACCGCAAACGATCAGCTGTCTAACGCTGAAAAATACCGACCATTGGTGGTGGCTTGGCGCAATGGCGCACCGGTCAGATTGGGCGACATTGCGACCGTTGAAGACTCAGTAGAAGATATCCGCAATGTCGGTTATTTCAACGAAAATCCAGCAATCTTAGTGATTGTTCGCGCGCAAGCGAAAGCCAACATTATCAAGACAGTGGATGCGATCCGCGCTGAATTGCCTGTGCTAAAGGCCATTTTGCCAGCCGACGTGACCGTCGATGTCGGCATGGATCGAACGCCCAGTATTCGTGTCTCTGTGTTTGAGTCTGAGAAAACGCTCATCATCGCCATTGTTCTGGTGATGCTGGTGGTGCTGGTATTTCTGGGTAACTGGCGTGCTGCGCTTATCCCGACATTGGCGGTGCCTGTCTCTCTATTCGGGACTTTTGGTGCCATGTATTTGATGCATTTCTCGATCAACTTGATGTCGTTGATGGGCTTGATCATCGCAACGGGTTTTGTCGTCGACGATGCCATTGTGGTCCTTGAAAACATCATTCGACATATTGAAAAGGGGGCGACACCTTTCAGAGCAGCGCTTCGGGGCACTAAGGAAGTCGGGTTCACCGTTGTCTCAATGAGCATTTCCCTGATCGCTGTTTTTATTCCCATTTTATTAATGAGTGGCTTGCCGGGCCGCCTGTTTCGTGAATTTGCGTTCACCTTGGCGATTGCGATATTGATTTCTATGTTTGTCTCACTGACGTTGACGCCCATGATGGCAGCGCTTTTGCTCAGACCGTCAAGTCACCGCCAATCAGCGACTGGTGGCACGTGGTTGACTCGCTGGAACATGCGCTTTGATCGAGGGTTGGCTCACGTGGTTGCTTTTTATAGCCGCTCGTTGAACTGGGCATTGCGTCATGGCCGACTCACCATGTTGATCTTGGTGGGTACTGTTTTGTTGAATGGCTATCTTTACAAAATCGTGCCTAAAGGTCTGTTTCCGCTGCAGGATACGGGTCTGATGATTGGGTTCTTTTCTACCGATGCAGGGACATCATTTCAAGCGATGACCCCCAAACTTGATAAGTTTCGCAAAACGGTCTTGGCTGACCCCGCCGTTGAGACGGTTACCGCCTTTGCGGGCGGTTCTGGTGGCGGTAATACCAGCTTTCTTGCCGTGCAATTAAAGCCTTTTGCCGAGCGCAAAATTGGTGTGCAGGAAGTGGTCAACAGGCTACGGCCAAAGCTAAACGGTACCCCGGGCGCTCGTCTCTTTTTGGTCGCTGCTCAGGACGTGAGGGCGGGGGGGCGCACGACCAGCTCGAATTACCAATATACCTTGATGGCCTCAGAGCTGGCAGATCTCAAGGAGTGGATGCCGAAAGTGCAACAGGCCATGGCGAAACTGCCACAGCTTGTCGATGTCGATACTGACGTTGAAGACAAAGGTCGTGAAGTCAATTTAGTGGTGAATCGCGAAGCTGCAACACGTCTGGGTGTTTCGATGGCGGCGATCACGGCACAACTGAATAATGCGTTTGCCCAGCGGCAGATCTCGGTTATCTATCGACCCCTTAATCAGTATCGTGTTGTTCTGGGGGTGTCAGCCGAACACGCGGTCGGCCCTCAATCACTGGACGATGTTTACGTGATGAATCAAGGTGGTGAACGCGTGCCGTTGAAGGCATTTGCCAGTTTTGAAGATCACAACGCACCCATCTCTGTGAATCATCAAGGCTTGTTTGCGGCAGATACGATTTCGTTCGATCTTGCACCAGACGTAACGCTTGGACAGGCAAGTGAGGCGATTGCGCAGGCGATCGCGGATATCAATCTGCCTTCCGATAAGATTCAGGCTGGGTTTCAAGGCACGGCGCAGTTATTGCAAAAATCGCTGTCGAACCAACCCTACTTGATCGTGGCAGCGATTGTGACAATGTATATCGTGCTTGGGATGTTGTACGAGAGTACCATCCATCCGCTGACGATCTTGTCTACCTTGCCCTCGGCTGGTGTCGGCGCACTGCTCGCGTTGATTATCTTGAAGACAGAGTTCAGTTTGATCTCTCTGATCGGTGTGTTTTTACTGATCGGTATCGTTAAAAAGAATGCCATCATGATGGTTGACTTTGCACTCGATGCTCAACGGCGAACTGGCTTAGCACCCAGAGACGCCATTCATCTGGCCTGCATGACTCGCTTACGTCCTATTTTGATGACGACCTCTGCGGCCATTTTTGGCGCGTTTCCCCTCGTGTTTGCCACGGGTTCGGGGGTGGAAATGCGTCAGCCCTTAGGCATTACGATTTTGGGCGGCTTGGTTTTGAGTCAATTATTGACCCTTTACACCACCCCAGTCGTGTATTTGTATCTTGACCGGTTTTCTCATTGGTTGAAATCTCGTCGCTGGCTCAGACGAATGCAGGCCAATCCATCGATGACCACAAAGCCTTCACCATGAAACGTGTTTCGCCCATGACCGACTTGCATAAGCCTTTTGTCTTTGCTTCGCTGCCGCTGTTACGCCTTGGCTTATGCGCGGCGTTGCTCTTGTCTTTGCTGGGTTGCAAGGTTGGCCCAGATTACGTGCGACCGACGCTTGATGTTGGTGAGCAATTTCGTGAGACACCCGGCTGGCAGCGGGCTGACCCAGCCATGGCGACACGATTCAAAGGCGCCTGGTGGGAGATGTTTGAAGATGCCAAGCTGAGCGAGTTAATGACGCAGCTGAATCAATCGAATTTAACGGTGGCTCAGTCGGAAGCGCAATACCGTCAAGCGGTTGCTGTGTTGCGTAGCTCGCAAGCGGCATTGATGCCCACGCTTTCAGCAACCACCTCGATGAGCGGCATAGGCGGTGCGGCAGTTAGCTCGACGGGTGCAAGTGCAGCGAATGATTACGATGTCTATAAATTGTCGGCAACCGCTAGCTGGACAATCGACATTTGGGGAAGTGTGCGTCGCAATGTCGAAGGGCAGAATGCCAACAGAAAATTGGCGGCTGCCAATTTGGCAGGGGCTCGGTTGACGGCGCAAAGCACGCTTGCTTTAACCTACATGCAATTGCGCACGCTTGATGAAACGGCGCGAGTATTAAAAAGCTCTGTTGCATCCTACGAAAACTCTTTGCGACTGACAAAGAACAAGTTTGACGCCGGGGTGGCTAACCCGGGCGATGTTGCGACCGCCACCACCCAATTAGAAAGTACAAGGGCGCAGTTGATTGATACAGAGCAGCAGCGGATGCTCTATCAAAATGCAATCGCTGTTTTGCTGGGACGCGCGCCTGCTTCTTTCTCTCTTGAACCCGAACCCTTTGTCATCAAACCGCCTGCGATACCGGTCGGATTGCCGTCGACTTTACTTGAACAACGTCCCGATATTGCCAGTGCAGAAATGCAGGTGGAGGCTGCCAATGCGCAAGTGGGTGTTGCGATTGCGGCATGGTTCCCGGCATTGACGCTTTCAGCAACAGGTGGCTACCAAACGACTAACTTTTTTCAATGGGTGACTGCGCCTGCGCAGTATTGGTCCTTGGGCCCAAGTATCGCGCAAGCCATTTTTGATGGCGGCACGCGCAACGCACTGATTGATCAAAACCAAGCCATTTATGAAGCACAAACAGCAGTCTATCGACAGACGGTTTTACAGGCCTTGCAACAGGTCGATAACGCGATGGTTCAGTTACGCGTCTATGACCGAGAATTGCAAGCCTCGGGCAGAGCTGTCGCGTCGTCGAAAGAGGCTGTCAGGCTAGCGACCAATCAATATAACCAAGGCTTGATTGATTACCTGAGCGTGGCGGTGTTGCAGACCAGTGCGTTGAATGCAGAAAGTGCCTACACGACGCTACTGGGTAATCGTCTTGCGGCAAGCGTTAACCTTGTCGTTGCCTTGGGCGGGGGTTGGTCGATGGATCATATTGAAAAATTGAACAAGCAAGGCAAGCAAGTGAGCGACGAAGTACTGGCCGCCAATCAAGCCTCAATCCAATCCGCCCCGGATGGCAGCAATGCCGTGGGCCCCTGATCGTTTTGCCTGTTGTAGCGTTTGGCGGGATTGCCCACCAAGCGCATAAACCGGCAGACCCGCTTGTTCATTGAGCGAAGTAAAGGTCTCCCAACCGATACCCGGGTGATCTGGATGAGATTTCGTGGGTAATACAGGCCCCAACAACACGAAATCTGCCCCTAACAACCGCGCGTGAGCGATCTCTTGTGCATCATGGGTAGACACCGCCAGCAGTTGAAGGTTTGTCAGTTGTGCGGGGCGTGCGGATATTAATTGAGCATCAGCCTGTCGCAGATGAACACCGTCAGCGAGTGGCCACCAAGCTTCAGGATGAATGCTGTTGACTAAGACCTTTGCCTTCGCTGCGTGACAGCGCGAAATAACGGTCTGCAGAACATCAAGTAAGTCGTCAGCGCCAGACCCACTGGGCCAGGCGGGTTCACGCCATTGCAGCATTTTCAGGCCATTCGCCAAGGCGTTGTCCAAGTGCTTTAGAAAGCGCTCAACCCCTGCCGGGGATTCGACCGACGAAATCGCGTAGATCTCGGGCAATAAGAGCCACCTCAATGGCGGGTAGGTCGCAGGTAGCAGCTGAGGCACTTCTTCGGCATGGGCAATATCGACCCACTGCAATGACTGCCCTTCTAGCCCTTGCGGTTCTCCCTCCCATCCGGTGACACGGCAAAATGAGAGTTTGACGGTTGCCGTCGGGTACACATGCTCGTACGTGACCCATGGGGTCGCGTCGGTCACGTTGATCCCCAATTCTTCCTGAAGCTCGCGTGTTAGGGCCTGCATCACGGATTCGCCAGGCTCGATTTTTCCGCCAGGAAGCTCCCACATGCCTGCCCAAGGTTTGCCCTCAGGCCGGCTACCCAGTAAGACGGTACCGTCGGATCGCAGAATGACGCCGACGGCTGCTTCGATCACTTTTTCAGGCATGTCTCGCAGCCCAATCCCGTGCGAACTGCCAGGCGACACGTCCTGACCGCGAGCCACGTTCAAGCGCCCATTGCAGTGCTTCGGTACGAGAAGATTGAACAACGGCTTCGGTACAGTTCAGTGTGCGAAGCCAGTGTTGCACAATGTCGATATAGTCATCTTGGCGGAAGGGGTAGAAAGAAATCCACAGACCAAACCTTTCGGATAAGGAAATCTTTTCTTCGACCGTTTCACCAGGATGAATTTCACCATCGCTTTGATGCTGGTAAGACAAGTTTTCGCTCATGTATTCGGGCATCAGATGTCGCCGGTTTGAAGTGGCATAGATCAAGACGTTGTTACCCGTTGAAGCTGCAGAGCCATCGAGCACAGACTTTAACGCTTTGTAACCCGCTTCGCCTTCTTCAAACGACAAATCGTCGCAAAATACGATAAACCGCTCTGGTCGATTGCCAACCATTTCAACAATATCTGGTAAATCCGCCATGTCGGCTTTGTCGACTTCGATCAATCTCAAGCCTTCTTGACCATATTTAGCCAGCATTGCTTTCACCAGTGAGCTTTTGCCGGTCCCGCGTGCCCCTGTCATCAACACATTATTGGATGGCTTGTGTTCGATGAAGTGCCTGGTGTTGCGATCGATGATTTCTTTTTGACGATCAATGTGCTGCAAATCAACGGTGTTGATCAGACTGACATGGGTAATCGCATCCAGCCAACCGTGAGAAGCCCCGCGCTTGCGCCAACGGAAGGCCGGCGCATCCCAGTTGGTCGGTGGAGGGGCCGGGGGCAAGTAGGCCTCTAGTTGTCCAAGCACACGGTTCATGCGCGCGAGTAGTTCGGATAGCTCGGGGGTAGGAGATAGATTGATTGGATTCATCAGAAAATTTGGTTAAGCATCAAGAACGGTAATCGGCGTTGATCGAGACATACTCGTGAGAGAAGTCGCAGGTGTAAACGGTGTCAGACGCGTCACCACGGCCTAGGCCAATGCGCATGACGATTTCGGCTTCTTTCATGATGCGCTGGCCGTCGGCTTCTTGGTAGCTAGGATTGCGCCCACCATTGAGCACGACGTGGACATCGCCTAGCCACAGATTGACGCCGGACACATCCAGGTCAGGGATACCGGCATAGCCAATCGCACAGACGATTCGGCCCAGGTTTGGGTCAGACGCAAAGAAAGCGGTTTTGACCAATGGTGACTGAGCCACTGCATACGCTACCAAGAGCGCCTCGTCGACATTTTTAGCTTGCTCAACCCTGACGGTCATGAATTTAGTGGCGCCCTCTGCGTCGCGCACGATCTTTTGAGCCAGATCGGCGGCAGCATTAGACAAGGCTGTTTTTAAGGCCTGATAGCCGGGATCAGTGTCGCTCGTAATCATCAGGCCACTTTTGCCCGTGGCCATGATGATGAAAGAATCGTTCGTCGACGTGTCACCATCGACGGTAATGCGATTGAATGAGACGTCAGCGACCTGCTGAGCCAGCGTCTTGAGCAAAGCGGGTGCCACGCCCGCATCCGTCCCCAGAAAACCAAGCATCGTGGCCATATTGGGACGGATCATGCCAGCCCCTTTACTGATGCCCGTGAACGTGACCGCTTTACCGTCAATGTCGACTCGCCGAGAATAAATCTTGGGCAACGTGTCGGTCGTCATGATGCTGTGTGCTGCGTTGACCCAATGAGAGGCCGATAAGTTCTCGACCGCAGCTGGCAGACCTGCGATTAAACGATCGACCGGTAATTGCTCAAGAATGACGCCTGTCGAAAAAGGCAAGATTTGATTGGTTTGAGTACCAAGAAGACCTGCTAGCGCCTCGCAAGTCTGGTCGGCCGCTTGCATGCCTTGTGCGCCGGTGCCTGCATTCGCGTTGCCCGTATTGATGACCAGCGCCCGGATGCCGTCCGTTGCGGCCAAATGACGCTCGCACACCGTGACGGGTGCGGCACGAAACCGGTTTTGTGTAAAGACACCGGCCACACTTGCGCCTTCTGACAACCGAAAAACGGTGAGATCCCGCCGATCGGCTTTTCGAATACCGGCTTCGGTAATCCCGATTTCGATACCGGCAACGGGGTAAACCTCGTGATCTGCGGGGATATGCAAGTTAACGGCCATGACTCTCACTCATCAGGTTAAGGGGGGGTAGCTTTGGATTATCGCTTTTTTAGGTGACGCTGAGCTTGCACTAATCGTCATCCGCGGTTTTTGGCTAAGCTGGCAAAAACACGATCTGCTGCCCCAACCGTGGCCTCAATCACACGGTCGTCATGCATGGCAGACACAAACCCAGCCTCATAGGCGGACGGGGCGAAGTAAACGCCCTCATCCAGCATGGCATGAAAGAACACTTTAAACATGTCTATATTGCTGGATGACACGTCGGCCAGAGTCGTGGGTATTTTGTCTGCAAAGTAAATGCCGAACATGCCACCCACGCTATCCGCACTGAAAGGAATGCCGTGCGCGTGGGCTCGCGCCGTTAATCCTTCCGTGAGCTTCTGTGTCTGACGTCCTAAGTTTTCGTAAAACCCGGGGGCCGACAGCAGCTTGAGGGTCATGACGCCAGCCGCGACTGCCACTGGATTACCCGACAGGGTACCAGCTTGATAGACAGCACCGAGCGGGGCAATATGCTTCATGATGTCTGCGCGACCGCCAAATGCCCCGATAGGCATGCCCCCGCCAATGACTTTGGCGAGTGTCGTCAAATCCGGCGTCACACCAGACAAGCCTTGAACCCCTTGAGCCCCGATACGAAAACCCGTCATCACTTCATCAAAAATCAAGACCGAACCGTGATTCGTGCATTCATCACGTAGCGTCTCGAGAAACCCGGCGATCGGCCTGATCATGTTCATGTTGCCTGCGATAGGCTCAACGATGACACAGGCGATGTCTTTTCCGTGGTGGGCAAAAGCAGCTTTGACACCATCGATATCGTTGTAATCCAACACGATCGTATGCGCGACAAATTCAGGGGGGACGCCGGCAGACGTCGGGTTGCCGAAGGTCAGGAGGCCCGACCCCGCTTTGACCAGCAGGCTATCGGCATGACCGTGGTAACACCCTTCAAACTTGATGATTTTATTTCGACCAGTGGCCCCGCGGGCCAAGCGGATGGCTGTCATGGTGGCTTCTGTGCCTGAACTGACCAAGCGCACCATCTCCATTGACGGTAAACGTTCAATCAGCATTTCGGCAATGATAATTTCACCCTCAGTGGGTGCGCCGTAAGACAAACCGCCGACTGCAGCTTCTTGCACGGCACGCACGACCTCAGGATGTGCGTGACCAAGAATGGCGGGGCCCCATGAGCCGATATAGTCGATATATTGTTTTTCCTCCACATCCCAGAAATAAGGGCCTTGAGCCCGCGCCACAAATCGTGGCGTGCCGCCGACCGAGCGAAAGGCGCGAACCGGCGAGTTGACGCCACCTGGGATGCTGCGGCTCGCGCGCTGGAAGAGTTCTGCGTTCGTTGACATGGAGATACCTGGAGGGTGTGGTTTAGTAAAAAAGATTAGTAAAAAAGTTCAGCAAAAGTTCGGGCAGTGCGGGTAATGTCGTTTGCTTGGAACAGGCCGCCCACGACAGCGAGTGAGCTTGCACCAGCGTCGATGACGTGCTTTGCGTTCTCAATAGTAATGCCACCGATGGCCGCAATACCCGGGCGTGGCGCAGAGAGATTTTTGAGCAACGCTTGCCCCTCGCCAATGACGCTAAGCGGCGCGGGAGGTGCGAGCGGCTTTGTCGTTGATACAAACATGGCACCAAACGCGATGTAGGCGGGATCGTGTTGCAGGTGCGCCTGAGCCCGTGCCAGGCTGGCATAGCAAGAGACACCAATTAACATCTCGCTACCTACCTCGGCTCGAACGACGGCCAAAGCCTCATCGTGCTCGCCAAGATGAATCCCGTCCGCAGCAATGTCTGCGGCTAGTCTCCAATCGTCGTTGATCATGAGCGGTATGCCTGCGTCGCGACAAATCGGTAGTAAGCGCAGGGCGAGTTCGCGGCGAAACGCTGGGGGCGCTGTTTTGTGTCGTAATTGCAGGGCTTTCATGCCCCCTGTAATGGCAAGTCGAACCGCCTGCTCAAGTTTGTCGGCGTCGCGCCAGTCTGGGGTAACACCATAAAGCCCTCGAGGAAATTTTAGCGACGTCGTCATCTGTTCACATCGACTGTGGGTTTCGGCGGGCAATGCGTTGCCCCATCCCGGGCTGGAATGACTGTTTGAGGGATGACTCGGCGTAAGTGCAGGCCTGACGTGCCGCCTCTTCAACGCTGTGGCCTGTTGCCAGCAGTGCGGCCAGGGCCGCCGCCACCAAGCCGCCAGAATCTCGAATCCGATCCGGCGGCGCGACCCAAGGCCAGGTGAGTGTGAGGTTGTCCGGGCCGACCAAGGTATTGACCAAATGGCCGGGGCGTTGTTGGCTGCCTGTGATCAACACCCAGTCCGCACCGATAGCCTGCAACGCCGCGGGGGCAAGATCTTGGCCAGCAGCCTCTAAGACTTCTTCAGTGATCCATTGATTAAGACGACGACCCTCAATGACCACGACGTGCGCCTGTGGAACGAGTAGCTCGATGGTGGCGCCAATGACATCTTCGACTTCTTCTTGATCTTCAATTTCTTCAGAGCTGATTTCTTGCGCCCCAAGGTGCAGAATCAGTGGCACCTGGCTGTAATCCGCTGCGATTTGCGCGACGGCGCTAACCGCTTCTATGGACGAAAGCGCACCGACCTTAATCGCTTGCACCGCCATATCCTCAAGGACACAACGGGCTTGATCGTCAATTTGATCGGGCGCGCAAGGCATCACCGACTCGCTCTCCGCAGTATCCTGGATGGTGATTGAGGTGAGCGCGGCTACCGCATGACTGCCCAACACGGCGCAGGTAATCGCGTCGGCGGGCAAGCCGTCCGAGCCAGTCGGGTCGAAAGGCCCAAAAACGAGGGTTAGGGGAAAAGAGTCAGGAGTCACGGTATAGTCTGATTTATGTAAGATTGTCCTCATTGTATGAGAACGCTTACCTAAATACGGGTCATCTGGTTTCTGGCCTTTGAAATGAAAATGAGAGAACTATGCGAACTTGGATGTGTTTGATTTGTGGTTGGATTTATGACGAGGAAGCGGGTTGCCCCGACGACGGGATTGCGCCCGGCACAAAATGGGAAGACGTTCCTCCGAATTGGGTATGTCCTGAGTGCGGCGCGCGCAAAGAGGACTTCGAATTGATGGAAATCTAACGACGAGGTTCGACAAAGATGAGTGAAGTCCTATCCCCAGAGGCGAATGCCTCCATCGACTTATCCAACCAGTTCCTGATGGCGATGCCAGGGATGGTCGGCGGGGAGCTTGCGGGCACGGTTATCTACATTTGTGAACATTCAGACAAAGGCGCGTTGGGATTGGTGATTAATCGTCCCACTGACCTTTCGTTAGCTGGGTTGTTAGAAAAAATCGATCTCGTGTTGCAAGTAGAACAAAAAGGCGTGACGCCGATTTTTTTTGGCGGTCCGGTGCACACGGATCGCGGATTTGTCCTGCACTCTCCGGTCCGAGATTACAGCTCAAGCATCAAACTTGGGTCGCTGGCGCTCACGACCTCCAGAGATGTCTTGCAGGAAGTCGCAGCGGGCACTGGCCCTGAAAAAATGCTTATCACGCTGGGCTATGCAGGGTGGGGCGCTGGACAGCTTGAAAACGAACTTGCCCAGAACGCTTGGTTGACCGTCGAAGCCGATATGGATGTGATTTTCGCAGTGGCTCCTGAAGAGCGTTACCCTGCTGCCATGAAATTGCTGGGGATCGATCCGTCGATGTTGACCGGTGTCGCTGGGCATGCCTGAAGAAACTTTGTTGGCTTTCGATTACGGGACAAAAAGACTTGGCGTGGCAATGGGCAACACGTTGTTGCGCCAAGCCCGCCCGCTTGAAATTATCAGTGCAGTGACGCGTGACGCAAGATTTGGCCGAATTGCGCAACTGCTTAAAGAATGGGAGCCAGATCGTTTGGTCGTTGGCTTAGCGCTCAACGTTGCCGGCGAAGATCAATACGCGACGCTGCAGTGTCGGCGATTTGCCAATCAACTGCATGGCCGTTTCAACCTGCCAGTCGTGCTGGTTGATGAACGAGGCAGCAGTGTGCAAGCTCAAGCGATCGTTGGAAACGCGCCGGATGATGCAGTGGCGGCCACCATTATTTTGCAACGGTATTTTGATGCGCAACCCGCAACTGAATAAGCAGGGTGGTCTTGCTCATCTGCTTTGCACAGAGGGTTTGTCGAAAGCCTTGCTCACTCAACTATTGGATCAAACGCAATCCAACCTCAACTGTGTAAAGGCAGATAGTCCTCCGTCGGCGCAGTATCACGGTGTCCGGTTGTTATCGGCTTTTTCAGATGCCGAGCTCAACGTCTGCTCAGCCATCTCAATGGCGGCGAAAAAGCTCGGGATTGAGGTGGTAGAGCCGTCAGTCAAGCTGCCAGAGGATGGTGCTGGCTGGTTGTCTTCACTGGCTGAATTGTCGGATAGTCGTTGCGACCTGTTGGCTGTTCTGCACCACGCAAGTGGGACACCCTATTTTCTGGCGGCGCAGCTTCCCTCTTCTATCCACGTGATGAATTGCGGCGATGGTTCGCATGCGGCACCCATTGAGGCACTGGTCGAACTTTTTCTGATCCGGGCACGTTGGCCCGATTTAACCGCCATCGTGGTTGAGTTTTCGGGCGATATTGGTTGCTCGGGTTTTGCCAGATCGACAATACACGCTCTGACGACCCTTGGGGTGCCGGAAGTCAGATGGTTGGGGGACGCGGCCGATTTAACGCAAGCGGTTGAGCAAATGGGTATCCGTTCAGTGAGCAAGTCGCATTTGGCTCAGTTGGCAGCCGATGTGGTGATTGATCTTGAACGTTTGCAGTCGACCCAAGAAAGTCAAATCAGCGCTGATGGCACCGACAGACAATCTGTCAGGGTCGCCGTCTGTATGGCGGTCATTAACCTTATTCTGGGTGCTGTATGAGTCTGGTTCTTCGACAAGGGCACCTCATTGACCCAGCCGTTGCCCAAGACAGCATTGTCGATATTTATATTGCCGCCGGTAGGGTGGTTGGTCTGGATCAGCCACCCAGTGGGTTTGTTGCGAACCGTGACATCGATGCAACGGGGCATTTGATAGTGCCCGCGCTTGTCGATCTCGCACCCCCCCATCTTGAAGAGCGAGCTGCGTGGGCTGGCGGGATCGCGCATGTGGACACCCCCGCTAATTTTGTAGCGTCGTCTGCACTCGGCTATCCCGCTGCGGTGGGGCCTTATGCTTTTCGTCTTGGATTGTCAGGCGCGCCACTAGCCGTAGAGACTCAGATCGTCGCTCGCACGATTGAGCAAAGTGCGGCCACCGGGCGAGCTGCCCACCTTGGTCGAGTCTCGAGTGCGGCAAGCTTATCCCTGATTCGAGCCGCGAAACAAGCCGGTTTGCTGATCACTTGTGATGTGTCAATCAATCACCTTCATCTGACAGAGATTGATATCGGTTTTTACGACACTCGATTTCGACTAGATCCGCCACTGAGAACGCAACGTGATCGCGATGCGATCAGAGAGGGGTTGCAAAATGGCACCGTTGACGCCATCTGCTCGGACCATGGTTATGTGACTGCTGAAGATAAGACCAAGCCGTTTGCGTTGGCTCGGGCTGGCGCGACTGGGGCCGAATTGCTGTTTTCAGCCGTGTTGAAATGGGCAGAGCAGGATAACGTGGATCTGTTGACTGCCGTATCCCTGATCACGACACGACCCTCTCAGATCGCTTTGGGCTATTCTGCTAGTTTAACGATAGGGTCGGTTGCTGACCTTTGTATGTTGGATCACGGCACAATGTGGATAGTGAACGAAGATAAGCTGGTCAGTGCAAGCAAGTATTCACCCTTCTCGCGGATGATGATGCCTGGCCGTGTGGCGCTGACGGTGCGGGCAGGCCACGTTGTCTGGGAGCGGCCACGGACATGATTCACACGCTTCGTTTCGCTGTCAGGGCGGTGGCCTGTTTCATCTGGGTGTTTTTAGGATTGTTGACGATTGCCTTAGTCTATTGGATCTTTGGTCTACGCTTTCGGCTCTGGTCAAAAAAATACTGGTCTCGTATTTTGTTATGGCTTTGTGGCATTAAGGTCGAGATCAGTGGGCAAGCCGTCGCCACAGGGCCTTTGCTAATTGTTGCTAATCACGTGTCCTGGTTAGATATTTTTGTCTTGAATTATGTTCGTTCGACGGCTTTCATTGCTAAAAGCGAGATTAGACGGTGGGCAATCGTTGGTTGGCTGGCGGCAGGCGCCGATACCATTTTCATTGAGCGAGGTTCACGTCATGCGCTTGCTGCCGTCGCAAAATCGGTGGCTGAACATCTAGATCGGGATCAAGCCGTCGGTCTGTTTCCTGAGGGCACCACTTCTGAGGGTTTCGGCGTTTTGCCCTTTTATGCCAATTTGTTCGAGCCTGCACGTAAAGCCCAAGTGGCTGTGCAGCCGGTGGCCGTCAAGTACTTCCATCGGCAGCAGCGAAGCGCGTATCCTGCCTATATCGGTGAAGAAAGTCTGGTGATGAATATGTGGCGAGTATTTGGCACCACAGGGATTAAGGTCGAGGTCGCGTTTTTACCAGCAATTCAGACTAATCGAGAGAACCCCGTCTCGCGTGCAGAATTATCCAAACAAGCTCGAACCGCCATCCAGCTGGCCTTAGGTGTGACAGACTGACTTGATTTTTTTTACAGCGTGCTGAGTGCCGGCTCAATCGAGGCGAGCCACAAGCATGCGTGTGTGGGTCTCTGTCAAGTTGATCAATCTGTTTTTCATCTGTAGCATTTACCACCTATGATTTAGTTAGGACTAACGCTTTCAGGCTGGGCGAGCCACCTGAAAGGCAATCACCCTCCAGGAGTAAGTATGTCGATAGAAACGGTTGTTGGCAAAGAAGCAACGATTCACTTTGATGCAAGTAAATGCATCCATTCGCGTGGCTGTGTGTTGTCGCACCCCGATGTCTTTGTGCCGAATGTGAAAGGTGAGTGGATATATCCCGATGCGCAGCCAACCGAAACGTTGATGCACATTGCCAAAGCCTGTCCTTCTGGGGCGATTCGTGTGGTTCGTAACGCAACCGTTGACCCTACGATTCAACACTCAGACGCTGCCCCCTTGGTCAATACCGTGCGCGTCAGAGAAAACGGCCCATTGGCGGTTGAGGCGCAGTTGCAGATCAATGGTCAACAGCAAGCGTCGCCCCGCGCGACGCTTTGTCGTTGTGGTGCGTCGAAAAACAAGCCTTTTTGTGACAGCAGCCACGTTGCCGCCGGGTTTATGGCTAGCGGCGAACCCGCAACACTGCCGTTTGAAGCTTTAGAGATTCGCCACGGGCAACTTGACGTGCAGCCTATCCCGAACGGGCCGTTAAAAGTCGTCGGTTCGCTAGAAGTAGTCAGTGGTACGGGTCGCACCACTAACAAAGTCAGCCAGGCGTTTTTGTGTCGTTGTGGCCAATCCAAAAACAAGCCTTACTGTGACGGTAGCCACAAGGCCGCGGGTTTTGAAGCGCCTTAAATCTTAGTTGCCGGCGGCGCCGACTTCACCTTTGCAGCCAACTTGCAATAGTTTGCGATCTTGCAGTCGGACGGCGCTTAACTGGCCACCCCAGATGCACCCGCTGTCCAGGCAAATTGCATCCGAACGTAGCATCAAGCCAAGGGTTGACCAGTGACCGAATACCACCGTGACCTCACGGGCCGCCCGGTTGGGGACATCGAACCAGGGCAATAGCCCCGCGTTGCGCGGGTGTAGAGGGGCGGATTTGTTAGGCAGCATCATCCGGCCCTTCGCTGTGCACATTCTCAAGCGCGTCAACGCGTTGACGATGACTCTAAACCGCTTGCCTCCACGATGTCCGTCGCTCCAGTGGGCGGGCTCATCACCGTACATTTTGCCGAGCATTTTTTGCCAGTTGTTGCCACGCAGTACCGTTTCAACCTCGCGAGCAAGAGACAGTGTTTTATTGACATCCCATTTGGCAAGGATGCCTGCATGGACCATTAAATGACCCAGTTCATAGTGGGCTAAAGGACGCCATCTGAGCCATTCGATGATCTCTTTGGCATCAGCTGCGTCAAGTACTTCTTGCAAGGTGTCGCCTTTGCTCAAGCGGCCAACACCTGCGGCAATCGATAACAAGTGAAGATCGTGATTGCCCAAAATGGCCACGCTGCGATCTTCCATAGACATGAGCCGTCGCAGCGTCGTCAACGACTGAGGGCCGCGGTTGACCAAATCGCCAGCAAACCAGAATCGCGCGTCTGATTCATTCGCGATTTCTGGTTGGCTCAATAGGTCATCGAGCTCAGTACAGCAACCCTGCACATCACCGATCATCCAAATGCTGGGGATGCTCATATCGCGGATTTCTTCCAGAACGCAAACGGCGTTTTCATGGCGGCAAGTGCTTGGCGGTACTCCATCGATAGAATCGTCGCCAGCGCCAGCACCATGGCCCCCGAGTTGGGCAACAATGCAGTCACAATCGGTGGCCACTTGTAAAGTAATCCAACATTCAGAGCCAGCTGATTGATCATAAAAAAGCCGGTACCACAGAGAATACCGAGAAATACTTTTGCACCAATTCCGCCTCGGCGAGTTTGCATAAAGCTAATGGGGGCTGCGATCGTCATCATGACAAGCAAGGTGAACGGATAAGACAGTTTGCGCCAGATCGCCACGACCTGACGATCAGACTGCAGTTGATTTTTATTCAAATACACGATGTAGTCGCTGAGTGCCAGCACGGACATCCTCTCGGGCGTGAGGATACGGGCGACCAGACGCTCAGCGGTCAAGCTGGTTTCAATACTACGCGTGTTGCTGTGTTCTAGATTCATCAGAGGCGTTGCGTGCACGATGGCATCTGCCAGGAAGTCGTGGGCATTAGGTGCGACTTTGTGCTCGGTCACATCGCCCATGATCAACTTACCGTTGCCGAATTGGCCTGTTTTTGCCTGAGACATGACGGTTAGCTTCTGCTCGGCGTCGAATTCATACATTTTGAGATCGACCACGTTGCCTGACGCGAGCATGCGTCCCACGTTAATCACTCGGGTACCCCCGTCTTTGGCCGGCTCTCTGAACCAATAACCGCTATTCAACATGCCACCCTCGACTCGACCACGCAATAGCATGTTGGCTTCACTGCTTTTGATTTCAGCGACTGGGGTGATGAATTCTGACAGAATCAAGGCACCGACCATGATAGGGATCGATACGAGCCAAAGCATGCCAACAAAGGACAGTGCACTGATCCCAGAGACACGCAAGATGACCAGCTCATTGCGCTGTGCCAAACCCGCGAGCGCCAGAATGGTGCCTATCAAAAGCCCGATCGGCAGCAAGTCATACAGTCGCGTCGGCATAGCTAATGCCTGCAAATAAAACAGGGACGTCACAGGCAGATTGACCCCCACTGTATCGAGCTCGTCGACGAGAGTAAAAAAAGTAAACAAACCAAGCAAAGCCAGCACGACCACAAAGGCTGATCGATAAATTTCGCGGGCAAGATATTGACGAACGGTGCGCATGGTTTAAATGAAATGGATCAAGGGGTGAGCTCAGCTCTAACCTGATTAATAACGACTGACACGTCAGGCTTTACACCATGCCAGATGCTGAAACTTTCGGCGGCTTGCCCAACCAGCATGCCTAGCCCGTCGGAGGTGAACTTGGCACCGTCGGAGGCGGCCTGATCCATAAAAGGGGTAGGTTTGCAATCATACATCATGTCGTATGCCAGACTTTCCGATGCATATAAGTGTTTTGGCAAGTCGGGTACCTGGTCGCTGAGGCTACTGGCGCTTGCATTGATCACGATGTCCCAGCCTCCCGGTCTTGCTGCCTGTGGCAATCCCCCAGCAGAGAGCATTTTGGCGTGAGCAGGCCAAGCATGAATTAACTCGGTCGCCCGTGACGCCGTCCGATTGACGACACGCAAATGTGCACAACCGGCGTCAAGTAGAGGGCCAATGATCCCTCGGGCAGCCCCACCGGCACCAACAATCAGCACCTGAGCATCTCTGAGGGTCGCGGATTGTCTGCGTAAATCGTCCACAAGGCCGACCCCATCGGTGTTGCAACCTTGTAATACACCATTTACGCGCCAAAGCGTGTTGACTGCCATGGCTTGCCGGGCACGCTGGCTGAGGTTTGCGCAGGCAAGATCCCAAGCTTCGAGCTTGAAGGGGACCGTCACGTTGAGGCCCAGTCCTCCTTGGGCGAAAAATGTCTCTACCGTTTGCGCAAACTGGTCAATCGGTGATTCGATGCGTTGGTACTGCAGGTCGATGCCAAGTTGTTCACCGAAAAGGCTGTGGATACGAGGCGATCTGCTGTGTTTGACCGGATTCCCGATCACTGCAAAGGTGGGGGTGGGCATTGATGACATTAGATTACTGCTCAGTTTTAAGACTGCCGGTGTTGAGAAAATGCCACGTTCTGGTAATGACAATTTGATCGATATCTTTACGCATTTCTGGGGTAAAGGCAGCGAAAGGGCCTGCGAGTGACACGATTCTTTTCACGGATTGGTTCAGCACCGCCTGATTCGAAGGCTTGTCGATCGTAATATCGATGACTTGGCCATTGGCGTTAATGGTGATGCTTGCTTGAAGAGATCCATAAACGCGTTGATTCGCGTTGCCAGGGTAAAACTGCGTGCCTGTTTTTTCGATACTACTGCGCCATTGGTCAACATAGGTTGCAAACTTGTGTGCCCGCGTGGATGGGGCATCAAAATGCTTGCGTGGTCGCGCGTTATATTCTTTCACCTGTTCGGACAGCACAGCAAGCTTTGCGTTAAGGAGCAGCTGTGCTTGATCAGTCTGATCTTCTCCGCTGTTGTTGAAGTTTTTGACAAAACTTTCTGCCGACTTCGATTGCGCTGCGCGAGTGGTTGACTCAAGCAATGTCAAGAGCTCTTTTTGTTCAGCTTCTAATTGAAGGCGACGCTTTGTCATGGCATCAATCACGATGTTTTGTGCTTCTGTACCCAGCTTATCTTGCGTGCTGGATGCATAACCGCCTGCTGCGATACCGCCGCCATCCAAATCTACTTGAGCGAACGCCGTGGGGGCGACAGGATTGCTTTCAGTCGTCGCATTGACCAGCACCATTTCAAGTAAGGGGGGGCTCGCCTCGGGTCGCTTCAGGAAATCGCGTTGCCAAGCCAGCACCGACACGTGCAGCGCGATGGACAGCAAAATACCCCAGCGCAAGAATCGCTGTTGCGGGCGGCCTAACCATAAACGCTTAGTTCTGATCTGAAGGTTCGCTAGCATGGCTGACGTATTTACAATCCAGTTCAAGACTCAGTTCATCCGTGCCTAACACGTCGATCTGCACGAGCGTGCCTCGCTCTAAGGCGGGCATTCCCGAGATACGGGTCACCAACGGGGTTGAAGCGATTCGAATCAAATCATCTCGCAATACAGTGGCTTCAGTGTGCTTGATGCCATGTTGTTTGATCCATCGCAAACACCAATAACGCTCCATATTAGTCTGGTGTTCGTTCCAGATGGCATACTGTGCATCGAATGCGCCAATAATCGCGAACAAGTCGGCGTCACGGGGTTTGAAGGGGGCGACCAAAGGCGCGGAAACCCCATGCTCAATCGCGCTAATCAATTGCCATTGATTGACCAAATCGACGTAACGCCTGAGCGGTGAGGTGCACCAAGCGTATTGGGCGACACCGATGGCTTCATGCGGCAGCGCTTGGGTGCTCATTCTCACGCGGCCTGTTTGCTGTGAACGATAGATACCGGGTACGCCACACCTGTCCAGCAAACCACCCCAGGTGCTGTTGGCCAAAATCATGTATTCAGCAACGAGGCGATCGAGAGGCGCATTGCGCGCGCGCGGTTCGAGTCTGATGACCGTGTCAGGATTGTCTGCAGGGCCATCCAGATAAAAATTATATTCAATGCGGTTATTGTTTTCGGGTTTGCCCCGCACTTGATCGCGCTTGGCCGACAGCGCCACTGCCACCGTCCAGAGTGGTCTGATCCAATTGTCGTAGGGCAACTCGATACTGACATCCGCGAGCGAAGCTTCAGTTATCTGGGTATCCAGTTCATTGTGGCGTAAGTTTTTGCTGACAGTCACGTACTCGATTCTGCTTTCATGCTCAAGAATGTCGCCGTTTTGCGGGTCAACGGTCACGTAAAGTGAAAGTGCGGGTATCGGTATGCCCTCGTTTAAAGAAAACATCTCGATCACCGCCTCAGGTTGCATGGGGATTTTGGCCCCTGGCATATAGACAGTTGACATGCGCTGACGGGCGAGCTGATCCAGCTTGCTGCCTTTCTCGACAGACAGGCCCGGCGCGGCAATGTGAATCCCTACTTGAATATGGCCACTCTCAAGCTGTTTGACAGACAACGCATCGTCAATCTCGGTTGTCGTGATGTCGTCGACTGAGTAGGCAACCGCATCCGAATGAGGCAAGGTCTTGCCAAGTGATGGCACCTCAACGGGCGAGAATTGCAACCCTTGTGCGAAGTTTAAGGCTTCGAATTTCGCTTGGTGCAATGCCAAGGCATGTGGCCACGCCCCGAGGTTTAACAGTAGCCTTTCTGGTGTTTGCTGTAATTGTTTGCAAGCAGCATCGAATGCTTTCCAGACCAGTGAGTTTTTATCCGGCTTAGTCACTAGCGTGAGGGCTGCTTCACCAATCGGGGCGGGGAGTTCACCCGAAACCAGTTGCTCAACCCATGCTTGCAATTGCTCTGCTTGCCTTTGCTTCTTCTCTTGGGCGGCAAGCGCAGCGGTCAAAATATCTGGTGGAGCAGGCCGGTAACGGCCTTTGCCTTTTCGATGAAAATAGATCGGTGCTTCGTGCAGGCGCAGCAGCAGCCCGGTTTTTTCGACAGTGCTCGGTGCGTGCCCGAAATAATCGACCCCGAGCGCCTCGACGTCGAACTCTTCTTGGGGTGCACAGTCCCACAAGAACTGAATATCGATATCTTGAGCTAATTCGCTGGCGAGTGGCATCAGCGCATCAGGCGCAGGCGCAGTGAAATTAAAGATACAACTATTGCGTTTGATCTTGCTGCGCTTGCCGGTACTGGATTCGACTTGCAGGGTCGCGTCTGATTCGGACATGATGTGTCCCGTTTTGAACGCGCCGTCTTCTTCAAATAATACGTACATGCAAATCCCGTCTTAGTCTTGCTTTGTCGCTAAAGTTTCTAGTAGTCGGCGATGGACATCGGCGAAACCGCCATTGCTCATGATCAAGATCTGATCACCTTGCCCAGCAATCTCAGCAATCGCGTGGATCAGTGTCTCGATGTCGCTGTGAACGTGCAAGCGGTCACCTAACGACTCAAGGATGACATGCGGATCCCAGCCAAGCGCGTGTTTGCCGGTTTGCTGAGCAAAGCAAAAGACCACATCCGCCTCAGCGAGGGCAGCCGGCAGTCGCGCTGCGGTCGTGCCAAGCTTCATCGTGTTAGAGCGTGGCTCAAGCACGGCAATGATCCGAGCACAGCCAACCTGTTCACGCAGACCGTTGATGGTGGTTTGTATGGCCGTGGGATGGTGTGCAAAATCGTCGTACACAATAATCCCTTGGACTTCACCGCGAATCTCCATTCGGCGTTTGACGCCTTGAAATTTTGACAAAGCCGCGATACCCGTCTCAAGGTCGATGCCGATGTGACGAGCTGCTGCCAAGGCGGCAAGCGCGTTGGCACGATTGTGATCACCGGTCAGATCCCATTTGATCGAACCGATCAAGCGGTCACCAAAGAAAACGCTCAATTCATTCGCCCCAACTGCTTGTCCGCGTAGCCCGTCGGCAGCCCCAGTGCGCACAACTTTTGACCAGCAGCCACGGGCCAGTACCCTTTCTAAGGCCTCATCCCCCGAGGGGACGATGATGCGCCCCTGCTCAGGAATGATTCTGACCAAGTGACGAAATTGCGCTTCGATTGCAGCCAGATCGTCGAAAATGTCAGCATGGTCGAATTCGAGGTTGTTCAGAATCGCAGTACGAGGCCGGTAGTGGACGAACTTAGACCGTTTGTCAAAAAACGCCGTGTCATATTCGTCAGCTTCGATCACAAAATAGGGGGACGATGGATCGTAATGCGCAGATACCCCTAAATCATGGGCGACCCCACCAATTAAAAAGTTGGGTGATTTATCCGCATATCGCAGAATCCAGGCCAGCATCGCGCTGGTCGTTGTTTTGCCATGAGTCCCGGCAACGGCAAGCACATGCTGCGACCTTAATATATTTTCGCCCAACCATTGCGGGCCAGAGGTGTAGGGCAATCCTTCGTTCAGAATGGCTTCCATCAGCGGATTTCCCCGGCTGACCACGTTGCCAACGACATATAAATCCGGTTTGAGTGCGAGTTGATCGGCACTGTAGCCCTCTATCAACTCAATCCCCTGCTGGGATAGCTGCGTGCTCATGGGCGGATACACGCCTGTGTCGCAACCGGTCACCCGATGACCGGCGGCTCGTGCAATGACGGCCAACCCACCCATGAATGTGCCGCAAATTCCTAAAATGTGCAGATGCATAACGACTCCTCTGCCGGCATTGTAGAGTGAGTTGTTGTCACCAACATCCTAGTATGATGTGCGCCATGAAGAAGCAGACAATCATTTTGGCTTTCGCCGGTTTGGCCGTGGCATTTGCGGTGGGCGGGTACGCTTGGCGGGCGTCTTCACGCGCCGCACCGCAAGCGAATCAGGCGTTGTCCAAGCCTGTTGGATCAGCTGCCGTGAGGACAGAGGCTGTTAAGATGTTTTTTGCCAGTACTTGGCCAGACTTGCAGGGTCATGACATGAAAATGCAGGGGTATGTGGGCAAACCCCTTGTGGTCAATTTCTGGGCAACCTGGTGCGTGCCCTGCGTCGAAGAGATGCCTGCACTCGACATGATGGCCCGGCGCATGCCTGACGTGCAATTTGTGGGTGTTGGGGTTGATACCTACAAGAACATCACCGATTTTGTGACTAAAATACCCGTAAGTTATCCACTTTTAGTGGCTGGGCACCGTGCGATTGCGACGATTCAACAACTGGGCAACGCGGCCGGTGGTCTACCGTTTACTGTCTTGTTTGATGCCAAGGGTAACTTGGTAGAAACGATCCTCGGGCAAGTAAAAATCGATGATCTCAATAATAGAATCAGTGCGTTATCCAAGAATTAAAAGACGTAATTAGACAAATCGCCGGATTTAGCGTAAAAAGGCGACTATTTTGTTCAATGTGCAGGTGGTTATAAGATGGCTCAGCGGATTCTCGTTTTACACGGCCCTAATCTGAATCTGCTTGGCTCTCGCGAGCCAGATATCTACGGTCACATGACGCTCTCGGATCTTAACGATCGCCTGTTTGCCCTGGCAGCCGAAGCGGGTGCCGAAGTCGAGGCGTTTCAAAGCAATCACGAGGGCTCGCTCGTTGATCGAATTCAGGCCGCACGCTTAGATGGGACAACATTCATCATTATTAACGCAGGTGCTTATACGCATACGAGTATCGCGATTCGTGATGCGCTGGCCGGTGTGTCCATCCCGTTCATCGAAGTACATTTGTCTAACGTTTATAAGCGTGAGTCGTTTCGGCATCACTCTTACTTATCCGAGCTAGCAATGGGGGTCGTTGCCGGTTTGGGGCCTCAGGGCTACGAAGCGGCGCTGAAGGTCGCGATCAGTCATTAACTTACTCTTATTCCTCAAATATATTTACGGAATCAATTATGGATCTTAGAAAATTAAAAACCCTCATCGATCTGGTTGCCGAATCAGGGATCGCTGAACTTGAAATCACCGAGGGTGAGGGGAAAGTCAGAATTGTGAAGTTTTCGCAGGCAAATCAGCCTGTTGCCTATCATCCAGCACCGGTCGCTGCGGCACCTGTTGCGCCCGCCCCTGCTGCACAAGCGAATGCCTCAGCAGTCGTTGAGGCAGCAGGTCATCAGGTGAAGGCGCCGATGGTCGGTACGTTCTATCGGGCGTCCAGCCCGGCGGCCGCCCCTTTTGTTGAGGTCGGTCAGACGGTCAAAGAAGGTGAGCCCCTATGCATTATCGAAGCCATGAAACTGCTTAACGAAATTGAAGCGGACAAATCGGGCGTCATCAAAGAGATCTTGGTGCAAAACGGTGAACCTGTCGAATACGGCCAGCCTTTGTTTGTGATTGCATAATATGTTTGAAAAGATTCTGATCGCCAATCGCGGCGAGATTGCCTTACGCATCCAGCGTGCGTGTCGCGAGATGGGCATTAAAACGGTGGTGGTGCACTCAGAGGCCGATCGTGAAGCGAAGTACGTTCGCTTGGCGGATGAGTCCGTTTGTATTGGCCCAGCCGCGTCGAAAGACAGTTATCTGAGTATGCCAGCCATTATTTCAGCCGCTGAAGTGACGGACGCTGAGGCCATTCATCCTGGCTATGGCTTTTTGTCAGAGAATGCCGATTTTGCAGAACGTGTCGAGAAAAGTGGCTTTGTTTTCATTGGCCCTCGCCCAGAATCGATTCGTTTGATGGGTGACAAGGTCAGCGCAAAGCAAGCCATGATCGCTTCAGGGGTGCCAGTGGTTCCTGGGTCGCCCGGGGCGTTGCCTGATGATCCCCAAGAGATCTTGCAACTGGCTAATTCAGTGGGCTATCCTGTCATTGTCAAAGCCGCAGGCGGTGGCGGTGGTCGAGGCATGCGTGTGGTGCATACCGAAGCTGCCTTGCTCAACGCGGTGAGCACCACCAAAGCCGAAGCCGCCGCCGCCTTTAATAACCCTGAGGTTTATCTCGAGAAGTTTCTCGAGAACCCACGTCATATTGAAATCCAGGTGTTAGCCGATGGCGAAAAGAGTGCTGTCTGGCTAGGTGAGCGCGATTGCTCAATGCAGCGACGTCATCAGAAAGTGATTGAAGAGGCGCCAGCGCCAGGCATTGATCGAAAATTGATTGAAAAAATTGGTGAGCGATGTGCCGAAGCCTGCCGCAAGATTCGTTATCGGGGTGCAGGCACGTTCGAGTTTCTGTATGAGAACGGCGAGTTCTACTTTATTGAAATGAACACGCGCATTCAGGTTGAGCATCCAGTGACCGAGTTGATTACTGGCATTGATTTGGTTCAGCAACAAATATTGGTGGCTGCAGGTGAGAAATTTACCTTGCGTCAAAAGGATATAACGTTCAAAGGGCATGCCGTCGAATGCCGCATTAATGCCGAAGACCCGTTCACTTTTGTGCCAAGTCCTGGCCGAATCACCAATTGGCACACGCCTGGTGGTCCAGGGGTCAGGATAGATTCACACGTTTTCAATGGTTATTTTGTTCCGCCCAATTACGATTCGATGATTGCGAAAGTGATTACTTATGGTGCGACGCGCGCGCAGGCCGTCGCGCGGATGGAGATCGCTCTGTCAGAGATGGTAGTTGAGGGCATTAAAACCAATATTCCCTTGCACCGAGAGCTGATGGTTGATGGCAAGTTTGTCGAAGGTGGTACCAGTATCCATTATCTCGAGCATAAGCTCTCACAGCGTCCGTAAAGGTTGATATGCGCGAGTTGGTATTCAGTTGCGCCGGTGGCGACGCAGACATGGTGTCCGATGCGTTGCTTCTTCGCGGTGCGCTGTCGATCAGCGTTCAAGATGCAGATCTGGACACCGCTGTCGAGAAGCCCATGTTCGGTGAGCCGGGCAGTGAGCCTCAGTTAGACGGCTGGGACCGCATTCAAGTCGTTGCGTTATTGGCTGATGGATTAGATCCGCAGCAGTTACTTGAACAGGTGCAGGCGGACACAGGATATTCATTTGCAGAAACCGCAACCACGCTGCGCGAGGTGCCCGATGCCGATTGGGTTAGGCTCACGCAGTCGCAGTTTGGCCCGATTACGATTGGCGAACGCGTGTTGATTGTGCCTAGTTGGCATGCGGATCAAATGCCTGCCTCACCGATCGATGGCCAAATCGCAATACAACTTGACCCAGGCTTGGCGTTTGGAACGGGTAGTCATCCCACAACACATCTTTGCCTTGAATGGTTGGCCGATACGCTGCCGCGCAACGCGAGCGTGCTGGATTATGGATGCGGCTCGGGTATTCTGGCGATTGCTGCGTCTTTACTTGGCGCAAGTTCTACGGTTGGTG
The DNA here is from genome assembly GCF_964834465.1 of Jezberella sp. Lineage (NCBI taxonomy): Bacteria > Pseudomonadati > Pseudomonadota > Betaproteobacteria > Burkholderiales > Alcaligenaceae > Jezberella > Jezberella sp. The sequence continues at coordinate 90,763 of NZ_CBAZRM010000009.1, forward strand.
TTGATATTGACGAGCAAGCTGTCGAAGCGACGGTCGATAACGCGCGTGTTAACGGGGTGACCGTCAAGGCGATGTTGCCTGATGCGTTAGCAGAGGGTATGTTTGACGTTGTGGTTGCCAATATTCTGTCGAATCCACTCAAAGTATTAGCCCCAATGCTCGCGGGCAGAGTCAAGCCTGGTGGTCATTTGATTTTATCGGGCGTGCTCGAGAGGCAGGCTGACGAGGTCAGTCAGGCTTATGCGCCTTGGCTAGCGATGCAAATATGGCAGTCCCGTGATGGATGGGTTTGCTTAACAGGCATGAAACCTTAAAAGGGCATCGTCATGAGTCTTGTTACGCGCTGTCCCAAATGCCAACGTGGTTTTCTGGTGGTTTTAGATCAGTTGCGATTACATGACGGCTTGGTTCGTTGTGGTGGCTGTGGCTACGTGTTTGACGGTTTTGCGACGCTAGAGGCTGACTTGCCGACGCTGACACGGCCCGCGCCCGTCAGCGAGGTGGTGGCTGAAACGGCTGCGATTGAATCAACAGCGATTGAACCAGCCTTGCCCACACAAAGACCCCATGCTGAAGAATTCGACGCCGCGCCCGCTGTGATTCGTTACCGCCCGGATAGCCACAGTACGTCATCCTCGCCGAGTGAAGTACCGCAAACCGAACATGGTCTGACTCATGAACCGGTCATCGCTGACGAGCCAACGCTGCGCGCTGACCCTGCAGGCAGTGAACATTTTATCGACGATCACGATCACGAATTGCATGAAAGCCATAGTCCGTTTGGTACAGAGGGTCGAGTGCATGATGAGCCCGTTCTCAGTGCCTCGCCTGATGAGGCTTTGTTGGCAACATCACCTCAGTCTGCCCGCCGGACAACGAGCGAGTTCGCCTTTGACGATGAAAATAGCCCGCCAGCGGTGGTTGCTCGAATCTTATGGGCACTGGCTATTTTTGCATCACTTGTGCTTCTACTTGGTCAATTGGTTTTTGTCTTTCGTAACGATATCGCTCGCGCAGTGCCACCCTTACGGCCTGCGCTCAGTGAGCTTTGCAGCAAACTCAAATGCGAGGTCGGCTACAGCCATCGACTAGAGAGAATCAGTATTGAAGCCACGGCGCTGCAACCTGTCGCAAGCTCTTTTGCGGATGGACAAACCAGCGGATTCAACTTTCTTTTTACGCTTCGAAATCGCTACGACCAACAACAGTCATGGCCCAACCTCGTTCTGGCGCTGAAAGATGCTTCAGGCACCGTTGTGGTTCGTAAGATTGTGTCTCCTTACCAATACTTGCCGCGCAGTTTGCTCGATCAACCGTTCGACAAGGGCCAAGAGGTCAATTTAGTCCTGCCGCTAACGGTCGCCGGTCTGCAGATTAGCGGATTTTTGCTTGATAAATATTTTCCTTGAGATAAGCATGACAACACCCGTTTTGATTTGTGGTTCGATCGCCTATGACACGATCGCCGTTTTTGAAGGTCGCTTCAAAGATCATATTCTTGCCGACCGAATTCACGCCTTGAACGTTTCCTTTTTTGTTCCTACCATGCGTCGGGACTTTGGTGGATGTGCCGGTAATATTGCTTACAACCTTAAGTTGTTGGGCGGCAATCCCATCCCCGTGTGCACGGTAGGAACCGATGCTGAAGATTACGTGAAACGTTTTGATAGTCTGGGAATTGATACCCGTTTGATTCAACGGTTGCCCGGCACTTTGACGGCACAATGCTTTATCACGACGGATCAGGATAATAATCAGATCACGTCCTTTCATCCGGGGGCGATGAGTCGTTCTGCAGAGAATGACTTGACCGGTTATGAGGCGCCCTGGGCCATCGTTGCACCTGACTCGAAAGAGGGGATGATTAGCCACGCCAAACGTCTGCATGCGCAGGGCACCCCTTTTATTTTCGATCTTGGTCAAGCAATGCCTTTGTTCGACGGGGAAGAAATTTCTGCCATGTTGGAACTTGCCTCGGCGATGACGGTCAATGATTATGAGGCAAGTGTTGTTGAGCAGCGAACGGGCAAATCGATTCAACAGTTGGCTGAGGGATTGCAGGCGGCAATAGTGACTCGTGGTGGCGAAGGGGCAACGCTTTACACAGGTGGCCAGCAAGAGCACATCGCACCTGTGACACCAACGGCAGTCGTTGATCCAACTGGCTGTGGTGATGCCCATCGGGCGGGTTTGTTGTACGGGTTAACCGCCGGCTGGTCGTGGTCAGACGCATGCAAATTAGGCAGTCTGATGGGGTCAATCAAAATTGCTTCGTCGGGGCCTCAAAATCATGCCCCAACGCGTGCTCAAGTGAATGATCAATTGCAAGGTCAGTACGGTTTAAGTTTAAATTGAATAATCGCTAATTGGCGTATTATTGTCAGCCAGATCAATCAGGAGGTTTATCCGACATGGCAAATCTATTTCCTCTCTCTTCCCGTCACGTGCGGGTGACCGCTGCTGTCCTTTGTACGGTCGCGGCAACATCGCTGTCGGGTTGTGCGCAACCCAGCGCCTCTGCCAACGTCTACACGTACGGCCAAGCGCAGAGAGAGCAAATCGTGCGTTTAGGCACGGTGACGGCGGTTCGCTCAATTGTGATTCAGCAAGAGCGTAATAGCGGCGCTGGCTTGATCGGTGGTGCTGCTGTTGGTGGCATTGCCGGCAATTCAGTTGGGCGCGGTAATGGCAATGCGCTGGCGACTGTCGGTGGTGCCATTTTGGGTGCGATTGCGGGCAATGCGATTGAAGACAGCGTTGGCAAAAAAGATGGCTATGAAATCACTGTGCGGCTCGATAATGGTGAACTTCGCGTGATCGCACAAGAGTCGGACGTCGCTTTAGTGGTGAATCAGCGTGTGCAAGTGATCAGCGGTGCTGGTCCGACTCGCGTCACGCCGATCTAAGCTAGTCGTTTTTTTCTAGCTGCACGACATAATGAGGGAAGGGTAGTTTGATTCCCGCTTGAGTGAAAGACTCGAGGATGGCCAGCCTGACACTGCCCAGCGTGGCCATCAAACTCGTGCTGGGGGTGAGCCTGATCCATAGTTGCACGCTAAACACCAAGCCCCTATCCCCAAAGTCAAGCAAGGTCGCCACGGGTGCTGGGTTTTCAAGCACGCCTTCGTGCTCTGCACACACTTTGATCAGTAGATCAATGACGTCTTTGGCGTTTGTGCCATAAGCGACTGTTACTTGAATCTCACGCCTGACGTCGGGTGTTGAATACGTCCAGTTAACGAGTTTTTGCTCAACCAAGACGCTGTTGGGGATTAAATTGTCGGTCCCGTGAGCGCTTTGAATCGTAGAGAACCTGATCCCGATCGACGTGACGGTGCCGGTAATGTTGTCTATTTCAACGACGTCACCGATTCGAATAGACTTCTCGATCAGCAGCATGACACCGCTGAATAAGTTTTTAAGCAAATTCTGCGTGCCAAAACCAACACCGATGGCAAGCGCTCCACCAAAAAACGCAAACGCACTCAGCGGGATTTCGACCAAGTTGAAGGCACAGATCACCAGCGTGATGCCAGCACCGAGAGTCAACCATCGGCCAACCACCACAGAGCGACTAGCGGTAAGGCCAGCCTTGCTAACCGCGAGCGCAAGGCTTCTTCTAATGATTTTGCTGATGAGCGAGAATCCGATGAAGAGGATGGCAAGCGCACCGACACTTTTGCCGACCGTCACGCTACGTTTGGTTTTTATTTCACGACCATCGACGATCGCGGTGTCGTCGACGGCAATTAACTCGTAACGCCAAACTGTTTGAAAGGCGTCGCTCACGGTGGTGCCGACGTTTCGGGCGTTTTCCCAAAAGCTCAGACTTCTGGCAGCACGATCGACCTCGATGGTGGCAATACCCAGCAATTGTTTGACACGATCGGTTTGCGCATCTACTGAACGAAGGTCTTCTATCCGAGTCGAACTCTGTTGAATTAACCCATCGTAAAAAGCCCGATCACTGAAATTTTCGGCGTTTAGCCTTTGTTCTTTAAGCCCCACCAAGGTTTGGTTGGTTTCTTCGATAATTTCCCGCAGATACTGTATGCCCTGGTCGAGCTTGCGGCTATATTCAACCAAACGCGCTTGCAAGGTCTTCACGTTGGCTGACAGGTTGTCCTTAACGTGTACTTGCTGTCTGAGCGTCCAGATCTGCTTTGACAGTAGCTCAAGTTCAATCAATGCTCGGTATTTCGCTCGCTCGGTTCTAACGCCGCTTGCCGCAGAATCTGCATTGAGCCAAGCCTTTTTCGCCTGAGCGATATCGCTTGCAACCGCGTTTGTGCGGCCTTCCATTGCAGTGAGACGTGTTTTGGTGCTTTTTGCTAGTGCGACGACCTGATTTAATCGCGTGCTAGTTTCTTGCTCTTTCGCGCGCAAGGCTGATATTTTTTTGTCGATGTCGGCGAGGCGGTTATCCAGATCTTGTTGCGTGAACGCAAATCGATTTTGATAATAATCCCACGTTTGCTGGGCAGCACTTAACTGCACGTACAGCAAGCGACGCATTTGGAGGATGATCAATCGCTCGACATCCGTGCGGGTGAGTTCAAGGTCAAATAAATCAAGCTTCGTTTTTGCACGCTCAATATCTTGACGCACGGCCAAGTCTGCTTCTGAGAAGGATTTGCTATTACTGACCAGCCCCATTATCTGACGCAGATCGACTTCTGCCTGCGCTCGGCGCTTCTTTTGAGCAACGATATCTTCGTCGAGAATCCCTAGCTTTCTCGTTTGTTTATTGATCTGAGCGTTTAATTGTTGTGTGATGATCAGCGCCTCGTCGCCCGTGGCTAAAGGCCATGGTGGGGTACCAGCTGGTGGTTTCCAGTTATCTCGGTCACTTTCCGCCGTCATTGTATTGAGAATCTGGCGTTCTAATTCTTTGAGCAGATCATTGGTCTGCGACAAGAAATCTATCCGTGTTTGTAGTGCACTTTCTAATTGAGCAGCAGCTTGACGCTGGTAATCTGAGGCGTTGGCTGGCAGCGCAGCAGCGGCGTTTTTTGCCTTGTTAATCTCTACGGTGGCGGCGTCCAGTTGTTTTTGAGTATCTGTTTGCTGAGCAACGGTCTTGGCAAGCCGCTCTTTGCTTGAGCCACCATCAGCAGTGATTGCATCTACTTTTTTAGGCGTTGGCGTTGCCGCTTTTAAAAGCAGTGAATTAACGGAGGGTGTCTGTGCATTGGCATATCCTGCACAAAGCAAAAACAAAGAAGTTACAGCAACGATGAACGGTTTCATCGAAGTAGATATCCACATACGCGAGTCTTATTTAAATGGGAAAGAGCGCAAAGCTGATCTTGTCTAGAACGATCAAGGCAATCTGCGCGAGAACGAACAGAACAATAGTAGACAGGTCAATGCCATTTAAGTTCGGTGTGATTCGCCGTATCGGCGCGAGCAAGGGGTCACTGAGCGTTCGTAAAACGGGCATGATGGGTGCTAGCGGATTCACCCAGGACAGTACCGTTTGAATCAACGTGAGCCAAACAATGAGATTTAAAGACCAAGTTGCCACTTTCACCAGCGCGGTCATCAACAAACGAATCACGAGGGAAGAGGGTAGCCAGGCACCCCTAATTAGCACGGATAGCAGGACGAGATAGACAACCGCGACAAGGTAGGCAGCAAACACAGAGCCCCAGTCGATATATTTTGCCTGCGGCATGATGCGTCGTAAGGGCAAAACGATCCAGTCAGTTAACTGGGCGGTTGTTTTGGCAGCTGGATTAAAGGGATGAAGCCTGACGGTATACATCCATGCTCGAGCTAGCAGTGCAGCACCGAACACCGTTGACGCTGTTTGGAGGAGAAACCCTAGGATTTCAGTGATGGTTGAGGTCATATCTCACAACTCGGACAAGGTCAGCAGATATTGTCGCACGCATGAAGCGCTTGGAGAGATTCAAAAAGTAAAAAACCGCCTGGCATGGCCAGACGGTTTATCCCTACGTCCATCAATAGAACCTATGGACGACCACCCGTTGGGAAGGGCCACGATGCTGCAGGGTTCAAGGCGGTTTTCGCGCCTGGAGCTGCTGCGGTCGAGGGAGCTACTGCAGGAGTAACAGCAGGCTTACCTGCCGCTACCTTTTTAACTACTTTTTTTTTACAGGTGCTGCCGCTTTCTTGGCTGGAGCCGGTTTGGCGACAACTTTCTTCGCTGCAACTGGTTTAGCTGGAGCTTTCTTTGCTGCAACTTTCTTCACTGCTGCTTTTTTAGCAGGAGCTTTCTTTACAACTGCCTTGACGGCTGCTTTTACTGCAGCTTTCTTGGCAGGGGCTTTCTTTGCTGCTTTTTTGGCTGTTGCCATGGTAATACTCCTTAAGTTCAGGGTCCCAAACTAAAACCCGTGCTTGACTAGATCCCACCATGGGATTTCATGTCGCCCGAGTTATTCATCGGCGCAAACTACTGCCATCCTGCATCAGTAAAAACGTTTGCGCTAATGAATGCGGCACAGCCATTTGAACTGAGTCCCGCCTGAGGGCGAGAATCAATTCAAATGGCACCGAAAGCTAACGTCAGCCTTCGGCATGTAATAAGCGTGAATCAGTAAGGACAAGGGGGTGATTACTCCCAATTGAGAGCCCCCCCGGTTTGATACTCAATCACGCGAGTTTCAAAAAAGTTACGTTCTTTCTTTAGATCAATCATTTCTGCCATCCATGGAAAAGGATTCTCTTCCTGGGCAAATAGCGGTTCAATACCAATCTGCTGGCAGCGACGATTGGCAATAAAACGCAAATACGATTTAAACATCGGCGCGTTTAAACCCAACACACCACGCGGCATCGTGTCTTCGGCATAGGCATATTCAAGCTCAACCGCTTTGCCAAACAGCGCACGAATTTCTTCGCGGAATGCAGGTGTCCAGAGGTGAGGGTTTTCGAGTTTGATGCTGTTAATGAGGTCGATGCCAAAATTGCAATGCATGGATTCATCACGCAGGATGTACATGTACTGTTCGGCAGCACCTGTCATCTTGTTCTGACGGCCAAGCGCAAGAATCTGGGTAAAGCCCACGTAAAAGAACAGGCCTTCCATCAAGCAGGCAAACACGATCAAGGATTTAAGCAGCGTCTGATCGTTTTCTGGCGTGCCCGTTTTAAAATTGGGGTCAGCAATTGCGTCGATAAAAGGAATCAGAAACTCATCTTTTGCACGAATCGATGGGACTTCGTTATAGGCGTTGAAGATTTCAGACTCGTCCAGATCCAAACTTTCAACGATGTATTGATAAGCGTGGGTATGGATAGCCTCTTCAAAGGCTTGGCGAAGCAAGAACTGTCGACACTCGGGTGCTGTGATGTGGCGATAGGTGCCGAGCACAATGTTATTGGCAGCCAAAGAATCGGCGGTGACAAAAAAACCCAGATTGCGCTTGATGATTCTACGCTCGTCATCGCTTAAGCCTGTTGGGTTTTTCCAGAGAGCGATGTCGCGCGACATGTTGATCTCTTGGGGCATCCAGTGATTGGCGCAAGTAGCGATGTATTTTTCCCAGGCCCATTTGTACTTAAAAGGCACCAGTTGATTGACATCTGTTTGGCCGTTGATGATGCGCTTGTCAGCGACGTTAACGCGCCGTTGTGCCGTTGACGCAGTTGGCAACACGCTTTCTTGTGCCAGAGGCGTTGGCAGCGCTGTATCGCCGAAAACCCCCGTTGCTTGGCGCAACGCAGCCGCCGCGGCGCTCGCCAGCCCAAGGCCACCAACAACGGGCGGGATTGGGGGCGCAGTATTTGTGACAGGTAAGTCGTCGTTCCAGGTCAGCATTTTTATAATCCAGTGTCAGTTATTGGCAAGCTTCGCACTCTTCAAAACCAGGGTCACCTGGTCTCATCGTGCAAGCGGCACCGAGTATTTCAGGCTCGGGCAGATTGGGTGCCAATGGGGCACTAGCAAAGGTACCGGAGGTTGATCCAGCGCCTGAGGAATTCACCGCGTTCAGTTCACCACCACGACCAGTCGATTTTTCAGCACTGGTTGCACCTAAGGTGCGCAGGTAATAAGTTGTTTTCAACCCTCTTAACCATGCCAGCTTGTAGGTGTCGTCCAGCTTTTTACCCGAAGCACCAGCCATGTAAATGTTTAATGATTGTGCTTGATCAATCCATTTCTGGCGACGTGATGCACACTCAACAAGCCATGAGGGTTCTATTTCAAACGCGGTCGCATATAACGCACGCAGTTCGGCAGGAACGCGATCAATACGGGACAAACTACCGTCGAAGTACTTTAGGTCTGCGACCATGACTTCGTCCCATAAACCGAGTTTCTTGAGATCGCGAACAAGGTGTTCGTTGACCACAGTGAACTCGCCGGAGAGGTTCGATTTAACGTACAAGTTTTGATATGTTGGTTCAATGCACGCGGACACACCAATAATATTCGATATTGTTGCCGTAGGTGCAATTGCGACACAATTTGAGTTGCGCATGCCTTGCTTTTTGATGCGTTCACGCAACGCGTCCCAATCCATCGTGCTCGAGTCGTCAACTTCAACATAGCCACCGCGCTGCTCGCGCAACAACGTCAGCGAGTCTTTTGGAAGAATGCCTTGTGACCAGAGTGAGCCATCGTAGCTCGCGTAACGACCGCGTTCTGCAGCAAGATCGCTTGACGCACTGTAGGCGTAGTAGCACACCGCTTCCATTGATTGATCAGCAAACTCGACAGCTTGCTGCGATGCGTAAGGGGTGCGCATGACATGCAGGCAATCCTGAAAGCCCATGATGCCCATGCCGACTGGGCGATGACGGACGTTGGAATTACGAGCTTTCGCAACCGCGTAGTAATTGATATCGATCACGTTATCGAGCATGCGCATGGCCACATTAATGGTTTTTTGCAATTTCGTGTGATCGAGCGACAAGGTGCCATCACTATTTGTCTTGAGGTGGCGCAATAAGTTTACTGATCCTAAATTGCAGACGGCAATCTCTGAGTCGTTGGTGTTTAAGGTAATTTCTGTACACAGGTTCGAGCTGTGAACAACACCAACGTGTTGCTGCGGCGAACGAATGTTGCAGGGATCTTTGAAGGTGATCCAAGGGTGGCCGGTCTCGAACAACATCGATAACATTTTGCGCCACAAGTCGAGCGCAGGCATTTTCTTAAAGAGTGTCAGCTCACCACGCGCTGCCTTCTCTTCATAGCCGGTGTAAGCCTTTTCAAAGGCGACCCCTACCTTGTCATGCAAGTCTGGGCAATCCGACGGTGAGAATAACGTCCAGTAACCGCCTTCGATGACTCGCTTCATGAAAAGGTCAGGGATCCAGTTCGCGGTGTTCATGTCATGGGTGCGCCGACGCTCGTCACCGGTGTTCTTACGAAGATCTAAAAACTCTTCAATGTCGAGGTGCCATGTTTCGAGGTAGCAGCAAACTGCGCCTTTGCGCTTGCCACCTTGATTGACAGCAACGGCCGTGTCGTTGACAACTTTAAGGAAGGGCACAACACCTTGGCTTTCGCCGTTTGTACCCTTGATGTGGCTGCGCATGGCTCGTACGGGTGTCCAGTCGTTGCCAAGACCCCCCGCGTATTTTGCAAGCAATGCATTTTCTTTGATGGCTTCGTAAATGCCGTCAAGGTTATCGGAGACGGTGCTCAGATAGCAAGAAGACAATTGTGAGTGCAAGGTCCCTGCGTTGAACAGGGTAGGCGTTGAGCTCATGAAATCAAATGACGACAGCGTCTGATAGAACTCAATGGCTCGTGTTTCACGGTCGATTTCGCCGATGGCAAGGCCCATGGCCACGCGCATGAAAAAAACTTGAGGCAGTTCGATACGTTGACCGCGGATATGCAAGAAGTATCTGTCGTAAAGCGTCTGCAGGCCCAAATAATCGAATTGCAAATCGCGACTTGAATCGAGCATGGCGGCAAGACGCGCTAAATCAAAGCGTGCTAGTTCGCTATTGAGCAAGCCCGCTTCAACGCCCTTTTTAATGAATTTCGGGAAGTAAGTTGCGTACTCAGTGGCCATGTCCTCTTGCGAAACTTCAGCCTGTAGCACCTCTTTGCGAATAGTATGAAGCAACAGACGGGCAGTCACTTGACTGTAGGCTGGGTCGTTTTCAACAGAGGAACGAGCAGCCAGAATGGCTGATTTGTAAACCTCTTCAACGGGCACACCGTCGTACAGATTTTTAAGTGTTTCACGCAAAATTGCTTCGCTGTCTACAAAGTCGCCCAAACCGAAGCCAGCCGATTCGATGGTCGCCTTCAGCTTAGCCATATCCAGCGGTTTGGTGATGCCGTTGTCGGTCACATTGAATGACGTTGTTTGGACAGGTGCCTGATCCGCTTGCGTGCGTGCACGTTCTTGCGAGCGACGTTCACGGTAAAGCACATAGGCGCGCGCAACATCGTGCTCGCCTGAGCGCATCAGCGCCAGTTCAACGGCGTCTTGTATATCTTCGATATGAAAAGTGCCGCCGTTTGGTCGGCCGCGCATTAGAACTGACACCACTTGGCGGGTCAGATTGTCGACAAGCTCGCGCACACGCGCTGAAGCAGCCCCTTGGCCACCGTTGACAGCGAGAAACGCTTTGGTCAGTGCGATGCCAATCTTGCTGGGTTCAAAGTTCACCACCGCGCCATTACGGCGGATGATGTGATAGTGAGCGTATGCTGTCTCGATGGGGGCCGTGGCCTGAATGGGAAACGCTGCAGGGTTTTCTGTGCGCGCTGAAATGCTGGTGGAAGTCTGCATATGGGCTCCTGCTGTTAGCGACGACTATCGCTACTACATGTTGTGGTTTTGCGTGGATACAATACTAATTCTAGTGGTTTGGTGGCCGCTGATCAACAAGAAAATTTAATTTTTATGCATTCAGTTCTCAAGGTTCAATGAATGTCCGCATCAGCTTGGGATGTGGGGTTGCATCTGCACCAATTGCGCGGGTTTTAGACGAGAAAGCTACGCTGGCTCTTTGTTTTGCGAATTTTTTTTCAACCGAACATAAAAGCTAAAATAGACGTGTTTGACAAAAATGCCGAGCTTGTTGCGTGAGCACCAGACTTTTTCTTACAGCCACACTTGTCAAAAACTGACAAACTTCGGGCTTGCTCGTTTGACTGGTTAACAATGAGCGGGGATTTTTGTGATGATGGTGTTGTTTCAGGTTCAGAAATTTAGCGGCGAGTTGGCAATGTATAAAATTTTCGCGTTAGTTTTCGTGTTGCTCATGACGGGCTGCGCCATGGAGGATCCTTTACCTCCGAAGCCCGAACCACCAAAGGCGCCACCCGAGCCAGTCTGCATCGCGCCGACGAAAAACAATGAGCTCATTGGACAGTGGTATTACATCAAGCAACAAAAGGGAGTTGCGGGTGAAGTACAGACGCTCATGACCTTTGCGGCGGACGGAAAACTGAAACAACAAACACGGGTTAAGCAGGGGCGCAACATACGCTCAGAATTACGTGAAACCGGTTGTTGGTCGCTTGAGACGTCGGTGCTTACAACGCAAGTCGTGCGCTCTAACGGTGAGCTGGTTGACTTTGACGATCCGATTTATACGGTTCGTTATCAAGTCGATAGTGTCAAAGGCGATCGTCTGATGTTTCGCGAGTCACGCACTGGCAGTAAAGCGGTGACGGCAAAAAAAATGCCCCCTAGTTTTCTACTTAATTAACGCCATGGCAGTTCGTCGCGGTGGACATCTGCGCCTGCATTCCGTTGCTTGCCTTGCTTGAGGGCGACTTGATGATGGATCCTTTTTGTTATCCAAAGCTTATCGCTGACTTTAAAAGCTTTGGAATAACAACGCTTCAAGATTCGTTCAATCGGTTCAGAACCACCTCTCGACCCAACAGTGCCAGCACGGCATCGATCGCTGGTGTTTGGGTAGTACCTGCCACGGCGACGCGTAACGGAATCGCCAGCTGAGGCATTTTGAGCCCGTGCGACGCGAGTACCGATTTAATCAAAGCTGCAATCGCGTCTTTCGTCCAATCGATGGTAGCTGCCTGCTGGGCGAAATCGGCTAGCACAACACGTGCCGATGCAGTCAAATGTTGCGCGATCAGATCTTGTCCGGCTGGTTGGAATGGGCCGCAAAACAGCATAGCTGCATCGGCTAATTGTTCGAGCGTTTCTGCCCGGTCTTTGAGCAGTTCTACCACGTCGACCAAATTGATCGCTGCAGGATTGCCGCCGCGCGCGCTGATCCGGTCGCTAACTGCTCTTGCCAACGATGCATTATCGCTTTGCTTCAGGTAGTGTGCATTGACCCAATTGAGCTTTTTTGGATCCCACTGAGCGGCTGACTTCGACAGGTGTTGTGGATCAAACCATTCAACCAATTGGTCGCGCGAAAAGATTTCGTCATTACCGTGGCTCCAACCGAGTCGAGCCAGGTAATTGATCATGCCCTCTGCAAGGTAGCCTTCGTGATGGTATTCCATCACGCTGACCGCACCATGGCGTTTTGACAGCTTTTCGCCATCTGGGCCCAAGATCATGGGCACATGCCCGTATTGAGGGATTGGGGCGCCCAGCGCGCGCAGAATATTGATCTGACGAGGCGTGTTGTTGACGTGATCATCGCCCCGAAGCACATGCGATATCCGCATATCCCAATCGTCAACGACCACACAGAAATTGTAAGTAGGCGTGCCATCTGGCCTTGCGATGATTAAGTCATCGAGTTCGCCGTTGTCGATGCTGATAGGACCTTTCACCATATCAACCCAAGCCGTTGCACCCCCTAGCGGGTTTTTAAAACGCACCACCGGTTTTCGATCAGCGGGAATCGACGGTAACGTCTTGCCTGGTTCTGGGCGCCACGTGCCGTCATAACGGGGTTTATCGCCACGTGCTTTTGCTGCTTCGCGCATCGCGTCAACTTCTTCGGGAGAGCTATAGCAGTGATAAGCGGTGCCGGCTGCCAACATACCCGCAAGTACCTCGCGGTAACGATCCATGTGTTGCATCTGATAGAAAGGACCTTCATCGGGAGTGAGGCCCAACCAATTCATCCCGTCCAGAATCGCCTGTACCGCCTCGGGTGTTGAGCGCTCAAGATCTGTGTCTTCTATTCGTAGAATAAATGTGCCACCATAGTGGCGTGCGAATGCCCAAGAAAATAAGGCCGTGCGAGCACCACCCAGGTGTAAGAAGCCTGTTGGTGAGGGGGCAAAGCGCGTGCGAATATGCGAGAAATCGGTCATGAGCCTTAAATCCGTTGTTTAGTGACCTTTAGTCGTGTCAAGAAACGTGTATGGTTGAAACATTAGCATTTTAGTTTAGAGAGCTCATTTTCATGCAACGCCATATCTTTGGACCTTTGTTTGAGCCCCAGAGTCTTTTGATCGTCAGCGATCAGCCACTGTCACTGGCTCACACGTTGCCCTCAGCCGAACAGGCTCGGCTGACCACGGTTGATCTGAAAGCAGGTGCTCCGATAGAGATGCCGCTGGCACTTGCAGGGGTTGACGAAGGGCAAGCCCTTGATCTTGCGGTGCTGTGCGTCAACCCGGCCCGAATAGCTGAGGTGCTAGAGGCACTAGAACAATTTCGTCCTCGGGCCGCCATTTTGCTGCAAAGTAACACTGTCGATAGTCGGCCGGAGCAAACGGTCAACCTTTGCAGGCGGTGGGCTTCGCTGCATCGTTGCTTGATGCTTGGACCTGGTTCTTTCGGTCTTCAGCGACCTCACCTTGGTTTGAATTTGAGTCAGCATCCCACGCTGGCAAGGACGGGGCGTGTTGCGTTTGTTGCACAATCTCGTGCCATCGTGTCGAGCGTGCTTGATTGGGCAGACGAGACGCATATTGGTTTTTCTTCTGTAGTCGCCTTAGGCAGCGAGACGGTTGCGAGAATCGCCGGCATTATCGAGTACCTCGCGACCGATTCGCACACCGATAGTATTGCTATTTATGTCGATGAAATCGGGTTTGGTCGTGAATTCATGAGCGCACTGCGTGCAGCTGCCAGTGTGAAACCTGTTGTTGTGCTCAAGGCGGGTAGAAGCTTCGGTTCAAACCAAGAAGATGCGGCGTTCGATGCGGCGCTGCGTCGAGCTGGGGCGGTTCGTGTTCGATATTTTGTGAATCTGTTTTCAGCGCTCAAAGTATTGGTCCATTTGCGTCGACCAACTGGCCGCCGGCTTGCGGTCTTGGCCAATGGCGACGGCCCCCCACAGTTGGCGATGGATCTGGCCACGGACGGCGTACCATTCATTAGCGCCGACTTTGGTGTCCACACGCGGATGGCGCTGGCCAAGCTACTTGAGCCTGGGATGTCCGTGTTTAATCCGGTGGTCACGAATCGGCCACTGACACGACAACTGATTCGCGAGGTATTGCATACCTTATTGAATGATGCGAACGTCGATGGTGTTTTGGTGTTGCTCAGCCCCGATGCGAGAGCCGACCTCGGTGCAGTCGTTGATGAGCTGGCGCTCATTGCCCCTGGCGCGCGTAAGCCCATCATCACCTGTCTCATGGGGGACGCACAGATGCGTCCATTAAGACGTCTGTTGGATGATGCGGGGACACCCGCATTTAGAACCCCTGAGTCTGCCGCTGATGCCTTTGGCGTTCTCGCCAGCTATCACTACAACCAGCAGCTTTTGCTGCAGATGCAGTCCCCCCATCCCGATGGACGTCCGCCCGACGTGCATCAGGCAAAAACCTTGTTGGCTCGGGTGCGTGAGCAAGGCCGTACCCACCTGAGCAGTGAAGAAATAGCGGCACTGCTCGAGGCTTTTCATGTACCGATGCAGGTGCAAACCATGGTGCTTGAGGTGGTGCTGCGACAGCAAATCCCTTTGCGTATTCAGGTGCATCTCGATTTACATTTTGGCCCGATCGTGAGTGTTGGTGCGGGGGGTGCAGTGGCCCGAATTGTCGCCGCTGACGCAGGTACTGATCTTGCACCTTTAACGCCTTACCTTGCTCGACTGTTGCTTGATCGCAGCAAAATTTGGCGGCAATCGCTGGCGAGTCATATCGCGCAGACTGCTCATGACGCCTTGCTAGCCACCATTGAACAAGTGTCCGTCATGGTGGCAGAGCTGCCTGATATCGAACGGATCGTGTTCGATCCGGTTTATGTCGATGATCAGTCCCCTTATGCGCTTGAGACGCACATCACGTTGCGCGCCCTCGCTCAACGGTCCGATCCGCAGATGCTCGGTTATCCGCACATGGCGATCCATCCTTATCCATATCGATGGGTTGAGGCGCTTGAGTTTGGTGATGAGCGTGAGGGCACATTGCGCCCCATTCGGCCTGAAGATGCACTAGCGTTGCAGAACTTTATCCGTGGCCTTTCGGATCGATCACGATATATGCGATTTGTCTCGATGATGCGTGAACTGACCCCCCGTATGATTGCCCGTTATACCCAAATCGATTACCACCGTGAATTGGCGTTGGTGGTGACGACCAACGAGCCTGATCCGGCAGATCGCGGACGTAAAAAAGACGTGGTAATCGGCCTCGCCCATTATTTACGCAATCCTGACGGTCATGGTGCAGAGTACGCGTTGGTGGTGGGCGATGATTGGCAACGGCAGGGCTTGGGCGGACGACTGATGCGAAAATTAATCAGTGCGGCCAAAGAACAAGGCCTTAGTTACATTGAAGGCGCTGTGTTATCGGATAATCGACCGATGATCAGTCTGATGACCAAGCTTGGCTTTACCGTGGATCCTTATCCGGACGATCCGGGATTGAGACGGATCTGGTTAGATCTGTCGGACTAGTCCAGGGGTCACGCCAACACTTTTTGTAAAAACACAGAAATGTCGTTGATTTCTTGCGGGCAGACGGAATGAGGCATAGGATAAGTCTGCCATTGCACCTTGTAGCCCATCGACGACAATTTTTGCTGGGCGGCCATTGCCCGGTCGATAGTGACGACTGGATCGAATAAGCCATGTGCGATAAAAAATGGGGTGTCATTATTCGCTGCGCTGCGTTCACGATCGGACGCACCGAGCAGCGGCAGATACCCTGATAATCCCATCATGCCAGCCAGCTTGTGCGAGGTACGAATGCCCGTAAACAGGGTGATTGCGCAGCCCTGAGAAAAGCCCGCCAAGACGATTTTGGACGACGGGATGCCGCGCGCAATTTCTCGATCGATCAGGCGATTGACGGCCGCTTCGGAGTGGCGAATGCCCTGGTCGTCCTCGTGCTGTACCAGATTGGGCAAGTAAATGTCGTACCACGCCCGCATTTTCATGCCCCCATTGATGGTGACGGGTTGCACCGGCGCGTTCGGAAAAACGAAACGGGTCGGCATGCTGGCGGGCAACCTCAACTCGGGCACGATCGGGTAAAAATCACCGCCATCTGCGCCCAGACCATGCAGCCAGATCACACAGGCGGTTGGGTTTGCGCCAGTCTCGGTTTCAAGGCATTCAAGCAGATCATCTTGATTCATGGCGTCTCATCCGATTCGTGAAGTACTTTTAAGGCTTGGAATAAAGCACGATAGTGTTTGCGAAGTGGATCTTGTCCAGGTCGCAACTGCGTATTCGCCGCCTGTTCTTTGCGTCCCTCTCGAATGAGGGTGCGTAAACGCTGCACATCTGCGCCGGGAAACTTGGTTAGCAAATCCGTCAGCGCTTGATCCTCTTTCAACAAACGATCGCGCAGGGATTCAAGCCGGTGCATGGCTTGGGTTTGTTCTTTCGAGCCGTTCTTCCAGGTGTCGAGCTGAGTCTGAATCAATACCGCGTCGGCATCACGCATCAGCTTGCCGACAAAGTGTATTTGTCGGCGCAAGCCCTCTCGGCTTGTGGTGCGCTGCGCAAGACGGATGGCATCGTACAAGCGCTCTGACAGGGGTAACTGCTTTAAGCGTTCAGGGGATAAGTCGACCAGTGCTTTGCCCAAATCAACTAACGCAAGCATTTCGCGTTTCACTTGGGATTTGCTGGGGCCGTTGTACTGGTCGTCGCCAGCGTCGTCTTGTGGGTGGGGTATGTCGTTTTGCATAGTTGCTATGATAAGGCCTCATTTGAATGGATCGCCATGGCTAACAAGATTTCTGCACTTCCGATTACTGAAAATCGTCCTATTTTTGAGGATTTGGTCACTCAGGCGCTGAAACATGCGAAGTCTTTAGGGGCATCGGATGCGGCTGCCGAGGTCTCTGAGGCGCAAGGGTTGGCCATCACCGTCAGAAAAGGCGATGTTGAAACGGTCGAGCAAACACGTGACCGCTCGCTCGATATCACGGTATTTGCGGGTCAGCGTCGCGGCTCAGCCTCCACGTCCGACTTTTCAACGCAAGCACTCAGAGAAACAGTAGAGGCCGCTTGGCACATTGCCCGTTATACCGCCGAAGACCCTGCGGCCGGTTTGCCCGACGAAGACCTGCTGGCTAAGGATGCAAAGCACAACTTGTCTTTACATCACCGTTGGCGCATCAGTGTCAGCGAGGCGACTCAGCTGGCCATCGAGGCCGAGCAAGCGGCGCTGGATTGCGATAAACGGATCCGCAACACTGAAGGCGCGAGCGTGGATACCCATGAAGGGCATTTCGTGCTGGGTAACACGCGCGGTTTTCTCGATGGTTACGCTTATTCGCGGCACGGTTTGTCAGTGTCTCCGATTGCCATACGCGGGCAGCGCATGCAGCGTGATTACTGGTATACCAGCGATCGCAATCCCAAACGTTTGGCAGACCCGGCGGCCGTTGGTCGCTATGCCGCTGAGCGTTCCTTGTCTAGGCTTTCTGCCCGTCGCATTAAAACGGGTCACTTTCCGATTTTGTTTGAGGCGCCTCTGGCGCTCGGGTTGATCGGGGCCCTGACTCAAGCCACTAACGGCGGTGCACTTTACCGGCAATCGAGTTTTTTGATTGATGCGTTGGGCAAGCAGTTATTTCCGGGGCACATCAATATTGTTGAGAACCCGCACATCAAGGGTGCGATGGGCAGCTCGCCGTTTGATGAAGAGGGTGTCCGCACGCAGGCGCGCGATGTGATTAAAGGGGGCGTGTTGCAGGGTTACTTTTTGTCGTCGTACACCGCACGCAAACTGGGGATGGTGTCAACGGGTAATGCTGGCGGATCGCATAATCTCGTTCTTTCATCGACGCTCACCAAGAAAAAAGACAACTTGGATGCCATGCTGCGCAAAATGGGTACGGGGTTTTTGGTGACTGAACTGATTGGCCAAGGCGTTAACTATGTGACCGGCGATTACTCTCGAGGTGCTTTTGGCTACTGGGTTGAAGGCGGTGTCATTCGTCACGCCGTTGAAGAAGTCACGATCGCTGGTAACTTGAAAGACATGTTTTCCCAAATTGTGGCTGTCGGTGCCGATACGATCAACCGTGGCAGTAAGACCACTGGATCCATTTTGATTGAGAAAATGGCGATTGCTGGAATTTAGTGATTTGAAGGTGTATTTGTCTATGGCAGGGGTGTAATATTCGCTCGGCAAGGGCGGCATCGACCGTCCTTTACATAAATTCAAGGAGATCTAGGATGCAGCGTCGTTCGTTTCTGAAAAAAGCCAGTTTGGGTGCAGTTGCCGGCACAGCGACCGTGGCCGCGCCCGTGTTTGCTCAAGATGCGCCTACGTTTAATTGGCGTCTGGCGTCGAGCTTTCCCAAAACGTTGGACACCTTGTACGGGGCGTCTGAGCAATTTGCCAAGTACATCAATGAAGGCAGCGGAGGCAAATTTACTGTTCGTACCTTCCCCGCTGGTGAAATCGTCCCACCTCTGGCCATCTTGGACGCTGTTCAAAAAAACACGATCGAGATGGGCCACACCCCTAGTTACTATTACTTCGGTAAAGATCCCATTTTGTGTTTCGACACCGCGGTGCCTTTTGGCTTAAACGCGCGCCAGACAATGGCTTGGATGTATGACGGCGATGGCATGAAATTGATGCGCGACGTTTTTAAATCCTACGATATTGTTAACTTTCCCATGGGCAATACTGGCGTGCAAATGGGCGGCTGGTTTCGTAAAGAAATCAAAGCCGTTGCTGACTTAAAAGGCTTGAAAATGCGAACAGCGGGGTTCGCGGGCGAAGTCTTATCTCGCCTAGGCGTGATTCCCCAGCAGTTGGCTGCTGGCGATATATATCCTGCGCTAGAAAAAGGCACACTCGATGCCGTTGAGTTCGTTGGGCCCTATGACGATCAGAAATTCGGGTTTGCCAAGGTCGCCAAGCATTATTACTACCCAGGCTGGTGGGAGGCCGGTGCTCAAGTGTCACTGTATATCAATGCGGGCGAATATCAGAAGCTTCCAGAGAGCTATAAGACGCTCATTGATGCAGCGGCGCGCGCCACGAACGTGACGTTACTTGCTCGATATGACAATCGCAACGCGTTGGCATTGAAAACCTTAATTTCTCAAGGTGCGGTGTTACATCAGTTCCCACGGCCAGTGCTTGAGGCATCGTGGGATGCTGCCAATTTGGTGTATGCCGAATTATGCGCGAAAGATCCAAAGTTCAAGGCTGTTTTTGATAGCTACATGGGTTATCGCGATGCTCAGGTGCCTTGGTTCCGTGTCGCCGAAGGTTCTTACGACAGTTTCATCAGTTCGATGCTGGCCAAGAAGAAGTAAAAATTACTTGGTTTGTCGCCCATTAAAGACAAATAAATCAGGTTTTTTTGACACTTTTGGCAGTATTTTTCACCAGACGGGCTTTTGGATTTCACAAAAGCCCGTTTTTTATTGTAGAATCAAAGGCTTTCCTCGATTCGAGGCAGTTTTGTCCTGGATTTACTGTCACCATTCATGCACGGGCGGCTTATAACGCTTTGGCACGGTTTCATTGAAGGACATTTTCGTTCGAGGGCTTGTCGGGATGGTCCCGTCAGGTTTTTACTTAGGATCCAATCATGAAGACATTTGTGGCCAAGCCGCATGAAGTCACGCGTGACTGGTATGTGATCGACGCCAAGGGCAAAGTCCTAGGTCGTGTGGCCAGCGAAGTCGCACGCCGTTTGCGCGGTAAACACAAACCAGAATTCACGCCTCACGTTGATACGGGCGATTACATCGTCATCATCAATGCCGCAGATATTGTTGTCACCGGTAACAAGTCGCTCGATAAGAAATATTATCGTCACACGACTTATCCAGGTGGTATTCGCGAAACCAATTTCGCCAAGCTGCAAGAGCGTTTTCCAGGCCGTGCAATCCAGAAAGCTGTCAAAGGCATGTTGCCTAAAGGCCCCCTGGGTTATGCGATGATTAAAAAGCTGAAGGTCTATGCGGGTGCTGAGCATCCTCATTCTGCCCAACAGCCACAGCACTTAGAATTTTAAGGATAGGCCATGATCGGTAATTGGAATTACGGAACAGGCCGCCGCAAAACTTCGGTGGCTCGTGTGTTCATGAA
This sequence comes from Jezberella sp., assembly GCF_964834465.1. Lineage (NCBI taxonomy): Bacteria > Pseudomonadati > Pseudomonadota > Betaproteobacteria > Burkholderiales > Alcaligenaceae > Jezberella > Jezberella sp. The sequence goes on from NZ_CBAZRM010000009.1 coordinate 111,113, forward strand.
AAAAGGCGAAGGCAAGATCGTCGTCAATGGTAAGGCCGTTGATGAATACTTTGCTCGCGAAACCGGCCGCATGGTCGTTCGTCAGCCACTTGAGCTGACTGGGCACTTGGCATCGTTTGATTTTCATATCAACGTGCATGGCGGTGGTGAAAGCGGTCAGGCTGGCGCGGTGCGTCACGGTATTACCCGTGCGCTGATTGATTACGATGCAACGTTGAAGCCCTCGCTGTCCAAAGCTGGGTTGGTCACACGTGATGCGCGTGAAGTCGAACGTAAAAAAGTCGGTTTCCGCAAGGCACGTCGTCGCAAACAGTTCAGCAAGCGTTAAACTATCGGTGGCCTTCAAGACCACTGGTTGTTTTCCAGTTGTACAAAAAAGCCGCGCAAGCGGCTTTTTTTATCAGGCGTCCACTTTACAGGCCTTTTTCACCAGGAGCCTCAACGATGTCGCAGTCTTCAGCTAGTCAGATCAAAGTAGGTATTGTGGGCGGTACTGGGTATACGGGTGTAGAACTTTTACGCATGTTGTCTCAACATCCACAAGTCAAGCTCACTGCCATTACTTCGCGTAAAGAGGATGGGATGGCGGTTGCCGAGATGTTCCCCAACTTGCGTGGGCATGTCGACCTTGCTTTTTCAACCCCTGAGACTGCCGAACTGAATCGTTGTGATGTGGTGTTCTTTGCGACGCCTCACGGTGTCGCCATGGCACAAGCAAAAGAATTGCTGGCCGCGGGCGTCAAAGTGATCGACTTGGCCGCCGACTTTCGCTTGAAAGATACCAAGGTCTTTGAGCATTGGTACAAAATGCCTCATGCGTGTCCAGACGTTCTAGCTGAGTCGGTCTACGGCTTGGTTGAAATCAATCGCTCGTCGATTGCGAACGCCCGGGTGGTTGGGAATCCGGGGTGTTACCCAACGACGGTCTTGTTGGGGCTTTCCCCTCTCTTGGGTGGGGCACCACTGATTGATCTGAACGACATTGTTGTCGACGCCAAATCAGGGGTGAGTGGCGCTGGGCGTAAGGCTGAGGTCGGCACATTGCTCGCTGAAATAGCTGATAACTTTAAAGCTTATGGGGTTGCAGGGCATCGGCATCAAGCGGAGATTCAGGCAGAGCTGAATCAACTGGCAGGTACCTCTGTTGGGGTGACGTTCATCCCTCACCTAGTGCCTATGATTCGTGGCATGTTCAGCACGATATACGCCAATATCTTGCCAGAAGCGCTTCATGTCGATTTTCAACAGTTGTTCGAGGATCGCTATCGCGGTGAAGCGTTCATTGATGTCATGCCTGCTGGTAGCATGCCTGAGACCCGTTGGGTGAAAGCATCCAATACCTTGCGTATGGCGATTCATCGGCCGGGTAATGGCAGCAAGTTGGTCATTTTGGTGGTTCAAGATAATCTGGTCAAAGGTGCCGCTGGGCAGGCGATTCAAAACATGAATCTGATGTTCGGGTTGCCAGAGGCCACCGGCTTGAGCCACGTCGCTATTTTGCCGTAATATCGCAATTTGCAGTATAGTTGAGTATAATAGTCGGATATATCCTATTGAGATCTATCCGGCTCTCAATGTAGTGCCGTCAGTCGCCTCTTTGAGGCTGGAGTCAACCATGAACACCATCACTGAAACCGTTAATTTGCAAGCCCCGCCTGCCGCCATCATCTTTACTGATTCGGCAGCAGAAAAGGTGAAAGATCTACTGATCGAAGAGGGTAACTCAAACCTCAAACTACGGGTGTTCGTTCAAGGCGGTGGGTGTTCGGGCTTTCAATACGGTTTCACGTTCGATGAGGACGTCGCTGACGACGACACCACCCTTGAAAAAAATGGGGTGGCCTTGCTGGTTGATCCGATGAGTTTTCAATACCTTGTCGGTGCAGAGATTGATTACAAAGAAGATATTGAAGGCGCCCAGTTTGTGATTCGCAACCCTAATGCGACGACAACGTGTGGCTGCGGCTCGTCTTTTTCAGTCTAAGTTGGGCTGATCTTCTGGGGCGTCGCCGTTCTTTCGACGCCACTTAATCCGGTACTTGATTAGGTGTTTAATCCGGTCAGTAATCCGGTAATGAATCCTGTGTTTCAGCCAGCCTTCCACGTGGCGCCCAGTATTCTTGGCCCGAGGGCCCCTGTCACGGCAGGGCTACTTGCTTTGAGATTGTGTTGGTTAGCCCAGGCCAACCACGCAAAGGCCAGCGCCTCTACATCTTGCGAAGAAATCCCAACCTCATCGGTGACAACCACAGGCCGGCGAAGCAGCTTGCGTAAGTCTTGTAGCAGGGCGAGATTCTTTGCACCGCCACCGCATACCAGGACGTCTTTTGCAGGCGCACTATACCGGTTGATGGCTTGCACCACCGTATGTGCTGTCAACGCCCGTAAAGTGGCCTGTATGTTTTGCGGCGTATCGGTCAGCGACAACAGGCGATGGTTCAACCAGTCAGCGTGAAACAAGTCACGCCCGGTGGATTTGGGGGCAGGCAACTGAAACCAAGGTTCAGACTGCAGCAGAAGATGCAGTAAGGGTTGATTCACTTGACCGCCAGCACCCCATTGGCCTGATTCGTCGTACGGTTTTCCAGTGTGTCGGTGGCACCAGAGATCCATCAATACGTTGGCGGGCCCCGTATCAAAACCAAGTAGTTCACGCTGAGGGTCAAGCACCGTAATATTGGCGATACCCCCAAGATTTAACACGACCCTCGGTTCGGGCGAGGCGAAGACATGTTGATGAAACATGGGCACGAGGGGGGCGCCTTGGCCGCCAGCGGCTATGTCGCGGCTACGAAAATCAGCGATTACGTCGATGTTGGTTAATTCGGCCAGTAGCGCAGGTGCGTTGAGTTGGATGGTATAGCCTGCGTGCGGTTGATGCCTGACGGTTTGTCCGTGCGCACCGATTGCACTGACTTCTCGAGGGGTTACATTGCCTGCGATGAGGGCTTGCTTTGCGGTCTCTGCATAGAGCTTTGCCAGGGCTAGGCTGGCGAGGGATGCACGTGCTAGCTCGTCCGTACCACTGGTGTTAAGCGCGAGCAGTTCGTCTCGAAGCGCTTGGGTAAAAGCCTGACTAGCGCGGGATAACAATTGCGGTGAGCCCCGGTGATCGAACCTAGCTACCACAGCATCCACCCCATCCAGGCTCGTGCCAGACATGAGGCCGATGTAGATGGGGTCTGTCATGACCGGGTTCGCGTGCGCCAGCTATATTTACTGCTGCGCAATACTTGCAGACTCATCAGGGGCTGATGGCTGTTGAAATTTCGCCAGCACTTCGAGCTGTTGTTTGAAGGGGGCTACGGCTTTAGCAAAGGTCTGCAATTGCTGCACTTCGATCGGCTGTGATTCAGGTAAGGCAACGGTCAGAGGGTCAACGGGTTTGTCGTTAATTCTGAATTCGTAATGCAGATGCGAACCTGTCGACCAACCCGTGGATCCGACGTAGCCAATGGTTTGCCCTTGAGCGACCCTAGCACCTTTGACCAAGTCTTGAGCGAAGGCTGATTGATGGCCATAAACGACGGTGATGTTGCCAGGGTGACGCAAAATAATCACGTTGCCATAACCATTTTGCCACCCGATGAAATCAACAATACCGTCTGCGGTTGCTTGAATCGGCGTACCGGTGGGCGCAGCATAATCAACCCCTGCGTGGCCTGACCACGAGCCCAGAATGGGATCGCGACGTGTGCCAAAGGTCGAACTTATCCGAGAAAACTTCAATGCGTTACGCAGGAAGGCACCTCTCAGGGCTTCACCATCCAAACCGTAGTAGCCGCCCGATTTGCCATCTTCACCGTTAAACCACACGGCGCTATACGACTTGCCTTGATTGACAAATTGCAGCGCTAGCACGCGCCCTGCCCCGACACTACGCCCTTCATGAAATCGGCTCTCGTATACAACCCTGAACTGATCCCCTTTGCGCAAACCGCGCAGAAAATCGATTTTGCTACCCAAGATATCGGCCATCTGGCTCGTGATGTTATCGGGGATGTTGGCCACATCGGTCGCAGCAAATAACGAGCGCGTGATCACACCCATGCCGACTTCAATGTGTGTTTCGGTCTCTTCTTCTATTTCGTTGAATGAGTAGCTACCTACTTGAGGCTTAACTTCAAGCATCTTGGTGATGACTTTGCCATTGGTTTCAACACCTGGGGTGTGGACATATCTCATCCACAATAAGTCACCGTCTTGCGTAGTGGCAGTTAGAACGGTTCGGCCAGGGCGCAATTTGTAGATTGACCGCGCATGACTATCACTGGTGATTGCCGTCAGCAACCGAGTATCGGTGAGCCCAACGCGCTTGAGCACAGAGGCAACCGTGTCGCCAGGCTGAATATGCGTCTCGGTGATGTAGGGTGCGTCTGCGCTAGCGTTTACCTCTGTGTGCGCCAGTGCCTGATCGGGCATCGGGACGACATCTTGTAAAAGAGTTTGTTCTGGTGCAGGCAAGTCTGTTGAGCTTGGGACCACCATGCCGAAGGCGCCTACGCCAATACATAAACAGACGATTGAACAAATGGCAAGGCCGTAAACGACACGACCGCCAACCGAGCCGGCGGGCGATATTAACGGTGAGCGCAGTGCCGCGACGGCACGCTGAAATACTAGGGATACTTTAGAAATCAAAAGAAAAAATCCGATTAGGGGGCGCACAGTGCCCACACGATGATGCTGATTTTGGCGCGTCGACGTCAGAATGCGTATGATTCGTCTGCATGACAAAAGTTGCAGTTCGAAGTCGCTCAACTTGAAGCCCAAAGTTTAGCCGATTTCATCCGAAAAGCTGTAAAAATTTCGTAAAAATTAATAATTTGTTACCAATTTCGTTTAACTATCAGTCAAGTTACACTATGTCACAGTCAAAATACGCGATCACGCCCTCCGTTGAAGCCAGTATGCGAGTCGCCCTGCGCGGCTGTGATGAGTTGCTGGTGCAGTCAGAGTTTTTGCAGAAACTGGCACGCAGCGAAGCGACCGGCGTGCCTCTGCGCATCAAGCTAGGCCTGGATCCAACAGCCCCCGACATCCATCTGGGGCATACCGTGGTCTTGAACAAAATGCGGCAACTGCAGGATCTTGGCCACACCGTGATTTTTCTCATTGGTGACTTCACTTCTATGATCGGTGACCCCTCGGGCCGAAATTCGACGAGACCACCGCTGACGCGTGAACAAATTGAAGCGAATGCCAATACCTATTACGCGCAAGCTAGCCTGGTGCTGGATCCACAGAAAACTGAAATTCGCTACAACTCTGAATGGTCTGACCCGCTGGGTGCCCGAGGGATGATTCAGCTGGCATCCCGATATACCGTGGCGAGAATGATGGAAAGGGATGATTTCACCAAACGCTATAAAGGCGGTGAACCGATTTCGGTGCATGAGTTTCTCTATCCGTTGATGCAAGGTTATGACTCGGTCGCCTTAAGGTCGGATCTGGAGCTGGGGGGCACCGACCAGAAATTCAACCTGCTGGTCGGACGTGAACTGCAGCGAGAGTATGGCCAAGAACCCCAATGCATTCTGACGATGCCGCTGCTGGAAGGTACCGATGGCGTCGACAAGATGTCAAAGTCCAAAAACAACTACATCGGTATCAGTGAAGCACCCGAATCGATGTTCGGCAAGCTGATGTCGATTTCTGACACCTTGATGTGGAAGTATTTCGAACTGCTGTCGTTTAGCAGTCTTGAGGACATTGCCGCGTTGAAGTCAGAGATTGATGGCGGGCGCAATCCCAGGGACGCCAAGGTGATGCTCGCCCAAGAAATTGTTGCCAGATTCCACACAACAAGTGCAGCTGAGGGTGCTTTGGCTGCCTTCGAGGCGCGCTTTCGGGATGGTGCTATCCCCGAAGATATGCCTGAAATAACGGTTGCAGGCGCGCCGATTGGCATCCTTAAAGTGCTTCGTGAATCTACCTTAGTCGCATCAGGGGCAGAGGCTCAGCGAAATATTGAGCAAGGCGGGGTACGCATCAATGGCGATAAGGTTGAAGATAAGGGCCTGCAATTGATGGCCGGTACTTATGTGATTCAAGTCGGAAAGCGTAAATTTGCTCGAATCACCGTTGTTTGACGCGAGCAAATTCGCGTGAGGCAGTGGCAGTACACTATTACCCTCATATCAACTTGCCAGGAAACCCCATGTTTGACCGTAGCCTAACCCTCGACCGTGTTGACGCTGAAGTTTGGGCAGCCATCCAAAAAGAGGATCAGCGCCAAGAACACCATATTGAGCTGATTGCGTCTGAAAACTACGCCAGTCCTGCTGTGATGCAGGCACAAGGCACGCAGATGACCAACAAATATGCCGAAGGCTATCCCGGCAAACGTTACTACGGTGGTTGCGAGTATGTTGATATGGTTGAACAGCTGGCCATTGAGCGCCTGAAAGCATTGTTCGGGGCCGAGGCTGCTAACGTGCAAGCAAACTCTGGCTCGCAAGCCAATCAGGCGGTCTATCAAGCTTTCTTGAAGCCTGGTGATGCCGTGCTGGCGATGAGCCTTGCCGAAGGGGGCCATCTGACGCATGGTGCATCAGTCAATTCCTCTGGCAAGTTGTACAACTTTCAACACTATGGTTTGGATGCGGACGAGGTGCTCAACTATGATCAAGTTGAAAGTTTGGCGCGCACACATAAACCTAAAATTCTCGTGGCAGGGGCGTCGGCCTATTCGCTACGAATCGACTTCGAACGTCTGGCGCGGATTGCGAAGGATAATGGTGCACTCTTGATGGTTGACGTGGCGCATTATTCAGGTCTGGTGGCTGGCGGTGCCTACCCCAACCCCGTCCCATTTGCTGACATTGTGACCTCGACGACCCATAAATCGTTGCGCGGCCCTCGCGGTGGCATCATCATGATGAAGGCCGAACACGAAAAGGCAATTAATTCTGCGATTTTCCCCGGCATTCAGGGTGGCCCCCTCATGCACGTGATTGCAGCTAAGGCCGTCGCATTTAAAGAAGCATTAAGCCCTGAGTTCAAAACCTATGCGGCCCAAATCGTCAAGAATGCTGACGTGCTGGCCAAGACGCTGGTGTCACGCGGGCTTCGCATCGTTTCTGGCCGTACAGAGAGCCACGTGATGCTGGTTGACTTGCGATCCAAAGGGATCAATGGCAAAGAGGCCGAGGCTGTGCTGGGTCAGGCGCATATCACTTGCAACAAAAATGCGATCCCGAACGATCCAGAAAAACCGTTCGTCACCAGCGGTATCCGTTTGGGGACACCAGCCATGACGACACGTGGCTTTAAAGAAGCTGAGGCTGAGTTGACAGCAAATCTGATTGCCGATGTGCTCGACAATCCGCGCGATGAAGCCAATATCGCGGCGGTTCGTGCGAGAGTCAATGCGCTGACGGCGAACTTCCCCGTTTATCGTTAAATGCTGCGATGAAGTGTCCTTTCTGCGGATTTGTTGATACTCAAGTCGTTGATTCTCGCGCAAGCGACGATGGCGACTTTATCAGGCGCCGCAGAAAGTGCTCGTCTTGCGACCGTCGTTTTACGACGTATGAGCGCCCAGAACTGGCCATGCCTTATGTGGTCAAGCGTAATGGTAGTCGTCATGATTACGACACGAGTAAATTGCGCGCCAGCCTTGCCTTGGCTTTGCGCAAACGGCCCGTGAGCGCGGTGTTAGTCGATGCAACCGTGATGCGCATTGAAGATAAGCTGCTCACCAGTGGCGAGCGTGAAGTCAGTACTGCGCATCTGGGTGAGTTGGTCATGGCTGAGCTTAAAAAAATCGACAAAGTTGCCTATGTGCGTTTTGCGTCGGTCTATAAAAGTTTCGAAGATATCGGCGAATTCGTTGAGGCGATCCGTGAAATGCAAGTCCCAGCGGCAAAATCCAAAAAATCGTGAGTAACCCTGATCAGGATATTTTCTTCATGCGTCAGGCGTTAGCGTTGGCGCAAGGGGTACTTTACTTGCCCTCACCGAATCCCCGAGTGGGTTGTGTGATCATCCGAGACGGGGCGGTCATTGGGCGTGGTGCGACCCAGTTGGTCGGTGGTCCGCATGCAGAAGTGATGGCGTTGCGCGATGTCGTCAGCAACAGTCAATCGACAATAGGCGCAACGGTGTATGTGACCCTTGAGCCCTGTTGTCATCACGGGCGTACCCCCCCTTGTGTGGATGCACTGATTGCCGCTAAACCAGAGCGTGTTGTGTTCTCGCATTTTGATCCTAATCCGAGTGTGGCCGGTCGTGGCTTGCGTGCGTTGAGAGAGGCAGGCATACAAGTTACCGTGGGCGTCTGTGCCGAAGAGGCGCTTGAGATCAATCCGGGTTTTATTTCTCGGATGACTCGAGGCGTACCTTATGTCTGGTTGAAAGCAGCGGCATCGCTCGATGGCCGAACCGCTTTGAGCAATGGCGAGTCTCAGTGGATTACTGGGCCGCAGGCCCGCGCCGATGGCCACCATTGGCGCGCGCGCAGTTGCACCGTGTTGACCGGTATCGGCACGGTTCGTACCGATAATCCGCAGCTTACCGTCAGACATGTCGAGACGCCTCGGCAACCGAAGCGTGCAGTGATTGACCCAAGTTTGAGTATTGATGAAAATGCTCTCGTGTTGAAAGGGGGAGGCACAACCCTCTTTACCGCGATCAAAGATCTTGATAAAGCCGCGCGCTTGGCAGACCTCGGCACAGAGGTTGTTTATGTGCCCGAGACCAAAATGGTGGCCACGACAGCGTTGAGCAGTAAATCTCGTGCGCGGGTTGACTTATTGGAGGTGATGCATTGGCTTGCTCGGCGCGGCGATAATGAAATCCATGTTGAGGCGGGCTCAGGGATGAATGGCGCCTTGTTGCAGGCAGGCTGTGTTGACGAGCTGCTGGTTTACACCGCCCCGATGTTGATCGGCGAGGGGATGGGGGTTGCCAAATTGCCTGGTTTGAACAAGTTGTCGCAAGCGCCGCGTTTTGAGTTTATTGATGTGGCCAGATTGGGTGCGGATGTTCGTCTGCGCGCACGGTCAATATCCCGCTGGCAAGATTTGTTGAAAAAAATCCACTTGAATTGATGTGGTTATTGATGCGTTTAATGTTTTGAAGAGGGCAAGCCATGTTTACCGGTATCGTCGCAGCAGTCGGTCGTATAGAGAGCATTGTGCCTTTTGAGGGCGGTAGTTGGGCAGGTGTTCACTTGAGTATCAATGCCGGTGGGTTAGACCTCAGTGATGTGGGTCTGGGTGACTCGATTGCTATTCAGGGCGCGTGCATGACGGTTGTATCTAAAAGCGATAAAGGCTTTAGCGTTGACGTTTCACGTGAGAGCTTGCGTTTGACTCGTGGGCTGGACGCTATCGGTGAAGTCAATCTTGAAAAGTCGCTGCGTGTTGGCGATCAGATTGGCGGCCATCTGGTGTCGGGTCACGTTGACGGTTTAGGTGAGGTAATTAAATTCGAACCGGTGGGTGAGTCGTGGTTGTTGGTGATTAAGGCACCCGAGACGCTCGGCAAGTTTTTGGCGTACAAAGGCTCAATCACCGTCAATGGGGTGAGCCTCACGGTCAATACGGTAGATGATGTCGCAGACGGATCGCAATTCAGCATCAACCTGATTCCGCATACGATTGCTGTCACGACACTCAAAGCGTTAAAGCCAGGGCAGCAAGTGAATCTGGAAGTCGATACGATCGCTCGTTATTGTGAGCGGTTGATGAGTTATCGAAATAGTGTCAAGAAGTAAGGATTGAGGAAAGCCGTGTTTGTGATTGTTGAGCATGAGCCTGTCATGTTTGATCACTTCTTCAATTCGCCGTACGAAAAAAAGACCCGTACACTTTTTGATTAAGTAGTGTCAGACATCTGAAGTGATCAAGACGCAAGACGCGAGATGGTTTGAAGATGCATTATTTGATCCCGCGCTTATATGAACATCGCGCGCCACTGCAACAGAAACTTGGCTTCTGGCTTGGCGCAAGCGTAAGTATTGGGCAACACTCATCGTCGATGATCGAAACTAGACTCTGCTAAACTAGAGGGCTTGCTTATTTGCTGTCTGTGGCAGATAGGTATCATGATGCAGTATCCCGGACAGGTGGCCGAGCGGTTGAAGGCGCACGCCTGGAAAGCGTGTATACGTCACAAGCGTATCGGGGGTTCGAATCCCCCTCTGTCCGCCAAAACTTAAAGCTCGAACCTGCTACGCAGTGATTCGATATGCTACGAGCCCCGCACAGGGCTTTGCGCATGATGAAGAGCCGGCCCCAGTGATTGACTACAACGCGATCGATGTCATTGATTTAACTGACCAAAGACTTTGCTTTTTTTTGTCTGATATCTTTGTAGACAATGAAACTGACTATAAGCAGATTGCTTGGTTTGCGCGTCACTTTCCGTTGGATCATGTAAAAAAGGCGTTGTTTGAGTGGGTGGCACCTGTTTGCTACCTGAACTTAATGTCACCGGCTCCGTCCATCTGGTTTTGCTTTGACCCTGATGAATTGTGGGACGACATCCAAAAGAATATTCAGCGGCAAAAATCGAGAAATCCCTATATGCGTATAAAAATTCTTGTACGGGATTGGTACATAAAAAAGGCTTATTGGTCCTGTTGGCAACAATTAGTCCAGCAAATCAATGTGCTGAACGACCAATTTGGCAATGTGTTTGCCAAGGCACCCAGCCTTTGATGATGGTTGTGTGTCGCGACCTCTGAGAAGCATGATGTACGCAAAGATATCGTCAGTTCGACGAATCCGTCAGAAAAGCGACAAAATGGGTGTAACCAAATGCGATATTCTTGCGAATAGTCAACAAATAACGCATTTAGACCCTCAGTGAGCAAGCGATGAACAGACATGTTGTGCGGTGGTTAGGCTTTTTAGCTTTTTTTATGGCGCAGTTTGCGGCGCCTAGTTTTGCGAAAGACGCGGCGATTTACACACCGGTGTTCAGTAAAACCGCTGTGAGCGGTTATGACACCGTGGCATACTTCACTGAAGGCAAGCCCGTCAAAGGTGACCCAGCTATTTCAGTCACTTATAAGGGCGCAGAATGGCGTTTTTCTAGTACTGCCAATCGTGATAAATTCAATGCGCAGCCTGAAAAGTACGCACCCCAGTACGGGGGTTACTGTGCTTGGGCGGTATCCCAAGGTAATACAGCTTCAGCAGACCCGCAGCGCTGGACGATTGTCAAAGAAAAGCTGTACCTGAACTATGACGAAGAGGTGCAAAAGAAGTGGGAAGTCAATATCCCTGACTTCATCCAGAAGGCTGATAAAAATTGGCCGAAGGTTTTAGAGTAATTACCTTAAAGGGGTTCAACATGCAAAACTCGCGCGCTCAAAAAATTGCGTTATGGGTTCTCAGTGCGTTTGTCATCGTCGTTTTTGTGCAATCGCTGTTTTTCAAGTTTACCGATTCACCAGAAACGCAATACATCTTTGGCACCTTGGATAAATGGGGCGCAAGTTTGGGTTTCCCTGGCTTGTTTGCCCATTCGGGGATTTTTAGTCAGTATGTCGTTGGCACGGGTGAATTGATCGCGTCGAGTCTACTGTTGGTGGGCCTAGTCTTGGGTAAACCGTTGATCCATGCCTTTGCTGCATTGGTTTCAATCGGTGTGATCAGTGGTGCTATTTTTTTTCATCTGTTTACGCCGCTCGGGGTTCAAGTATTGAACACCGATGGTACTCTCGACGGCGGCGAACTGTTTAGTCTGGCTTGTGGGGTGTGGCTGTGTTCGGCGGTGATCTTATGGTTGCATAAAGAGCTGGTGGTGCAGTCTTTAACACAATTGACCCAACGAACACCAGCGCGCTAGCGGTGTCTCGCCTGAGCTCATCATCATCTTCTATGTTGAAAAAAATGCTGTCGCGATCTTTTACTGCTGTCACCGTGATGCTGGCTGCCACGGGCTGCGGCAATATGGGGCCAAATATTCCGCAAACCGATCTTGAACATCTTCGTCAATTCAAGACGGTCGGTGCACCACTTAACCGGAAGTTGAGCTATTTCCAATCGGCTCAAACGCTGGGGGTACCGGTCATCTATGTTCATGGTACGCCAGGCTCTGCACAGGCCTGGGCAAACTATGTCGAACGCCCGATTGATGGATCTTACTCAATTGCAATGGATAGGCCGGGTTTTGGGCAAAGCACGCCCGAGCTGGCGGTCACGAGCTTGAGCGATCAAGCGGCGGCTGTCCTTGCGCTTATGCCACCTGGTAATGAGCCGGTAGTGCTCGTTGGTCACTCGCTAGGCGGGCCAGTCGTTGCGCAGGTTGCCGCGGAGCATCCAGAGCGAGTGCGAGCGGTGGTGCTGTTGGCGGCCTCACTTGATCCCGGTCTTGAAAAAATCCATCCTCTCCAACCCTTAGGTAAATATTGGCCAATTCGAGGATTGTTACCTGACAAACTACGAAACTCGAATGATGAGCTGATGGACTTGAAGACGCATTTAATGGCCCTCGAGCCATTATTGAAACAGGTCACCGCCCCCGTCATCATCGTTCATGGCACTGCAGACGATTTAGTACCCTTTGAAAACGTCGCCTTCATGCAAGCCAAGCTCACGAATGCGCGCTGCCTGAAAACGGTCGTTGTCGATCGTCAAAATCATTTTCTTCCCTGGAACTCAGAGTCAATCGTACGTGACGCAATCTCTTGGGCAATCGAGGCGAAATGTTAACGGCCGCTTTGCATGGCATCGGTGAGCCATGGTTTATGGTTGTTGCCCTGGTGTTGACGACATTTTTAGTCGAAGACGTCGCCATTGCCGCTGGTGTTGCCCTATCAACCCAAGGCGCCTTGAGTTGGGGTGCGACCTTTACGGCCGTGGCCTTTGGCATCGCGTTTGGCGATGTATTGTTATACGGATTAGGGCTTCTGGCCCGGCGTGTGAGTTGGCTAGAGAAACGCTACATTAAATCAAATACCTCTGTTGGGCTGACCGAAAGGCTGCACAACAATTTATTGAGTGCTGTTTTGCTCGCGCGTGTCATCCCCGGTCTTCGTCTGTTGACTTACACCGCTTGTGGTTTTACGCGTGCTTCGATCATTCCTTTCACCTTGCTGGTTTGCTTTGCGGTGGTGATGTGGACAGGCACTTTGTACTGGCTAAGTGCGACGACGGGTGACGCGTTGGCTGCTTTATTAAATATCCCTAAAAGCGTGGCCGTCACGATACCCATGTTGACGGTTGCGCTCGCCATACCAATCATTAGATGGATCAGGAAGCCGCAGCAAATATGAAGAGCAATGATACGGGGGGTTCATCGCCCTCAACCGTTCAGCCCCACGAAGGCATGCCAGCTTTCGATGAGAACGGTGAGCCTTTGAGTTTTTTTGAGTTCTGGCCCATGTGGGCATTTTATCCCCCCGTATTTGCTTACGCGTTTTATCTGATGTTGCGCTATCGCGGGTTCTTGTTGCCAACGGTTGCTAACCCTTCGTTTCCAGGTGGCGGGTTTGTGGGTGAATCCAAGGCAGACATCCTCAGCCTCGCCATTCAACACGCACCAGCTTGGGTGGCTGATTTCTTTTCGGTTGAACGGCCTGACTTCAAAGATGAGAGTGAGCTGCAGTTGTTCAAGCAGCAGATGCTCGTGACGATGCAAGCAAAGGGTCTTCAGTTTCCTGTGGTGGCCAAGCCTGATCTTGGTTGTCGAGGGGTGGGTGTCAAACTACTGCGGACCGAGGCGGATTTAGTCAGTTATCTACAGAAATTTCCCGAGAATGCGAGCTTATTGATCCAGCGCTATGTTGATTTGGAAGGTGAAGCGGGTGTGTTTTACTGTCGGATGCCAGGTCAGCGCAAAGGCCGCTTGATTTCATTGACGTTGAAGTATTTTCCCTATGTCACGGGGGACGGTGTGAGTACTTTGCGAGAGCTTATTCTGGCCGATAGCCGTGCCGGCAAACTGACGCACTTATATTTCCATCGTCATTTGGCACGTCTCGACACCGTACCGGCCAAGGGCGAATCTATCCGATTGGCCTTCGCCGGCAGTCATAGTAGGGGGGCTATTTTCCGCAATGGCACTCATCTGATTACCCAGCAAATGCAAGACAAGTTCGATGAGATTTCGCAACACTTGCCAGAGTTTTATTTTGGACGCTACGACATTCGCTTTGCCGATTTTTCGAAAGTGCAACAAGGTGAAGATTTTACGATCGTTGAGGTGAACGGTGCAGGTGCCGAAAGCACCCATATTTGGGATCGGAAAACAACCTTGTTTAAAGCGTGGAAAGATTTGATGACGCAGTACAGGTTGCTCTTTCAGATCGGGTACGCAAATCGAAAGCGGGGTTTCAAGCCTGTCACCATGAAAGCGTTTTTTGCAGGATATCGTCGTGAGAAAGCGCTGACACCTCGGTATCCAGCCACTGACTAAAAGGCATAAATCATGACCCCTAAAATGTCGCAAAATACGGTGACCGATGTGACTGCCCTTTATACATACAACATTGACTTGCTGACGCAGATGCTCAATGTGATTGAGGTTTTGCAGCACCAGGCAGCTGCCACGTTTAACTACGCACAGGCGGTTGGCCCCCATTTGAGGCACGTCATTGAACATTATTCAGCTTTTCTGCATGCCATCGCACAAGATGTTGTTTGTGTCGACTACGATGCGCGTGATCGAAATTTAGCAGTTCAAAATGTGCCGGCTATCACGCTTTCAAAGATCCACGATTTGATCGATCAGTTCCGAGCACTGGCTGAGCAAAACGCTTTGTCGCTTGATCATCCTGTGCGCACTCGATTGAAATCTGGGCTCACAGGTGAACAAGATTTCTTGGTTGCGTCGACGATTGGGCGCGAGCTGTTGTTTTTGTCCTCGCACACCGTTCATCATTTTGCTTTAGTCTCTAGATATTGTAGAGACGCCGGCGTTGATCTTGGACATGATTTTGGCAAAGCCCCATCGACCATTGCATTTGAGCGGCGAACTGACTAGCCGTTTATATCGTGCTCAAGCGCACTACGTCGTGCGGGTCAGCTGGTAGGTGTCGCTCATTACCAGCTCGGTCGTTCTCGATTAAGTCGCGAGTTGGATCATGTTGCGCACGATGGGATAAATCTGGGTGTCCCACTTTTTGCCGTTAAAAACGCCGTAGTGACCTACTCCAGCTTGAAGGTGGTGACTCTTTTTCCACGCAGGCAGGCCTGCGCAGAGATCTTGCGCGGCAAGCGTTTGTCCAATACCACAAATGTCGTCACGCTCTCCCTCTACCGTTAGCAGAAATTGCCGCTTCATGGCTGTTGGATTGACTAACCTGCCTTTGTATTCAAGCGTGCCTCGTGCTAATTCAAAGCGTTGAAAAACCTTATCGACGGTTTCAAGATAAAAGTCCGCCGATAAATCCATGATGGCCAAGTATTCGTCGTAAAACTCACGAATAACATTTGCCTTTTGATGATCACCATTGGATCGCAGTTCAAATAAGTTTTTGAATGAATCAGCGTGCCGTTTCGCATTCATACTCATGAAGGCAGTTAATTGCAGAAATCCCGGGTAGACTGCGCGTCCTGCGCCTGTTAAATGTTGAGGCACGATGGCGATCAGATTTTTTTTAAACCATTCAATGGGCTTTTTGATCGCTAGCTCGTTGACTTTCGTCGGGTTGATCCGAGCATCCACAGGGCCCGCCATCAACGTGAGGCTAACAGGCTGGCACGGATGTTTGTCTTGCGCCATGATGGCCGTGGCGCTCAGGGCCGCCACGGTCGGTTGGCATACGGCCATCAGATGAGCACCGGGCCCAATCCACGTCAAAAATTCGATAATGTGGCTGGTGTACTCATCCATGCCAAATTTGCCGCACTCAAGCGCAATGTCGCGGGCGTTGAACCAATCTGTCAAATAAACTTCGTGATCGCGTACCAAGGTTTGGATCGTGCCGGTGAGCAGGGTAGCGAAGTGACCCGACATAGGTGCGACGAGTAGTATTTTGGGTTGCCCAGTGACCCCGTCTTGGTTGAAGCGATGAAGCCCAGCAAACGGCGTCTGATGAACTCGTTCATGTTTCACCTGACGTACCTTGCCCTTCGTATCCACAATATCTGCGATACGGAAGGCCGGACGATCATGGGTAAAACCCATCAGGGAGATCTGTTCGCAGTAGGCTACAAAACGGTCTTGTAGCGTGGGGCTGAGTGGCTCAAACCAGGAGGCCGTCACACCGTCCGCCAAATGGGCATAACGTCTGACTGGGGCCATCCAGTTGTAAACGCCTTGATAGCTTTGGTACAACATATCGGTACCCCTCGTCCAGCTCACTGAGCTATTGCCTGACAGAAGCAATTCGTATGCCACGGTCTGGCATATTTCTTGCGGCGGCTTCGGTCATCAGTTCACGCGGGGAGTCTTATCATGGCCAGACGAACTACCCTCACCATCAGTAGCAAAAACTATTCGTCCTGGTCTCTGCGCGGCTGGTTGATGTTAAAGCTCTCTGGCATCCCCTTTACGGAGATTGCTGTCGAGCCCGATAACGCCGACGCACGCGCTGAACTGTTGTTGTTGTCACCGTCGATTCTTGTGCCCCGCCTTGAACATCAGGGTTGTACGGTCTGGGATACGCTGGCCATCGGTGAATATCTCAACGAAGTCGCACCAAAAGAGGGGTTGTTACCCACCAATCCGGTGCACCGTGCGCATTGTCGGTCGATCTGTGGCGAAATGCATTCGGGGTTCGCAGCGCTCAGAGGGTCTTTGCCCATGAACTTAAAGAGTAAAGTGAAAAACTTTACCGTTTGGTCTAAGGCGCAGCATGACATTGATCGGGTTGTTTCGATCTGGACGGATTGTCTTGAGCGCTACAAAGGCCCCTACCTGTTTGGGCTAAAACCTACGATAGCCGACGCCATGTTCGCCCCAGTGGTGACACGATTTCTTACCTACAGTATCGCTTTGGATGCGGTCTGCCAGCAGTACTGCGACACCATCATGGCTTTGCCACAAATGCAAGAATGGATCGCAGGTGCGTTGACAGAACCCGACGATATTGAAGAGCTTCAAGTTGAGTTTTGATCTTGATACACAGGAGATTTGCTGATGAACACGGTCGTTGATTTGAAAAGCGATACCCATTTTTCGCACAATAAGCCTGGCGATACAAAGTATCTGGCAAATGGTTTGCGCGACTTTTTTCTTTATCGGGATCTTGGTGTCGCGAAAGCGACGAACGGGCGCGTCATTGCCCATCTCGTCAAAGCAAATTTACCGCCCGTTGATGGGACAGGGTGGCATTATCACGTGGCCGACTTTCAGATTGTGATCATGATGAAAGGATGGGCTCGTTTCATGTACGAGGATAAGGTGACTCTCGTTGAAGCGGGGGACTGTGTTCACCAGCGTCCCGGGATCGTTCATTACCTGTTTGATTATTCGCATGATATGGAATACCTTGAGATCGTGGGGCCCGCTGATTTTGGCTCGGTCAGCGTCGAAGGCTTATGCGCGATACCCCCGGTGACACCTTGGCCGACTCAACCGTCGTGATGGTTCCATAAATAACATCAAGCCCTTCTGACGCTAGCCGGTGATGTGTTCTTCTTGTAAGAGTGCCATCCGGTAAACGTCTCGATATTTGCCGTCAGCAAAGTATTCGTGTCGTAAGAGCCCTTCTTTTTTAAAGCCTAGCTTTTCATAGACGGCCAGCGCACGGTGGTTCTCGCAATCGACAATCAGCGACAACTTGTGCAGATTCAAGATTTTGAAGGCGTAATCCATTGCTAGCGTCACCGCGGTTGATGCGTACCCTTTGCCCTGATGCGTGGGGCTGATGATGATTTGAAATTCAGCTCGACGGTGAATGTGATTAATTTCAACAAGCTCAATCAGCCCAACCGCTACATCCCCTTTAACCACAACAAAGCGCCGTTCAGTTTGATCGTGGATATGTTTTTCGTAGAGGTCACTGAGTTCGACAAAAGCCTCATAGGGTTCTTCGAACCAGTAATGCATGACGGATTCATTGTTGTCGAGCTCATGGACGAATCTCAAGTCTTCTCGCTCGAGGGGGCGTAGTCGCAAACTTACTTTCGAGACCATGGCATGGCTCCTGCTTTGGTTACTGGTGGATAAAGTATTCGTTTTTTCGGGGTATCGGTAACTCACACGTCTGGACAAGCTCATCAAGTGTCTTTCTGAACAACGCGGTATCGACGCGCTCGAGTTCATAAGTCTCCATGAACGTCTCATTGCCTTCTGCATCGAGTGCGGGTCGTTTCATGAGTCTCATATGCAGGCCGGGAAACGCATCACCCAGTTGAGTTTGCATTCGCCTGATTTTTTGCACCAGTGAGTCGTCAGACGACGAGGGGACTTTGTAATATATGAATAAGATCATTGAGTGAATTGTTTGAGATTTTGCGTCAGTCGCGGTCGGTGAGTATCATTAAACCATCCGTACTCGATTATGATGGATTCGAGGAAAAATATACTTAACAGGATAGATAAGATGCTCAAACTCTATATTGGCAATAAGAATTACTCCTCCTGGTCAATGCGACCGTGGGTACTGTTGCGCGAAGCTGGCATCGCCTTTGAAGAGGTTAACGTTCGTTTTGATTCGTTTGAGCCAACGTCCAACTTCAAACGGGTCATTTCCCAAATCACACCCACGGGCAAAGTCCCCGCGTTGCTGGACGGTGATCTGGCCATTTGGGATACGCTGGCCATTGCCGAGTATTTGGCTGAACAATTCCCTGAGAAACAACTGTGGCCCGTCAGTGTGGCGAGTCGCGCGCAAGCACGAAGTGTCTGTGCAGAAATGCATGCAGGGTTCACGAGTTTGCGTTCGGCCTGCGGCATGAATATCGAGGCCGACTTGTCGCACCAGGGGGCATTGATCTGGCGAGATCAGGCGGCTGTGCGACAAGATGTCGCTCGGATTGACCAAATTTGGTCATCCTTGATTGCTGCTCATGGTGGGCCGATGTTGTTTGGTCGCTTCAGTATTGCAGACGCTTACTTTGCACCGGTTGTGATGCGTATTCGCAGTTATGCGTTGCCGGTCTCACCGATGGCACAGGCCTACGTACAGCGTGTCACTGAACTAAGATCCGTGAGCGCTTGGATGGCTCAAGCCATGGCTGAACAGGATTTTCTAGCTTTTGAAGAACCCTATCGGCTTAAACGGTGAAACAATTTGAGTTTTACGTTCCCTTCGATTGATCAACAGGCTAAAGCAAGCAAGAAAATGAAAATTCGCTTTGTGCTGACCTTGCTATTGCAAAGCCATTTGGCGGTTGCTCAACAACCTCTTGGGTCAGTGCCAGCATTGCAAAAGTTACAAACGTTGCAGCCGACCCAGCCAGGTCAAACGGTGCAACCCATGCAAGGGTTGCAACCGGTCGGTATTCTCGTGGCGCCGCCGAAGCCTGCGAGTGGCAATGCGAAAGTGACGTTGGTCAACACAGACATATTTCCGCACATTGTATTTGTGCAAATTTATAATAAAGGTGCTCGTCTTAAAGCAGTCGCCGAAGTGTCGGCCACCGTCAAGCCATACGAAACACTCAAATTAGATGTCAAGCCTCTCGTTGAGAATACTGTGTTTGAATCGGGTTTGCAGTGGGTAACCTATCAAGATATTGGCGATATCGGCCCGGCAATCAAAGATAACCATTTTCAGATCCCGTTTCCGCCGCAAACCAAAATCAGGGTGTGCCAGTCAGCTGACGGGCCACAAACAACACATGGCAAAGATAAAGTCGATGCGATAGATTTTTGCGCACCAGAAAAAACCCCGATTACCGCAGCAAAAGATGGAATCGTCACTGAAGTTGTTCAACATTTTACAGAAGGAGGGTTAAAACCTGAGCTGTTGATGAAAGCCAACACCATTCACATTCTGCATCGTGATGGCTTAATGAGCGTTTACTCACACATCTATCCCAACAGTGCACTAGTGAAAGTCGGGCAACGCGTGACGCAAGGGCAACCCATTGCGTTAGAGGGCAATGTTGGCTATTCGTCAGGCGCTCACTTGCATTTCGAAGTGCTTGAGGGCGAGACGAAGTTAAACGATCAGAAGAATCTGTTTCATCTGGTCCCGATTCATTTCTTCAATAAAAACAATACCCCGATAAAGATTAAACACGATCTTTATTACTCTGTGGATGGAGAGGCCTGCTGGGGGACGCTTCCCTCCGGGCGACGTTGCCGAGTCAACGTCGAGGAGTCAATGATGGGGATGCATTAATCGGCGCTTGACTGCCGCTTTGCAATCAGAGTCACCATTTCTGGCATGAGCGCCTGAATCCCACCCGCTTGAAAGCCAAGCTCAAGTGTCTGTTTGACCGCTTGAGCGACGATGTGGTCGGCGTTCATGTCTTCTGCCATCTGGTTGTAGTAAGTAAGATCTTTCAAACTGTTTGCCACGCTGAATCTCAGACCTGATGAATCCAAGTCAGTCAGGTAAGGCTTGATTCGCTCGAGTGGTGCACCCCAGCCCCCACCCTTGGCAAGCACTTCGATGAATACTTGAGGGTCGACCCCGGCCACTTGCGCACAAGCGGCTGCTTCTGCTAGCAGCGCCACCGAACCTAGCGACACGTAATTATGCAGTAACTTCATCCGATGCCCCGCGCCAACAGGCCCCGTATGTACGATGTTTTCTGCAAAACAAGCGAGGATGGGCTTGCATTTTTCAAATAGGGCAGTGTCTCCGCCGACCAATAAATTGAGCCTGCCTTCTGCAGCCTCTTTTGGCGTTCGCGTCATTGGGGCGTCAAGAAAAAAGCCGCCTTTGTCAATCACGAGCTGAGCCAAGCGCTCGGTCGAGGCGGGGATGGCCGTCGAACAATCGATCACGGTGGTGCCCGCTTGCAAGCCCTTCAGCACCCCTTCTGCGCCGAGCAGTGCGTCTTCGACTTGGGGGGTGCCTGTCACGCACACAATGACAATTTGAGAGTGCCTGGCTAATTCAGCGGGGGTTTGATAGACGTTTGCACCCGCAGCGACTAGTTCGCCCAACGGTTGGTTGCCAGCATGAGCGAGTAAGGATAACGGATAGCCGTGTTTCAAAAGATTGCTTGCGATGCCGTGGCCCATGAGGCCGATACCGATCATGCCGATTTCTTTCATGTTGGTTTTTCTTATGTTGTTTGAACGTGCCGGTTGCGAACAATCACTGAGTCTAACAACCTCTCAGTCATCTCCGTAGTGTGACAAAAGGATACCCAACTGTCAAAACAGCCCACTTGGTATTTCCCTGTGTCTTGCTGACGGTCTGTCGACAGCCTATGTCGTCACCTTAGCGGGTGAGACGCATTTCAGCGGCGCTCGCCCATTTGTTGGCCACCGTTGCAGATGTAGCACACGTGGCTTCACGCGTCACCACTCTCACGGCTCTTTCAAGCAATTGAATATCTGCCTCATGTTGTCGAGCGACGTGTGGATCTTCAAAGAAAATAACCTTTTGACACCGTTTATCCAGCACCAGGTCGGCAATTTGAGCATCGCCGCCCATCGGCCCGCTTAAGTAGCGATGCACCCAGGGGGTGTGCGCGGGCCAGCCACGCGACCAAGCGAGCTCGTTCAGCAATTGACCCGTCGTACCCGTGGCCACGCGTTTTGAAAAACTGGATAGCAGGTCGAAATGTTGAAGCGCGAAATCGAGCATGACCTCTTTGAGCGCATCGTGAGCGATAAGCGCAGCGCACTGTTGCGACAGGTCAAACAGTGGATCTGCACCTACGTCTGCTGCCAAACCGGCATGCATTCGCTCTACTTCAATCCATTCTATAGCACCTGCCATCGTAGAAATAAATGGCTTCTTGTGCGTAATACATTGACGTTTGAGCGCAAGCGCCTCAGGGAAAATGGATGAAGGATCTACTGGGTCGATGAGATAGATCGCCCCATCCAGCGATTCGGATTCGCGTTCAGTCTCGGTCACCCGCGCAACGAGCTTCATGAGCCCGCCATCTCGCCCGTAGGGGTAACGCACCAGACCTGCATAATCGCCCAGCAAACCTTCGCGCAAGATGGCATCGTAGGTGCGACCCACAGTGTGTAACTCGAGGCCAAGCGACCGTATGCTGTTGGTACTGGTACGAAGCCAATCAAAACAAATGGCGTTGCCAGACCCGTGATGCCGTTGATTGGCTGCTAAGCCGAACCGAAGATGGCGTGCGGGCTGGGTAATAGGCTTGGTTTGGGTGGTATCTTGAATTATGCTCATGCGGTATCAAAAATTAATCAGTTCGTTGCTAACACCACTTATGATAGGCGGTTATTGTGTTTTTGGTGAGCAAAAGTCCCGTTGACAATCCTGTTGGTCTGATCGAGAGAATCCATCCATGAAGCGGCCAGTGAATGCACAGGCGGTGGCCCTGAACGAACATTTTCAGCGCGCCTTAGCATTGCATCAAGCGGGGCAGATCGCCGAGGCGGTCGCTATTTACCGTCAGTTACTCACACAGCTGCCCAAGCACGGGGATTTGCTGTTCATGTTCGGCACGGCGCAATATCAACTGGGGGATAAGGCTGAGGCCATTAAATTGCTCGATAAAGCGATTGTCAGCAATCCCAGCAACCCTTCAGCATTCAATAACCGCGGTAACGTGTTGCAAGATTTATCGCGGTATACAGAGGCGTTGAAAAGCTACGATCAGGCCATTCGGCTCAAGCCTGATTATTTCGAAGCCTTTAATAACAAAGGCAATACCTTGCGCCTACTGGGGAGGCAAGAAGAGGCGATTGAGCAATATCAAAAGGCCATCGCATTAAGACCAGATTATGCGGATGCCTACAATAACTGGGGCAATGCGCTGCAAGACTTAAAGCAACTTGAAGCGGCGATTGAACGATTCACCGAGTGCATTAAGTTGAATCCTCACCATGCTCAAGCCTTCTATAACTGGGGCAACGCACTCAAAGAGCTCGGACGTTATCAAGAGGCCATCGTTGCCTATCAGCAGGCGATTGAGCTCAGCCCTTTATATGCCGCTGCCTACAATAATCTTGGCTACGCCTTGAAAGAGCTGCATCAAAACACCGAGGCATCGGGGATATTTCAGTTAGCCCTGCAATTGCAGCCGGACTTTCCCGAGGCCTTGAATAATCTCGGTACGGTGCTGACTTCGCTTGATCAACTTCCTGAGGCGAGGGCGCGGCTTGAGCGTGCGACGCAACTCAAGCCCGACTACGCACAAGCCCATAGCAACCTCGGGGTGGTGCTGTTACAAATGCGCTGTTTGACCGAAGCCTTGGCGTCGCTGGATCGCGCGTTAGTATTGCAACCGGCTCTCGCCGACGCGCAATGGAACCGGTCTCTCGTGCGTCTGACCTTAGGTGATTATGAGAACGGCTGGCGTGACCATGAGGCGCGCGTCAATACCATCAAGGCCCTGAACCATGGCAGGCGGGCATACACGGCCCCACAGTGGACAGGCACTGAACCGATTGCCGGTAAGACGATATTTGTGGCGGCCGAGCAAGGCTTGGGAGACACGATACAGTTTTGCCGCTATGTGCCGATGCTGGCAAGACGAGGGGCGAAAGTCATTCTTGAGGTTCAACCCCCCTTGGTCGAAACGATGAGCAAGCTTGAGGGGGCGGCAGAAGTCGTTTCCCTGCTCGCACCGGGTCAAGCGCTGCCTGCACACGATTTTTATTGCATGCTGATGAGTCTGCCGCTTGCCTTTAAGACGACCGTCGACACTATCCCCCACGCCACCCAGTACCTTCAGGCGGATACAAAAAAAGTCGCTTATTGGGCCGAAAAACTGGGCCCTAAAACCAAACTTCGGGTGGGGCTGGTGTGGTCTGGCGGTTTTCGGCCGGCACAACCTGAGTTGTGGGCAACTCACAAAAGACGAAATATCGAGCTCGCCAAGTGGATGAGCCTTAAAACGATTGACGCTGAGTTTTATAGTTTGCAAAAGGGTCAACCCGCAGAGGGTGAGCTGGCCGCACTTGAAGCTGCGTCATGGGATGGCCCGGTGCTGATTAACCATGTCAGTGAACTGCGCGACTTCAGCGATACTGCTGCGTTGATTGAAAATCTGGATTTGGTTGTTTCGGTGGATACCTCTACCCCTCATCTATCGGCGGCCCTTGGTAAGCCAACGTGGTTGTTGAGCCGTTTTGACAGTTGTTGGCGGTGGTTAGATGCGCGTGAAGACACCCCTTGGTATCCGACGATGAAGTTATTCAGACAAGTGACTCCGCTGGATTGGGACAGCGTCATCAGTCGCGTCGTGAGCGATCTCACCACGCTTGTCGCGACTAAATGATGAAAGACCAACGCTCTAAGAGCGATCGGTTTGCGCAAGCCGTTGCTCTGCATCAAGCTGGGCAAGTCGTGCTTGCGGTTGAGATATACCGGCCGTTGCTCAAAGTGTTACCCAAACATGGTGATCTTTTGTTCATGTTGGGGACCGCAGAATATCAACTTGGCAATCACGCCGAAGCCATGAAGCTACTTGATCGGGCGGTGGTGGTTAACCCTGGTAATGCGCTGGCGTTCAGTAATCGTGGCAATGTGCTGCAAGACTTGGCGAGGTATGCAGAAGCTTTAAAAAACTACGACCAAGCGATCGGCTTAAAGCCAGACTATGTCGAGGCGTTTACCAATAAAGGCAATGCGCTGCGATTGCTGGGTAGAGCAGAGGAGGCCTTAGCTTGTTATCAGCGCAGCATTGAGCTCAATCCGCATTACGAACCGGCGTATTACAACCTTGGCTACGCGTTGCAAACGTTGGGCAGGCTTGAAGCTGCGCTGGTCGCCTATCAGCATGCGATCGAATTGCGCCCGGATGCCGCGCAAAGCTACGCGGTTCGTGGCGCCGCACATCAGGAACTCAGGCGTTTCGCAGAGGCGATTGTTGATTACGAAACGGCGATCAAACTGAGCCCCAGCGTGGCGATGCTCTACAACAATTTAGGTAACGTGTTGAAAGAGGTGGGCCGTCACGAGGAAGCCGCCGTGCGTTTGACACAAGCCATTGAGCTGCAACCAAACGATGCTCAAGCCTACAATAACCTTGGCGTCGTGTTGTTGCAGATGCGACGATTGACCGAGGCACACGCGTGTTTTACCCAAGCGACGACCCTGAACGCCGAATTGGTCGATGCCCGCTGGAACAGAGCGCTGGCGAGCTTGGCGCTGGGCGACTATGCCAATGGCTGGCAAGATTATGAGACGCGGTTGCACCCAAGTAAATTTTCTGGGGTCAATTTAAGAACTTACGATCGTCCGAAATGGACAGGGGTCGAGCCTTTGGTGGGTAAAACCATTTTTGTGGTGGCCGAGCAAGGGTTGGGTGACACGATACAGTTTTGCCGCTATTTGCCGTTGCTGGCGCAATTGGGGGCCAAGGTGATCTTTGAGTCTCAACCTCAGTTGGTAGGCTTGATGAAAGCGATGCCAGGTCTCAGTCAGGTCTTGCCTGCCTTTTTAAGCCAGGATCAAATCCCGGCACATGATTTTTACTGCCCCTTGATGAGTTTGCCGCTGGCATTTCAGACGACGTTGTCGACCGTCCCCGCTTACCCCAACTACCTGAAGGCTGATCCAGAAAAGACAGCCCTGTGGTCAGCTCGTCTGGGCCCTAAATTGCGCCCTAGAGTTGGCCTTGTCTGGTCAGGGGGATTTCATCCTGCGCAGCCTGAAGTTTGGGTCATTAACAAGCGGCGCAATATGGCATTGGCCAGCTTGGCACGATTAAAGGCCGTTGAGGCAGATTTCTATAGCCTGCAAAAAGGTCAACCGGCCGAAGGGGAACTCACCGATTTATTGAACCAAGCTTGGGAGGGGCCTGCCTTGTTGGATTGTGCTGATGATTTGAAAGATTTTAGCGATACCGCGGCAATGATTGCGAATCTGGATTTAGTCGTGTCGGTCGATACGGCGGTGGCACATCTGGCGGGCGCCTTGGGCAAACCCACCTGGATGTTAAGCCGCTTTGATAGTTGCTGGCGTTGGCTAGATGGCCGCGAGGATACGCCTTGGTATCCGACGATGACGTTGTTCAGGCAAATCACCCCAGGCGATTGGGATGAAGTGGTTGGTCGTCTGGTTGATAGAATGCAGCAACATTTTCAACTCTCAAGAACTCACTCATGAAGCGCCACTCTTTACGGATTGCCTCTGTCGATACGCCCATCATCCCAGCCATTGCTGCCATGGTACGAGAAAATCCCGGCACAATTTCGCTTGGCCAAGGCGTGGTGAATTATGGGCCCCCAACCGAGGCAATTGCGGCTTTGCCTGGCTTGATGGCAGACTCGCAATTGAACAAGTATCAGTCGGTGATGGGTTATCCGGGTTTGATTGACGCATTGCAACAGAAGTTGAGTCGCGAGAATAGCGTGCACTGTGGCACCGACGCCATGGTCATGGTGACTGCGGGTAGCAATATGGCTTTTCTGAATTGCGCCATGGCAGTGGCGGATCCGGGGGATGAGTTTATTTTGCCTAAGCCGTTTTATTTCAATCAAGAAATGGCGATCCGGATGATTGGCTGCATCCCAGTGCCCGTCGAGGTCAACGAAGACTGGAGTTTGAATGTCGAGGCGCTAGCCGCTGCCATTACCCCACGTACCAGGGCCATTGTGACCGTATCGCCCAATAATCCCACGGGCGCCGTCTATTCAGAGGCGTCGCTGACCGCCGTTAATAGACTGTGTGCTTCGCATGATCTTTATCACTTCAGTGACGAGGCGTACGAGTATTTTACGTACGACGGTGTTAAGCATTTTTCACCTGCGTCATTGCCGGGCGCTGCTCAACACACGCTTTCCTTTTATTCGCTCTCCAAAAATTTTGGAATGGCGAGTTGGCGAGTTGGCTATGTTGTGTTTCCCGCAGATCTTTTTGACGCACTGAACAAGGTGCAGGATACCAACCTGATTTGTGCGCCAGTTCCTTCGCAGCTTTTAGCGATTGAGGCGTTGAAACTTGGGCGCGAGTGGGTTGAACCAAAAGTTCAAGCCTTAGCCAAGGTTCGTCAGGATGTTTTCGACGCTTTGGATACCTTGGGGGAGCTGGCACAGTTTCCACGAACGCAAGGGGCGTTTTATGTGTTGTTGAAATTGCCCGGTTTGCCGCGCCAATCTGACGTCCTCGCGTTTAATCGCACAATGGCTCAGCGACACAAGGTTGTCTCCATCCCCGGTTTTGCTTTTGGCCTATTGGACACTGAACAGGCTAATTATCAGCGCTTGTCATATGGCGCGCTTGAGCCGGCAAGTGTTGCTCAAGGCGTCGAGCGTTTCGTTGCCGCTGTCAGGGATTGGTATCGGTAAGTCATGGTTGTCAGAGACGCAAGAGGGGTTTTATGACGTGGTCTATTTTGGCAAGAGACGAGCAAGGGCACTTTGGTGTTGCAATTGCAAGCCGCTTCTTTGCGGTGGGATCGCTGTGTGTTCATACCCGTCGGCAGGTGGCTGCGTTGTCAACGCAAGCGTTGATGAATCCCTTATATGGCCCAGCTGGCCTTGACTTGATCGCGGATCATGTGGCCGCAGATGTCGCCATCAAGGCGTTGATAGCAGGGGATGAGGGAAGGGAGCAACGACAGGTGCACATCCTTCCGGCGCATGGCACTGCAGCCGCTTACACCGGATCAGCGTGTGTGGATTGGTGCGGGCATTTCATTGGTGACGACTTTAGCGTTGCGGGCAATATGCTCGCAGGCCCTGCAGTGATTGAGCAGACGGCAGCGGCGTTTCTTGATTTGCGTGGTCGCCCGCTGGCTGAGCGACTGTTGGCAGCCTTGGATGCAGGGCAAGCGGCGGGCGGAGACAAACGAGGCAAGCAGTCGGCCGCACTTAAGCTGCATTTTGATGAAGACTATCCACAGCTAGATTTGCGTGTCGATGATCATGAGGAACCTTTCATCGAACTGAGACGTCTATACGAAAAAAGTCTCGAGCGTTTCCAACCGTTTTTAGCCTGTTTGCCGGGGCGGGGCAGATACTCGGGTCTTACTGAGCGAGCAGAAATTGAAGCGTCGATTGAAAAGTTTCATCAACAAAAATAACGCATTGTGTATATAATTTGAGTGTGTTTAACTTGGCGTTGTAGGGGGTTCCATGTCAATGCCTCAGCAAGTGTTACTTCGGGACGCCATGCGTCGTTTGAACA
Organism: Jezberella sp.; assembly: GCF_964834465.1. Taxonomy (NCBI): domain Bacteria; kingdom Pseudomonadati; phylum Pseudomonadota; class Betaproteobacteria; order Burkholderiales; family Alcaligenaceae; genus Jezberella; species Jezberella sp. The sequence continues at coordinate 139,200 of NZ_CBAZRM010000009.1, forward strand.
TGACGCGCGACGCTTTCGCCGACCGTATTGGTTGTCGTCGACGTACTCTGGATAGCTGGCTGTTGCCGGATGAGTCGAGTGAATATCGCGCGACGCCAGAGGTTGCGCGCCGGTTTATCACTGAAATTTTGTCCAACCATCCTGATGCTGATGAATATACACAAAGCGCATACTCTGAGGCGGCGCATATTGGTGGACACGGTAGTCGCATCAACCATCTTTTGTCCGTCGATCAGTTCACTCGAGACTCTGTCGAAGAGTTATTTGCCTTGGCTGACGTCATGCAACCAATCGCCAAACGACAGAAAGTGACTCGTGTGCTCGAAGGCGCCGTCCTCGCTAACCTGTTTTTTGAGGCAAGTACCCGAACCAGAATCAGTTTCGGCGCTGCATTTTGTCGTTTGGGTGGGTCGGTCTGCGACACCACAGGTTTCACTTTCTCATCGATGGCCAAAGGTGAATCGATTTACGACACCAGTCGCGTCGTCAGTGGTTATGTCGACGCGATTGTCGTGAGGCATCCAGAAAAGGGTTCGGTGGCTGAGTTTGCGCGTGCGACTAATATTCCTGTTGTGAATGGGGGCGATGGCCCGGGCGAACATCCCAGTCAGGCGTTGCTTGACTTGTACACGATTCAACGAGAGTTTTCTGGCTTGGGCAAGCTCATTGATGGGGCTCACATTGCCATGGTGGGTGATCTGAAATATGGTCGAACGGTGCATTCTTTGATCAAATTGCTGTCGCTTTACCGTGGGTTGAAGTTCACGCTCATTTCACCCACAGCGCTTGAGATGCCAGTCGAGATTGTCGATGTGGTCAGCCGCAACGGACACGTGGTGGAACTGAGCAATTCTCCTGCCCGATCGCTCGCCAACGCTGATATTCTGTACGCGACACGGATTCAGAAAGAGCGATTTACAGAAGAAGCCATTGACGGTTATGGCACTGATTTTGAAATTAACCAAAAGCTCGTCAATGCGGCGTGTAAAAAGGATGTGATCATCATGCATCCTTTGCCAAGGGATAGCCGGCCAGAATCTCATGATCTGAGCACCGATTTGAACACCGACCCACGGTTGGCAATTTTCCGGCAAACCGATAATGGTATCCCCGTACGCATGGCTATTTTTGCCAAATTGCTTGGGGTAGATAAGCTGGTGCAGCGTTCGATGAAAGATGTAACCTGGGTCACTCCAGCCAATGTTGGTCCCGACGATGCTTTACCTGATGTTGATGAAAGTTAATCAAGTATTTGTGAGGTCTCTATCATGAGTATGAAGCGAATAGCAGGGGTTGCCTTGGTTGCGCTGACGTTGTCAGTTTCTGCCTGTATTGTCGTACCTGCGAGACCCGTGCAACCGCCACCGCATGTCGTGTATGTCCAGCCGCCACCGGTGGCGCCCGGCCCAGGGTGGGTTTGGGCTTATCATCCTCAGCGCTCATGGGGTTGGTATCACGAGCACGAGGGCTGGCGTCACGATTGAAAAGCGCTCGTTGTTTGTCAAAGCTGGATAAGCCACGCTTGTAGCCCTTATTTCCTTGCTTCAGTCGTGGTGGATAAAGTCTAAGATAGCTCGTCCTTTAAGGGGCATTTGGCCAATCCAATCAAGATTAAGGCGAGTACAAATGGCATCGGCAAACAATGACCAAGTGGTGATGACGCAACTTAAAAAAGGGTTGGCACATCATCAACTGGGAGAGCTCGCGAAAGCACTGGTGTGTTACGAGGCAGTGCTCAAGATGCAACCTCGCAATTTTCACGCCCTGAAGTTGTCGGGCGTGATCGCCGCTCAGGCGCAAGAATATGAAAAAGCCTTTTCGAGGTTAAGCGCTGCCGTTGCGATTAATAGTAAAGATGCTGAACTACTCAACAATTTTGGCGTTGTGCAAAAAGAGCTAGGCCTTTACGAGGATGCCCTCAAAAGTTACAAAAAGTCGATTGCGATCAACCCGAAAAACTTTGAGGCGTTCACGAATCAGGGGGCGGTTTATGAGCACTTGCAACAAGTCGATCTAGCCTTTGAATCCTATCAACAGGCACTGAAGGCCAAACCTGACTATGTAGTGGCGGTTTTCAACCGTGGCATGCTGTACGAGAAGCAGCAGCAGTTCGAGAATGCCCTAGTCGATTACCAATTAGCGATTCAGTTGAACCCAGCCTTTGCTATGGCCTGGCATAGCCTGGGTTACCTCTTGCAAAAAATGCATCGGTATGAAGAGAGTCTGGCGGCCTTCGACCAGGCGATCAGTATCAACCCACACTACGCGTCAGCTTATGTGAATCGCGGGCTCGTTTTAAAGTCCCTTAATCAGCCGGACCAAGCGATCAACAACTATCTGCACGCGATCGCGATTAACCCCTCGTCATTCGAGGCCTACGTTAATCTTGGCTTGATTTATCGTGAGCAGGGTCAATTAGAGAACTGTTTACAGGCCTACGAAAAGGCTCTCGCCCTGAATCCGAATTATTCGGCGATTTATTTTGATCGAGCGGCGGCGCTGCAAGAGCTTGATAGGATGGACGAGGCGCTCGAAAGTATTAACCATGGCGTCGCTTTAGACGGAAATATGCCCGAAGGGTATTACAACCGAGGCATCATGCTGCAAGCCGCAGGCGATATTGAGGGCGCACTGGAGAGTTATTCAAAGGCCATCGAGTTAAAGCCCAATTACACCGGTGCGTTGAATAATCGGGCGGTGATTTATATCGATCGCGAGGATTACGGCCGTGCACTGCCTGATCTGATGATGGCGACGGTATTCGACAGCAGCTTCCCCGATGCCTACTGCAATTTAGGAACCGTGTTCGAAAGAATGAAAGAGCACGAATCCGCGGTCGAGCAATTTCAAAAAGCTATTTCGATCAAGCCTGACTATGCCGAAGCCCATTTCAATATGGGGGTCAATCTCAAACGGCTCGGTCGAGTTCATGAGGCACTTGAACACTACAATATGGCGCTTTCCTTAAACAGCACCCTGCACGAAGCCTATAACAATCGGGGCGTGATTTTGCATGAGATGCGTCGTCTGACGGAGGGGTTGCACGATTTGAACCGCGCCATCGAACTCAAAGATAACTTTGACGAAGCGCGGTGGAATCGATCCATGCTGTTGCTGACGCTGGGTGATTATGAGAAAGGCTGGCAGGATTACGAGGCACGCTTTACCGCGACGGTTTCTATCGTTGCTAACCGTGAGTACGATAAACCTCGGTGGACAGGTGTTGAACCACTGGCGGGTAAGACGATTCTCATTATTGGTGAACAAGGGTTAGGCGATACGCTGCAATTCTGCCGTTACATTCCCTTGGTGGCTAAATTAGGCGCGAAGGTGATCTTCGAGTCACAGGTTCAGCTCGTTGAGACGATGAAGCGCTTGGAGGGGGTGAGTCAGGTGGTACCTACCTTTTATCCAGGCGATACGATGCCACCTCATGATTACTACTGTGCCCTCATCAGTTTGCCCCTGGCCTTCAAAACAACGCTAGAGACCATACCCGCTGATGTCCCGTATCTGTCTGCAGACCCCGCGAAAGTCGGCGCTTGGCGTGATTTGCTGGGGCCTCGAACCAAGTTGAGAGTGGGGCTCGTCTGGTCGGGGGGTATCAGTAACGACCAGCAAGAGTCTAACGCGACAAAAAAACGCCGAAACATGTCCTTGCAGCAACTGGCTGGTTTGCGCGCCGCAGATGTCGAATTCTATAGTCTGCAAAAAGGCCAACCCGCGGAGGGTGAACTGGCAGAAGCAAAGGAAGCGGGATGGGACGGCCCAGAGATTATTGATTACACTTCGCGACTGAAGGATTTCTCTGACACGGCTGCGTTGATAGAAAATCTTGATCTCGTGATTGCCGTGGATACGTCGACCCCTCACATGGCTGCAGCGATGGGCAAACCTACTTGGATCATGAGCCGTTTTGATGCTTGTTGGCGCTGGCTCGACCAAAGAGAGGATAATCCCTGGTATCCAACGGTTCGACTTTTTAATCAACGGCAGCCTTTGGATTGGAGTGACGTGATTCAAGAAGTGATTGCGGCACTGAAGGAATACTCGGCAGTTATAAGTTAAACTTTATTTCATACGGCAGATATGCGGTATGTGCGGACTTCAAGCATGACGGATTTGGCATGACAATAGATCAGTGGCGCGAAGTACATCAAACGATTGCGAAAGACCTGCACGGCGAGGTTGGCGGCAATCTGTTTGCCGTGCGCCTCGGGCTGCAGAGTTTGATCAACGAAACAGATCAGGTAAAGCTGGCTTCACAGGTCGACAAACTGACCAACATTCTTGTGGCAACAGAGCAGAAGCTTGTAAAAATCACTGGCCTTTTGAGTTCGAAGAACTAGTATGCGACTCATCAAAATTGTTCTGGCGGATGATCATGTCTTAGTCAGGGAAGGCATGATGACTGTGCTGTCCTCGCGACCCGATATGAAAGTAGTTGCACAAGCGTCTACCGCGGCCGAGGTAGTCAAGATTGTTGGCTCTACCGAAATAGACTGTCTGTTGTTGGATTTATCCTTACCTGATCGGGACGGTATTGATCTTGTGAAGGCCATCCGTTTACGTCACAAGGACGTTCCGATACTGATTCTGAGCATGTACCCAGAAGAGCAATATGCGATGAGGGCGCTTAAAGCAGGCGCGAACGGTTATCTGAATAAAAGCACAACCAGTGCAGAGTTGCTGATTGCGATTCAGAAAGTTGCTAGCAGAAGCAAATATATCAGCCCCAAGGTGGCTGAGCTTTTGGCTGAGGATATTGGTAAAACGTCGACTGCAGAGGGCCATGAACAACTGTCTGACCGAGAGTATCAGTACATGGTGATGGCTGCTTCAGGGCTGACCATCTCTGAAATCGCTGACAAGATGACGTTATCAGCCAAAACAGTCAGTATGTATCGTAGTCGAGCATTGAAAAAAATGAATATGCGAACAACGGCTGCGTTGACAAATTACGCCATCAAAAACAATCTACTTGGTTGACGCCGACGTCTTAACCAAGTTTGTCTTTCGTTTCGAGATCTGCACGGATCGAGTTCACCATCGCAATGGACGCATCCAGTTGTTCAATAAACGCGAGGTGAGCCGCTCGGTCGAGTTCGCCTTCAGTCAACTTGGCGTTGAACGCATTGATCGTTTCCAGTAACTGGTGCATGCCCAGAATGCTGGCCGATCCTTTTAAGTAGTGCAGTTTTTTCTTGGCATCTGCCAAATTATGTTGAGATAGAAAATTGTTCAACTCACTTTTGGTTTTGAGACTGTCCGCTGAGAACATCCCTAATAAGCGCAACGCCAACTGGGTATCGTTGAGACCTTGGACAGTCTCTTCGATAGATAGAAAGGCTTCGTCTTTAGCGGGGGGGCGCGGCACGGGGGTTTCTTTGCTCATGTTTGCGCTTGCTGCATCATGTGAGGGGGCAATAGGTTTTACAACGTCGCGCAACAGTGCGATGAGTTGTTGCCAATTTACTGGTTTGAGCAGAAAGTCTTGCATGCCGGCTGCCAGGCACTTGTCCTTGTCTTGATTTGATAAACCCGCGCTGACGCCAATGATGGGGCAATGATTCCAGCTGGGGTGTTTGAATAATTCTTGAGTGGCCGTTAACCCATCCATTTGAGGCATTTGAAGGTCCATGAGGATGATGTCGTAATTTTTCTGCGCAATCATCCGAAGCACTTCCACCCCATTTTCCGCGACCTCCACCTTGGCACCAGCCCGCGTCAGAAACTTGGCTGCGATCTCTTGATTGATCGGATTATCTTCGGCGAGCAGGATGCTGAGTGCGCGCAAGGGCAATTGTGCAGGATCAAGCAGTAAGCCAGCGATACGTCTGTCTGGTTCGGGTACCTCGTTGTCTTTACTGCTGGTCTGATCGCGTTCTGCACTGATCCCGAGCGTCAGGTCGAAATAAAAATGAGCGCCGCCGTGTGTGGCTTTGATTAACTTCAATTCGCTGTGCATTAAGTTCAAGAGCCGCTGACAGATGGTGAGCCCTAGCCCTGAGCCTCCGTATTTGTTCCAAGTATCAGTGCTTGCCTGGTGAAAAGGCTGTAGTACGTATTCGAGCGCTGCTGGGTCTAGACCAATGCCAGTGTCAAGCACAGAAAATCGAACCGTGACCTGCTTTTCGTTAGACGAAACGAGATCTAAGATAATGTGGACGGCACCGCGAGAAGTAAATTTAATGGCGTTGCCCACTAAATTGGACAACACTTGCCGAATTTTCGTCGCGTCGCCGACGACCCACTGCGGGCAGTCTTTTGACAGTTGTAAATCGAGTCCAATCCCCTTCAGAGAAGCTGACGCGAAAAACAAGTTTCTGATTTCCACCAATAACTTATCGAGGCTGATACGGCTGACGTCTTCAGTGACCTTATCTTCTTCGATCTTTGAAAATAATAGAATGTCATTCAGGATGGTCAGGAGAGTCTGAGAAGCAGTCTGGGCGGTGCCTAACAGACTTCTCGCAGACGCAGGTAGCTCTTCAAGCATGGCCAATTCGATCAGGCCAATAATACCGTGCATGGGTGTTCGAATCTCGTGCGACATGGTGGAGATGAAATTGGATTTGGCGCGAGTATTTTCGTTGGCGGCTTGTACAGCCTTTTTCAACCCATCCTCTAAGTCCTTTCGCTTGGATGCATCTCGAAGGACGAAAATCCAGTTGATCGGAGACGAGTTGCTTAAGAGCACCGGTTGTATCGTGATCTCGTCCCAGTTGGCGCCACCGCTTTTTGTATAGGTGGCCAACTCAGTTCTGAAGGCGGATTTGGCGAAAATGGCACGCTTGATACTGTTAATCGCTCTTCTGGAGGTTTGCTTGCCGAACAGCAGTTGGGGGGATTTGCCCAGTACGTCACTGCGTAAATAGCCTGATCGGGTCACGAAGGCGTAATTTACGTAAATGGCTTTCAATTGGTGATTGTCATCTTTATCTTCGATACAGATCATGATCATGTCATTTGAACTATCCATGACTCGTCTGAATAGATTCAATTGTTCATTGATCGTGGCTTGTTCATTGACGTTAATCACGACGCCGAGCAATCTGCCAAGCTTGCCCGCTTTGCGCGATTCAATATATTGAACCCGATGCATCACCCATTCGTATTGATCATTGATGAGTAGTCGGTAGGTCAAGCTTCGTTCGGTAATATCCCGCGCGATCAGTGCATCGAGCATGCTGCTCACCGCATGCATGTCATCAGGATGTACTTGGCTCAAGTAATCGTCTTTCGTCATGGAAGAGGACAGATCGACTGAGTTTTTCCAGTTGCCCTCGAGTACCACCGTATCCGTCGAAATGCGAAACTCCCAAATCAATGCCTGGGCAATGGTTTGGAGCCGATCGAGCGTGCTTCTGACATCTGCGACGATCGCCTCGTCAGGATCCATGCGATGAAAGACATTCAAAATGCTCAAACTCGCCTTCGCTCTCTTGCCTGAATAATGCAAAATAGCCGTTTGAAGCCCCAGCAAGAGCAGCAACCCAAGGACCCCAACCATGAGCGGGTGCGCTGGCGCTGAGGTGAGCGAAGATAACAGCAAGACGATCGCTAAAGCGCCAGTCAACCAACGCCAACGACCCTCCCAGAGTGGCCTTTGACGCAGCATGATGGATATCATCAGCGGCGCGAAGAGTGTGACGCTAAAGCAAATCCCCAACCAGGTATGTAAGAACGCGTGCCAGTGAATGTTTTCAATCGTATCGAGCCGCTGGTAACTCAGGCGGTCTGACGCCAAAAACAGTTCATAAACCGCACTTGGCAACAAGCAAGAAACTGGTAACGCGACCCCAAGTAAGACCACAATGGGTTGTAGCCGGTTCAGTGCGTGGTAAGCAGACTTGAAATATTTTCTTGGATAATTCGCAGCGATCAGGCATTGAAGAGCCATCGCCATGGCGAAGGTTAACGTCGCGACAATGAGTACCAGAACGTTGTTATCCCCTCGGTACTGGAGACCCAACGCCAACAGGATAGAGCCCACCCACACAGTTCGCATCGCGTGAGGGGTGTTGCTAAAGACAAGAGCGACGCCGAAGCTGCTGGCTAACATCAATGGCACGCTGGCGCCTAACATGACCGGCGGCAACCATCGATCGAGCATGCCCAACGCGACAAACACCAAAACGCGGAGAGTGAATCCTAGAGGATGATCCGTTTTAACAAACATTGTCAGCTAGTCTGTGCCCGAACGTGAGCATTGATGAGCGCAATCAACTGGTCGGGTTTAGTGGTTTTGGCGATTAAGTCGGTCATGCCACTTTCGAGACAAGCCGCACGCTCGCTCTCAGTGGCCGTGGCACTTAAACCGATAATCGGCAGGGTTTGGTTTGAAGCCATCTGGCGAATTTCACGGGTTGCCTCTAACCCATCAAGCACGGGCATTTGCACATCCATTAAGACGATATCAAACTGAGCCCGGCTCGCTGCAGCGACGGCTTCTTGACCATTGTCCGCGATCGTCACGAGCCAGCCGTGTCTGTTGAGCAGCGCTTGCATGGCTTGCTGAACAAACTGATTATCGTCGGCAAGCAGGATGTTTCTATTGGTTTGCAGTTTCAGCGAGTGCTCACTTCCATGCTCTTTGGATGGGTCGTGATCGGCTGGTGAGTCTGATTGCAATATATTCATGAGCGTGGTCGTACTTCGTTGAAATTCTGTGGTGAACGCATCGAATGCAGACTCGATCATGTATCTTTGCCGCAATGCGCGGTCGAGTTGCTCGGCGGTGTTTCGCAAGGCCGTTGCCCCAAGAATGCCGGCCGTACCGATCAAAGAGTGGATGAGGTACTGAGCCTCTCTGTGCTGCTGAGAATCGATTTTTTTGGTTAAGTCACGAATTGTGTTGACTGAATCCTTCAAGAATATTTCTATCATCTGCAAAATCAATGCCTCGTCGCCCAGCATGACGATAGCGCTGGCAAAATCAAACCCCTCAATCGATCGATTCAAGATGCTTGGCTGGCGGGGCCGAGGAGCTCGTGCGTCAGTCGAGATCTCAACCTGTCTGGGGCTGGACTTGAAGTGAATTGCCGGACGCAGGCCTTCGCTCGAGGGTTGCACTGCCGCACTCTGGGCCGATGAGGGGGCAGAGGTGTTGTTAACCACGGGTTCTGTGGTGGTTGGAACCCGTCCTATTTGAACTTCTGTCCGAGCCAATGGCGTCGGATCAATGCCCTTGGCATGAGGAAAGGAATAGGTCAAATCATCGTGCTCATGGCGAGTCTGATCCCCGGCAATTTGCCGTTGCTCGGTCTTCTCAACGTCAGCGTCGGATAACCAAGAACGAAGCTGACCCACGATACGTTTGATTTTGCTCACTATCTTCCTTTGTTCTTCTTTGAGCACGTGATTAGTATCGCCTGAGGGAGTGTTATCTGTGTTTATAGAACAGAGGGTAAAACCCGTCTTTGTTCGCAGGATAAACCTGACCTAGTTGCCAAGCATAATGGCGTTACTGTTCTCTCTGAATCGCGCCCTCATGCCTAAACGCAACATTTTATCGGTCTATGATGACATGCTTCAAGTCAGTCATCAAATGGTAGAGGCCGCCCAGCGGCAGGATTGGGATACCTTGACTGAGTTGGAGTCCATTTGTGCGACCTATGTCAAGCAAATTCAACTTGCCAAGCGACAAACCGATCTGACCTCAACCGAGGTGCAGACAAAAGTCGCTTATTTGATGAAAATTCTGGCCGACGACCGTCGAGTCAGGGATCTGTCCGAGCCCTGGATGGTGGAGCTTGCCAGTATGATGGCGCCAAAGGCCAGGCTCAGACCGACAATGCCCAAAAGGGATTAATCTCACTGACTTATGGAAATTAAAGGCATACCAGGGATCGACGCAGTCAAGTCTGGTGCGTCGGGGCAGGGCTCTGCAGCCACTGTTGCAACCCCCTTTGTGCCCGGTCAGGAGTATCAGGCAGAAGTCGTGAGCTATGCGCAAGGGCAAGTTGTCCTGCTCAGACTTCAGGATGGATTAGTGAACGTCAAGCTGGCAGGAGATGTCAGCGCGGGCCAAGTAGTCACCTTGAAGTTCTTGAGTGGTGACCCCATCCCGACGTTTGAGGTGATTGGGGCGAATGCCGGCAACAGCTCTGCGTATGTCGCGATCAGCAACGCAGCCACCCTGATTGGGCAATTCTTGGCACAGACGAGCGGTGTCCCTGACATTGGCGAGACGGTGACTACCGGACCGCCGCTGCTGAGTCAAGTGACTGATGCGGCCAGTGTCGCCGCTGAGCTCAAGCAATCATTGTCTGGTAGCGGCTTGTTCTACGAGTCTCAGCTAGCCAATTTGGTCCTGGGTGGCGGAGGAGCTGAGCATCTGATGGCCCAGCCACAAAATGCGCATGGTTTTGATCCTGCTGGGTTAGTTTCAAAGCAGTTGGAAATTTTCGAAAGCAATGCAGTTCGTTGGGCGGGGACAGTCTGGGCGGGCCAAGTCATGCATTGGACGACACAAATTGAAGAGGAGTCGCCCGCTGACCCCAATGCCGGGGACCATGCAGCGCAGACAGAGATCGATCATTCGAAAACGGTCACCAGCACCATGACGCTGGATTTGCCCAAACTCAAAAAGATTGCTGCCACCTTTAAGCTGAGATCCAATGGATCTCTGAGCCTATCGCTCAAAGCAGCCGACGATGTCGCCGCGTCCCTGTTAAGACCCGCCCTGCCAAGACTCGTCGATGCGCTCACCGCCTCTGGGCAGAATGTCACGTCGTGTCTCGTTTCGCCTCATGACAAAGCCTAAAGTCACCAAGCAGGCGGTTGCCCTCGCTTATGAGCAGGGCGAATTCGCCCCACGCGTGGTGGCCAAGGGTCGAGGGGTGGTGGCTGAGCAGATCATTAAACGGGCCAAAGAACACAATTTGTTTGTGCACGAGTCAAAAGAACTGGTGAATTTATTGATGAATGTGGATCTGGATGAGCATATTCCAGAACTGCTTTATCAAGCCATAGCCGAATTGCTGGTTTGGGTCTACCAGCTAGAGAAAGCCGAAGACAAGCCCCAGCGTCGGTGATTAAATCTGCATATTCATGATGGATTGGTAGGCGGAAACCAGTTTATTACGGACTTGCACGGCAGATTGCAGCGACAAACTCGCCTTTTGATTGGACATCATGACGTCAGATAACGCCACCGAGCTATCCCCGAGGGTAAAGCGTTGCCCGAGACTTTGAGCTTCATCCTGGTAGCTTTTGATCTGGTTAAGAGATCCTTGTAGTATTTTAGAAAAATCAACGACGCTTGACGGCTGCGGTGCCCCCGATACCGGCTTGGCCATCTGCGGCAGAGAACTGGCGCTTGATGGTGCGCTGGCTTGAGAGGCAACACTACGCAATTGAGCCAGCATTGACTGGATTTGATCCGTGCCGATTCCTCCTACGTTCATGTCATCTCCTTTGCGGATTGCTTCAATGTATGTAAATGTAGCAGGGGGGGTGTTAGGATTGCAGGTCAATTAAGTCAAAAAATACTGGCTTATTCAAGCAATTGAAATGCCTCGCAACGTCCATAATATCTGCTATGAACGGTCTAAATCGAAAGCTTCTACTTGCCCTGGGGATCGCCGCAGTGATTGCGGTCATGATCGCCTTTTGGCTATGGAGTCAAGAGCCGAAGTACAAAGTCCTGTTCTCGAACTACAGTGACAAAGATGGTGGCGCTATTGTGGCGGTGCTCGAACAAATGAATATCCCCTACAAGGTCTCAGATGGCGGATCCGCCATTATGGTGCCGGCCGACCAAGTTCATCAGGCGCGTTTGAAGTTGGCCGCGATGGGCCTACCCAAGGGGGGCAATATCGGGTTCGAACTGCTAGAAAAGCAGGGTTTTGGGGTGTCACAGTTCATTGAACAGGTGAATTATCAACGCGCCGTCGAGGGCGAGCTTGAGCGCAGTATTCAGGCCATTTCTGTCGTAGAAAATGCCAGAGTTCACTTGGCTATCCCAAAGTCAACGGTGTTTCTGAGAGATCAACAAAAGCCGACCGCATCCGTGCTGGTGAAACTACAAGCGGGTCGCTCGCTCGAACGACAACAGGTGAGTGCCGTATTGCATCTGGTCGCCAGCAGTGTCCCGGGTTTGTTGGTGACCAATGTGTCCATCATCGATCAAAACGGTGATTTATTGTCTGACACGAGCAAAGACAGAGCCAATCAGGTCGATCCCAGTCAGCTGAAATATGTCGAAGACTTGCAAAAAGGGATTGCCGCGCGGGTCGAGTCCATTATTACGCCAATCGTTGGGCTGAAAAACGTACTTGCCCGGGCGAACGCAGAAATCGATTTTTCGTCACTCGAAGAAGCAAAAGAAGAATACAAACCTAACAAAAACGCAGATGCCGCTGTCATCCGTAGCCAGCAAACGAATGAGTCCTCTGCGGCAGGTGGCGGCGCGGCTGCGGGCGGTGTGCCAGGCGCTTTGACCAACCAGCCCGGCGCCAATGCGACTGCGCCGATTGTCAACGATCCGAACGCGGTTGGCGCAACCGATGCTGCACCGGCAGCTGGGCCAACCAGCAAGAACACGACCGTCAATTACGAGGTTGATAAAACCGTCCGTTACACACAGAAGACAACCGGGGTGATCAAACGTCTATCGGTGGCGGTTGTGGTTAATCAAAAGCAAGAGCTCAAAGACGGCAAGGTTGTCTCTCGGGCGTTGACCGACGATGAGAAGAACCAAATCACTGAATTGGCGAAACAGGCCATGGGGTACAACGAGACGAGGGGCGATACGATCAGTGTCGTTAATTCGGCGTTTGTGCCCGAAAAAATCGAAGAGCTTCCTGCCATCCCGATCTGGCGTAACCCCGAGATCATCGAGCCCGCCAAAGACTTTGGCAAACTGGCGCTTGGTGTGATTGTGCTGTTCATTTTGTATCAGCGAGCCCTCAAACCGATGGTCACCAAGCTGATCGAATCGTTGAGCCCTCAAGAAGAGGTCTACCAAGCGCAACCTGCGTTGCTTGAGGGCGAGACGGCCCCTTTGCTTGAACCGGTGGCGCCTAAAGAGGTCGTGCCGGTGACGCGCAACTATGCTGACAATCTGGCACAGGCAAAAGCCTTGGCAACTGAAAACCCTAAACTGGTTGCCAATGTCGTGTCATCTTGGATAGCGGGCACGAACAATGGCTGACGACGACGGCGTAACGCGAGCAGCTGTCTTGCTCTTAGCACTCGGTGAGGATGGTGCCGCCGAGGTGATGAAGTATTTGGGTCCGCGCGAAGTGCAAAGGCTCGGTGTGGCAATGGCGGGTCTGACAGGGGTTGACCACGCACAGGTTGAAGAGGCGCTGCAGAAGTTCACCGAAGCAACCGGCGACGCGTCGGCGTTCGCGAAAGATTCTGACGAGTTTGTTCGAACAGTGCTGGTCAAAGCGCTCGGTGAAGATATCGCCACCGGCGTCATTGAGCGGATTTTGAATAAGCGCGAGGCCAGTGGTATCGAAGGCCTCAAATGGATGGATGCGCAGACGGTGGCGGATCTTATCCGTCAAGAGCACCCTCAGATTATTGCAACGATCTTGGTTCATTTAGAGCCGGACCAAGCGTCTTCGATTGTGGCCTGTTTTACGCCTCGCTTGCGTCAAGATGTCATGTTGCGCATCGCTACACTCGATAACGTCAAGCCAACTGCGTTGAAAGAGCTTAACGACGTTCTCACCCGATTGCTGTCTGGTAGTGAAAGCGTCAACAAGAAAAGCATCGGAGGTGTGCGTGCAGCTGCTTCCATCATGAACTTTATGAATTCAGAGGTTGAAAGCAGTTTGATCGAAGGCATCAAGGGGTACGACGAGGACATGGCGCAAGAGATTGTCGACGAAATGTTCATCTTCGACGATATTACAGAGTTGCCTGATGCCAGCATTCAGATCTTGCTACGCGATATCTCGTCTGAGTCTCTGGTAGTGGCCTTGAAGGGGGCCAGTAATGGATTGCGCAACAAGGTCTATAGCAACATGTCGGCGCGTGCGAGCGAAATGTTGAAGGAAGATCTCGAGAATCGAGGGCCCGTCAAACTGTCTGATGTCGAGGCACAACAGAAAACGATCTTGCAACTGGTCCGTAAATTAGCTGACGAGGGCACGATTATGCTCTCCGGTAAGGGCGGAGACGAGCAATATGTCTAGCGCTTTTATGCCGCCCGATCGGTCTAGACCACAGCAGGGGGGGGGGTTTGCCGATCTGTTTGAAACCAACAGAGCCAAGGTCGCTGAGCAAACGCCAGTCGTGTCGCCCGAAAAAGTAAAACTGATCTACGAAAAAGCCTATAAAGATGGCTACGAACGAGGGATGAATGAAGGGCACTTAAATGCACTGGAAGCAGGCAAGCATGAGACGGCGGGCGAGCAACGTTTGTTATTGCAGCTGTTGGGCAATTTTCAACAGCTTGTGGATCGTAAAAATGTAGAAACCTCTGAAGATCTGTTGAATTTGGCTGTCGACATTGCCAAGGCCATGATTCGAGTCAAACTTGAGACTGACCCAGAAGTCTGTTTGCCAATCATCAGTGAGGCGATCGGCAGTTTGCCTTCACTGCAAAGCCCTTTGCGCTTGAGTCTGAATCCGGCAGACGTAGAGGTCGTCACGCGTCATATGATGGATGATTTGCGCGATTTGGGCTGGGTACTCGTTGAAGATCACACGATAGAAAGGGGTGGGTGCGCGGTACAAACGGCGACCAATACCGTTGACGCAACCAATACGAACCGTTGGCGCAGAATATGCGACGCCTTGGGTCGATCCAACGATTGGCTAGAGACCTCATCGTGATGGATGACGCTCTCATCGATGCAGCACCATCACTGGGAGACGGTCGTGCGCCCGCCAGAATTCGAAATTGGCAAGAAATAGTCGGAGAACTATCGAAATCACTCAATCAACTGGATACGTTTGAGGTGGCGGGAAAAATCACTCGCGTGGCCGGGCTGGTCATCGAGGCGGCAGGTTTGCATATGCCGATTGGCAGCCTGTGTTACATCCCGCTCGATGATGGCAAATTGCTAGAGGCAGAAGTCGTCGGTTTCGAGAGTGGTAATTTGTTGTTGATGCCTTATGGCGGTACGGAAGGGGTGGGGCCAGCCTCCAAAATTCTGTCAAGAAAGGCCAGCAGCAATGGGCATCAGCCGCCACCGGGGCATTTGCCGGTTGGTCAATGTTTGCTCGGACGAGTGCTAGACGCGAGTGCTCAACCGCTTGATGGTCAGGGACCACTGCACGCAACTGAATTTGCTTCATTACATGCGCTCCCCATCAATCCGCTGAACCGGACTCCGATTGACACCATTCTAGATGTGGGCGTGCGTGCGATTAATGGTTTGTTGACGGTGGGGCGCGGGCAGCGGATGGGCGTGTTTGCCGGCTCGGGTGTTGGTAAAAGTGTGTTGCTCGGCATGATGGCTCGCTATACCGACGCAGAGATTATTGTGGTCGGTTTGATCGGTGAACGCGGCCGCGAGGTGAAAGAGTTTATCGAAGAGATCCTAGGGCCAGAAACACTCAAAAAGACAGCAGTCATTGCAGCGCCCGCAGACGCGCCGGCGCTGATGCGACTGCAAGGAGCGCGCTACGCCTGCACGATTGCCGAATATTTTAGAGACCAAGGCAAACACGTCTTACTTATCATGGACTCATTGACTCGCTATGCCATGGCTCAACGTGAAATCGCCCTCGCGATTGGTGAACCACCGGCGACGAAAGGTTACCCCCCTTCGGTATTTGCCAAACTGCCTGTACTCGTTGAACGTGCAGGTAATGGCGAACCTGGCGGAGGATCTATTACCGGGTTTTATACGGTCTTGACCGAAGGTGATGATCAGCAAGATCCGATCGCCGATTCGGCTCGCGCCATTCTTGATGGGCATATCGTGCTGGATCGAGCACTGGCTGAAAGCGGGCATTACCCCGCAATTGACATTGAACAATCCATTAGCCGGGTGATGTACGCCATTGTGACCGCAGATCATCAACGTGATGCCAGACGACTCAAACAGCTGACGTCCCGATATAACCGAAATATCGATTTAATCAATGTCGGTGCTTATTCAGCGGGTAGTGATCCTATCCTCGATGAAGCGATCAGAAAGCGGCAGGCGGTTGAGTCATTTCTGCAGCAGGACCGCACTGAGCGATCAGATGTTCCGACCAGCATCAATCGCTTGGCAACCTTATTTTCAGATGCTGGAAGCAGCGCAACAGCAGGACGCTGAACAACATGGCTAAATCGACTTCGTCATTGGAAACTTTGCTTGAACTGACGCAAAAAGCGGTCGACGAAGCGTCGATTGAGTTGGCGCATATCAATCGACAGCTTGCTGAGGCTGAGGGGCAGTGGCAAACGTTGAGTGAGTATCGGCAGCAGTATATGGACGACCATGTCGAGCAGCTGACCGCAGGCATTCATCTGGATCAGCTATCAAACTTTAAATTGTTTGCTGCGAACCTGGATAAAACCATGCAGGGTCAGCAGCAAGTGATTGATCGTTGCAGAATCATGGCAGAAGAACAAAGAATTGCTTGGCAGGCGTGCAAAAGAAAACAAATGTCCTTCGAAGTCTTGCTTGAAAAAGAGATGAAAAGGCGCAGGGCAGCTGAATTAAAGAGAGATCAAAAAACAACAGATGAATTTGTGAACGCTCGCGCTGCGGTAAAGTTAATCAAGAAGCGGATACAACCATGATTAATACCAACTTGAACCAAGCGATGATTAGTCAATCGGACGAGACCCGTTCGTCGGATCGATCGGTGACTCAGTCATCGACTTATAAGAGTTCAGGTTCGGTGAGCTTTTCTCAATTGCTTCAACAACGAGAGCGGGGGCAGGATATTGCCGGGGCTTCACTTAAAGCAAGCCAAGACCAACAAGCGCAACGCAGTCAAGCAGATAAGCGTCATCGAGAAACTGAAGCGACGAATGCGAGGGGGCCAACAGGGTTCTCTAATTCGTCTGGTCTGGGCGCAAACGGCGTTAGCCGGCCGACCAGTAACAACGCCTCTGGGCCTGCGTTAGATACCGAATCAGACGCGCCAGCTGCCCAAGAGATGGTTGCGGGTCAAGGGCTGAGTTCAAAAATCCCGTCTTCGCGCGCGACTCGAGCATCGTCGTCATCAGGGTTAACCGTCGCCAATGGCGACGATACTGAGAAAGAAGAGGCGGCTGCCGGCACTCAGCTAACACGAGACGGCGCACGCTCAAATCGAGCAATTTCAACCGCCTTGGGTAATAGTCGCGGCAACTTGTCGGATACCGGTCTACCCAGCAAACTCAATCAAAGCGCTGGTGCAGCGATTCACAAAATCGATGCCCGCGTGAGCGATGGACACCAAGACGAGGAGGGGGCTGAGGCAAGCGTCGTTGCGACGCTGACCAGCACGGCGATCACCCCGCGAGACGGTAATCTGGCGCATGGACAAGGGGGTGAAGCTTATACCTCGGCGACGAAGGATGTGGAACCGTATGTCATGCAGTCAAGGCTGGATGCAGGGGGGTGGCACGCAGAAATGGGCCAACGTCTGGTCTGGATGAGCCAAGGTGAGCATCAAACAGCGACACTGACATTAAACCCTCCCCATTTAGGTCCGTTGAAAATTGAGATCCAAGTGCACCGAAATATCGTTTCGGCGAGTTTCATGTCGGATAACGCCGAGGTGAGGCAGGCGCTGGCTGAGGGGTTTCCTGCACTGAAAAGTGCGATGGCCAATGCTGGGGTCACCCTTGGCCAAGCGGCTGTCTCTTCGGGTGAACAGGCGAGCCAAGATGCTCAGCCCGCACCCGCCGCCCGATTGATGGCCAAGCGCTTTTTGGCAGATAGTTCGCCCGTTCAGACAGGGTTGGATATAGATCAGAGACGTGGCACGTCTGGCCACGGATTAGTAGATACTTTCGCATAATCATCATGATCAAGAAAATCCCTATCCAAGAAATTCGTATTGGCATGTATGTCGCGAAACTGCCGGGCAGTTGGATTGAACGTTCTTTCTGGCGTTCGTCTTTCATGATTAAAAACGTGAAAACCGCTAAAAAAATCATTGAAAGCGGTTGTGAGCATTTTTGGATCGACACCGACAAAGGACGAGATGTCGCCACCGCGGAAGAAAAGGCGCAAGAGAGAGAAGCGGCGGCGGCAAGAAACCGAGTGGATGAGATTGCCGAGTATTTTGCGCCCAAGCAAAAAAACGTGCGAAAGCAGTCTAAGGAAGAAATCAAAGAAGACGAGAAGGCAAAAAACGAGTCGGCCATGGACAAAGCCGCCGCAGTGCTCGCGCGCAGCAAAGAGTCGGTCAATGCCTTTCTGAACACTGCCCGATCGGGTAAACCCATTGATATCAAAGCAGCAGAGAAGATCGTTGATGAGATTGTTGATTCGGTGAGTGACAATCGGCATGCCGTGGTTAGTGTGGCACGACTCAAAGAGTCTTTCGACTTCACGACTACCCATGCAATTGCGGTGACAGGTTTGATGGTTTCACTCGCGATTGAGTTAAAGTTTTCTGACGCTGCTATCCGTGAAGCAGGGCTTGCAGGCCTATTGCATGACCTAGGGATCGTCGCAAACACCCCCGACATGATGCGACAGCATGGCACGACCATGACTTCTGAAAACTTATTCGGAACTCATCAAAGGGATGGCTATGACATGCTTCAGAAGGGCGGGGAAGTGTCTCAAGCGGTGCTTGATGTCTGTTTGCATCACCATGAGTCTCTTGATGGATCTGGGGGGCCCGATGGTTTGAGTGGCGAACAGATGAGTCAACTGACCAAAATGTGCAAAATCTGCGACATGTACGATTCGATGACATCGGATCATGACCGAAGGGCGGGTATGCCGCCGCCCTTTGCTATCAAGCAGATGTTAAAAAAGACGGATAAGGAGCTTGATGAAACCCTCATGGAAGCCTTTATCAGAGCGGTAGGACTATACGCCGTTGGTAGCCTGGTCAGACTTAAGTCAGATAAATTAGCGATCGTCATTGAACAATCGTCGAACTCACTGACCACGCCACGCGTCAAAGTTTTCTATTCGATTAAGTCGCAGCTCAGAGTGGTGCCTGAGATCGTTGATCTTTCTTCTGATGACGTGGCTGACGAGATCGTGTCCGCTGAAGATCCAGCTAAATGGCAGTTGGATAACTTAGATGCTTTGTGGCGGTAATGATCGATTTTTACAATTGCCACATATAAATCGGATTCCCCGCCCTATTTAAGACATTTGACTGAGCAAATTTCGTCCATAATGAGACCCTGAGTGATGACAGGAGCATTTAATGGCGACGGCAGCAAAAGGCAAGAAAGTAGAAGAACAAGAGGACTCTGACGAGCCTAAAGCTGGTAAAAAATCAAAAGCAAAACTTTTGGTGTTGGTGCTGTTGCTGCTGATCCTGCTGGGCGGCATTGCCGGGGGAACTTACTATTTCTTAATCAAAAACGGGGATGCCCCTGTCGCTGGCGCAGAGGCAGAGGCAGAGGCAAAGCCCAAACCGAAAGAGAAGAAAGCACCGACTAAGCCACAGTTTGCCCCCCTTGACGCCTTTACAGTCAACCTATTGGGTGAAGAGAATCAAGATCCGCAGTTTTTGCAAGTCAGTGTCACCTTGCAGGCAAAAGATACCAAAGGGGTAGACAATATTAAAGAACACATGCCCATGGTACGCAATCGTATGCTGATGATTCTCTCGAGTAAAAAGGCAGCGGATGTGTCTAATTCAAAGGGCAAAGATAAGTTGGTCGAAGAAATCATGAACGAATTGAACAAACCCTTTGAAGAGGATGATGAAGAGCAGCATGTCATTGCTGTCTACTTCACGACGTTCATCATTCAGTAAGCGGATACTCAACCGATGAAAGACGGATTTTTGACGCAAAATGAAGTCGATGCCTTGCTCAAGGGCATTGACGATGAAGAGATTGGGTCATACGATCAAGTCGATGAACCCGGTGAAGTACGGACATTTAATTTAGCCAATCAAGAGCGCATTGTCCGTGGAAGCTTACCGACCCTCGAAATCATTCACGAGCGGTTTATTCGGATGTTGCGGGTGTCCCTATTCAACTTTTTGCGACGCACGACCGAAGTCTCGGTCAACGCCGTCAAAACGATGAAGTACGGCGAGTTCGTCAGAAATCTGGTCGTGCCGACCAACCTGAACTTGGTTCATATCAAGCCTTTGCGTGGTACGGCCTTGATTGTTTGCGATCCCACGCTGGTGTTTTCGGTCGTCGATTGCATGTTTGGGGGAGATGGCCGTTTTCACACCCGTGTCGAGGGGCGTGATTTTACGCAGACCGAACAACGCATCATCAGACGCGTTCTTGATTTGATTTTCGACGCCTATCAAAAATCATGGGCACCTGTCTATGAACTTGAACTTGAGTATTTAAGGTCTGAACTCAATACTCAGTTTGCCAATATTGCGACGCCTAATGAAGTGGTTGTGACGGCGGCCTTTACGGTTGAAGTCGGGGCGGCGATTGGGCAAATCGATCTGTGTATCCCGTATTCAATGATTGAGCCCATCAAAGACCTGCTGGCGTCTACGTTGCAGGGCGAAACCCTTGGGGCAGATGATCGTTGGGTCAGGCTGATGCGAAGAGAGATTATGCCAGCCGAGCTTGAGCTTGTGGCTAATCTCACGACCAAGCAGGTCAATGTTGCTACCTTGCTCGAAATGAAGGTGGGAGACGTGATTCCGCTGAACTTGAGTGAAGAAATCGAAGTAACGGTTGAGAGCGTGCCGGTCTTGTCTTGCCGGTATGGGACATCGAATGGGCAGTACGCGCTTCGAGTGGAAAAAGTTCTCAAAATGGATAGTAACGAAACGGCCAGGAGATCTTAAATGGCGACAACCCCCGACGAAGAATCATTGAATCCCGAAGAAATTCTGGATGCGGGCTGGGATGCAGCGATGCGTGAGCAAGCACAGGCAGATAAACCCGCAGCAGCACCCAGAAATGATGTGTTCAATGAGTTTGCACCCGCAGAGAAAGCCACGGGTCAGAATGACATAGAGTTTATTTTGGACATCCCTGTTCAGCTAACGGTTGAGCTGGGTCGCACGAAAATGACCATTAAAAACCTCTTGCAGCTTGGACAAGGCTCGATTGTCGAGTTAACAGGGATGGCAGGCGAACCCATGGATGTGCTCATCAACGGCTATATCGTGGCCCAAGGCGAAGTTGTCGTGGTGAATGATAAGTTTGGCATCCGCTTGACCGACATCATTACGCCGACAGAGCGTATCCGTAAGCTGAATCGGTAAACAAGATGGATATGATTCGCGCCACAGCTAGCCTTGTCCTCATACTGGGCCTCGTCCTTGCTTTGGCGTGGGTGCTCAAGCGCACTTACGGCAAAAAGCTGCTGAATGGCTCGGTTGCTCGGGTCTTAGGGGGTGTGAGCGTCGGATCCAGAGAAAGGATTGTCGTGATTGAGGTCGCCGGTCGCTGGCTCGTTGTTGGCGTGTCGTCGGGACGGATGACTGCAATCGCAAACCTCGATCCGCCGTCCTCAGTGCAAGCGGCGGTTTCGGGGCTGGCTGAGCAAAAGGATTTAACGTCATGAAAAGGGTCGGATCCGGGTTTTGCTTGTTCTTAGGCCTTGTTTTTTTTGCAAGCATGGCGCAAGCCCAAGAGGCTGAGGGTTTGAATCTGATCAATTCGGCGGCATCCGCCAACGGAGGACAGACCTACAGTTTGAGTGTCCAGACGCTCGTGTTCTTGTCTGCTTTGTCATTTTTACCAGCCGCGCTGATGATGATGACCAGCTTCACCCGCATCATTATTGTGCTGTCCTTGCTTCGTCAGACCTTAGGCGCACAAGGGGTCCCACCAAACCAAATCTTGCTCGGCCTCGCGTTGTTTCTGACCTTCTTTGTGATGCAACCCGTTTTTGACAAAATATATGTGGATGCCTATCAGCCATTTAGTGAAAATAAAATCACCATGACGGTTGCCCTGGATAGAGGGGTACAACCACTGAAAGAATTCATGCTGAAACAGACTCGGCAGACAGATCTTGCCTTATTCATCAAGCTCTCGCGTAACGACAAAATTCTCAAACCAGAGGATGTGCCACTGACAGTGCTTGTGCCTAGTTTTGTGACCAGTGAGTTAAAAACCGCGTTTCAGATTGGTTTCAGTATTTTTATTCCCTTTTTGATTATCGATATGGTGGTCGCGAGTGTGCTCATGTCGATGGGGATGATGATGGTGTCGCCTTCGATTGTCGCGTTGCCCTTCAAATTAATGCTCTTTGTTTTAGTGGATGGGTGGCAGTTGCTGCTTGGTTCGCTAGCGCAAAGTTTCTATTAATGGGACATTGATCGATGAATCCAGAATCCGTCATGAATATTGGCCGCGAGGCAATGCAAATCATGGTTATGATCGCAGCGCCAATGCTGTTGTCGTCTTTGGTCGTGGGGTTGATTGTCAGTATTTTTCAAGCGGCGACTCAAATTAACGAGCAAACCCTGACGTTTATTCCAAAACTGGTCACCGTTTTGGCGGTGCTGGTGATTGCCGGCCCGTGGATTCTTTCGGTCATGACCGACTATATGCATCATGTATTGACCCAGTTTCCAACCTACTCCGAATAACCTTCACACGAACCCGTCGGACAAATCGTGATTGACCTCGATAGCGATATGCTGCAAATGTGGGTCACAGGTTTATTCGTCCCATTGACGCGTATCCTGGCCTTTTTTGCAGCTGCGCCACTGTTTAGCAACACCTCAATTGCTGCCCCCGTCAAAGTGGGTCTGGGGGTATTGATCACCCTCATCATTGCCCCCACGCTTGCAAGCACCAAGGTCGATCTTTTTTCTGCCAGCGGGGTACTGGTCTTAATTCAACAAATGTTGATCGGTACGGCGATGGGATTTGTGATGCGACTGGTGTTCAGCGCGATCGATATGTTCGGGCAGATGAGCGGGCTAAGTATGGGATTTGGTTTCGCAACCTTTTTCGATCCCGAATCTGCAGGCCAGACGACTGTGATTAGCACGTTTCTAAACCTGTTAACCATGCTCGTCTTTTTACATATGGACGGTCACTTATTGATGATCTCAGTACTGGCAGATAGCTTTGAGATTTTGCCTATCCAGCTGGGGCTTGGGGGATTGAACGGTATGCAGGTAGCCAGATGGGGTTCGACGATTTTTAGCACAGGGCTGCAGCTGGCGTTACCCATACTCGCCGCTATGCTCGTGACCAATATGGCGCTCGGCGTCTTAACGCGGTCAGCCCCGCAGTTGAATGTTTTCGGGATCGGTTTTCCGATAACGCTGGGGACAGGTTTGGTCATCTTAATGCTGCTGCTGCCACCCATGGTAAAGCCGCTACAGAAACTGTTTGAACAGAGTTTGTCCGCGACCCATATGATTTTGCGGCAGCCCTAGAGCTGCCGCAAGTTCAGAACTAAAGGCAGATTGCTGAGACTTCAAGCAGGAGCGTCTGTCTTTTTCTCGTATGGCTTCAGAATGGTTTTAACCGAAGCGATGACAATGGCGAGCATATCTGTGTTTAATGTTTCAATCACGCCGTTGATAATTCTGATGTTCGTCGAGTAAATCGACTTGAGCAACGTACGGTGTTGTGAATTCAGACGTTCGTTGAGATTCTCTTGAACCCATTGCAAACCATCTCTCACTTCAATTAAGCGAACATGCGTCGTGACTGGATCGTACTGCCCAGCTTGGATTCTGTTGAGAACCATGATGACTGACTCGAACCATCTTTTTTCAAAATCGGCGCCCTGTACATGATTTTGGACTGTGGTGTAGGCTTTCAAGCCATTGGCTGATGCAAACATGATTAACTCCTGTGGATACCCATACGTTAATGATAGGCCGTTACAGTTTCATTCAATTCAAAGTAAACGACTACTAATACATGTTATTTATAACGACTGAAAACCTCAAAACTTGAGGGTTCAGTTTGGTTAAATTTAGGTTGATGCCCTCCCGTTGTGATAACACCGTCTGCGAAAGCGGTGGTCAATATGCTTGACCACCGTTTGTATAGGGTTTGTCTGTGGCTAAAGGATTAACGGAAGAGCGTCAGCACTGCTGCTGCAGCCGTGTTCATTTGGCTAACCAGGTAGTAATCCACCGATTGCTGGTTGTTTAACTGTTGCAACTGAGCTTGCAGGGCGGTTTGATCGACTGCTTGCAGTGAATTCACCGTGTTTTGCAAGTTGGTGCCCAGTGATGTCACGGCATTTTGGTCAGCGCTCAGGGCAACTGAGTAAGCATTCAGGTTCGACTGGCCCGTTGACACGGTGCTCAGCAAAGAGGTCAAGCTCGTGATCGAGGCCGCGGCAGCCGTGC
>NZ_CBAZRM010000010.1:0-156198 GCF_964834465.1 Jezberella sp.
TCATCCCTAAACTTGCCATTAAAACTTTCGTTGGTGCCGTTCTGCCATGGCTTGCCTGGCTCGATCAACATGTTTGTCATCCCATGGCGAGCCGCCCAGTCCAGCAACACCGTACTCACAAACTCCGGGCCATTATCGCTTCGCAGATAGCAAGAGCTGCGCCGGTGGGTCTACGGGGGCGGGAAAGTGCTGCCGGGACTCGTTACTCGGCGCGAGGCTGATGTCGCTTGGCTGCTTCGCAACGCCTGACCGCAGAGGCACGCGGAAGAGCTTGGCGGTAACGAAATTCCCTCCACCGGCCGCACCTGGAACTTGGCCTCGCCGCCGGTCTCCAGCAGCATGACCGCCCCGACTGGGAATGACCTGGCAATGCTCACCAGCAGACTGCGAATGTGCTGGTCATCCCACACCCATCCACGCTGAAAATCCGGTAACTGAATCTTCGCCTTGACGATTTCAGCCAGGATCTCAGGCAATAGCCGCTTGGTGCTGTCGAAAGTGCTCATTGTTCTGCCTTTTCTATGCGGTATTTTTGGCCATGAGTAATCCCATTAACCATCCGCCTACGATTCAAGTAATCCACGCATCCAGGAAGGAGTACGGACATCAAGCTGGCTTGACCTTCACGTAAGTCACATTGAACTCCTTGCACTGTCGATGCTGCTGCATTCGGTTCGCGAAATTGAAGGCATCGTTGAGCTCAAAACGCTGGAACACATCCAGTCCACGACTCAGCACGATCTTCCAGCCGTGGTCGGTCGTAATGTCGCGGTCATGCTTGGTGCCGGTGGTGTCGTATTCCCAGGTGAACTGAATGCCGATGCCAAGGCAAGAGTCCGCCATTTTTTGGAAGTTCTCAGTTTGGCGTTCACCGTTGAACTCATCTTCAGTCGTGATGACATGCACCGCCACCTCGTTCTCTCGGCCGACCTGTTTGCTGATTGTTTCTAGCAATTCCATCATGTTGCGTTGCTGATGAAACATCCGTAAGTAGGGGTCAGTCACAGTGATTCGGCTGGCTCCCATCAAGTAAGGCCCGAACAATTTGTCGAAACTTACGCCGCGTTGGTTTTCCTGGAAGACGAGGTGCGTCTCTTTCAGTAAGGTCGCTGCATCAGGTGAGGCGGCTGTGACGGTTGTGGGTACATTGGAATCAGAGACATCCGTTACCGATGAAGACAATTCTCTCGCTGGAGGCATCGCATCGTCTGAAGCGCCCTCAGCGGCCACGCGGCGATGGTAGGAGTTCGGATATTCCTCCTCTTCCAATGTGGTGACGAGTACCTCTCTACCATCCGGCGTCGAGTAGACAAAGCGCACTGGTGGATAGGTGGTATCAATTCTCAGCAGTTGATCCTTGACCCGTTTTCGGCCCTCAATGGCCACACGCAGGATCTCCTCGATCTCAGCATCGGTTGCCTCACCCTGAGGAAATAAAATCTTCATCAACCCCGAAAAGGTCTTGTTGATGCCGTCACGATCTCGTGTGGAGATATCGTCAGACAGTCGAAATTTTTCTTTGTAACGATCCGAAAAATCGTGACTGCGCAGTGAGCGCAGAATTTCGGCTATGTAGTCCACCACAAAGCCGTAGCCGTCAGAGAACATCTCGCCCCGAATGACATCTACTTCCCAACCTGGGATGTAGCTATGAATTCGGTCCAGAAAGGCTGAGTCGTGAAACTTTTCAGGCAGGGGGTCGAACAGATCCGAATGCTTGAGCATGTATGGCACCGTGTGGTCGGTATTGCCCACGAACACCATGCTGGCCTCGGCACCAAGCGTTTCCACGCCGCGCGAGAAGGACTTGTTCGCCATGTAGTTCTTCATGATGTCCACAAGCGCCTTGTCCACACGCTTCTGCTTGCCAGCGAATTCATCGAAGGCAACCACGTCCCAATAGCCCACTAATCCCAGCTTGCCGGTACCGTTGTGGACGAACAGCTTGGGCACTGTCACCTCACCGCCCGATATCAAAATGCCGTGCGGTGAAAACTCCGAGAAGATGTGCGACTTGCCAGTGCCCTTGGGGCCTAGCTCGATCAAGTTGTAATTGCGCTCACAAAAGGGGATGAGCCGGACCAACTGGCTAAGCTTGTTACGCTTGCCGAACATCTGAGGGTTGAAGCCTACGCTTTGAATCAGCAGGTCAATCCACTCCTCCGTGCTGAACTGCTTGCGCGCTGCCAGGTAACCGTCGAAGTCGAAGTGCGACAGCTGAATTGGCTTGATGGACGCGAGCACCCAAGGCGTCGCGTTTTTGTCCTCCGTGAACATGTACTCCAGGTCAGCGATGCACCACACGCCGCCCACCAGCAGCTTGGGGTGGGCCTTCACCGTGGCGGAGTCGATGATGATTTTCTTGATCCCCAAGTTAGCAAACTCGGCCTCATAGGCATCTGACTTGTCGTTCAGCGCAACGCTGATGCGGTCGATGACCTTGTGTCGGCCCTTTTCCTTGATGGTGGAGCGCACCAGACCCGCCTCGTTGCGATGCACATAGTGCTTGCGCAGAATCTCGCGAACCGTGTCGATCCCCGCCTGGATGGTGGTTTCATCGTTGGTTGCGCAATATTGGCCCAGCAAGTACTCCAGCACATAGGTGGGGACGATGGCGTTGCCCTTCACCGTTTTGACCAGATCCTTGCGGACCACCAGTCCGGCAAAGTGCTGGTTTATTTTGTCATCTAGCTGGCTCATGGGCGGTTCCTCGGGCAATCAATCAAAAATCAAACTCACTGGAGAACGAGCGCCGGATGGCGTAACGCACGGCCTTGTACTTGGAGAAATGCGAGGTTCCGTCAACCTGCTCATCCAACCGCAACTCCACCTGCTGGTTGTTGAAATCGTCGGCCTTGCGGCTCAGGATGAAGCGCACAGGCAACTCACGCTCGCGCGGGTTGTCAGAGGCAAAATCGAAGGTCAGGTCGTGCGTATCTGAAATCGGCTCGCCATCCAGGGTGTAAATGCCAGCCTTCAGTCGCCGCGCCTGCTGCTTTTCCGTGACCGGACCAGTCTGGTAAAGCACAACGGCTAGTTGTCCGGTTGTAATGGTTTTGCCTCCACCGCCGATGAACTCAACGTCCACCCGGCCCACATCGCTTTGGCGCTTTTTATTGATGCTGATGACAGGTATCACCACCTCTTGTAAGGTGGCGCCGCCATGCACAAACCGACTGCCAGAGCCCTTCAAACGCAGACGATTGATGGACTTCGGTATCTGCACTTCCAGCGTGCCCGAGAGCGACAGTTGCTCAGGGCTAAAGGTCTTGAAACTAGGATTGGCGCGCAGTCCCTTGCCCAGCACAAAACGGCGGTCGATGTAGAGTACCTGCCTACCTTCAGGCTCTGCGCTCAAAAAATCGCTCTCAGCCAAAGCGCGGTTTTGGTAGATGAATCCGTGATCTGCTGTAACGAGCAAATTACTCGCATTGGCATTGGTCAATTTCTTCACGAGGCGCAACAACTCGTCCAGCGTTTCTTCCGCCGCACCAAATACGCGCTCCTCGGTATCACGGGTGTCGCCGGTCTTGTCGATCAGGTTGTGGTAGACATAAACCACATCGTTGTCTCGGATCAACGCGCGCGATTCATCCCGCCCCATGCCCAGCACATCCTTGGCCAACACCACGGTTGATGCGGGCACCGACGTAGCCAGAATCTTGGCCCGGTTGACCGAACCCATGCTGCTTTGGCCGTCAACCAGCGCTTGGCCGCTGTCGTCATCCACCAACTGCAAGGTCTGGTTCGGCAATAGTGCGGCCATGCCCAGTTGGGTATAACTAGGCAAGCAAGACAAAGCTGGTTCCAGCTCTGCGTCAAAACGATCTTCACGCCGGATCAGGCTTTGCAACTCTTCGCCAATCTCATAACGGAATGCGTCCGAGATCAGCACACAAACCTTGGTTTTGCGTTCCAGATAGGGCCGCACAAAACGGTTGAAAAATTGAGCCTGAGAAACCACTGGTGCTGCTTCCCAGCGCGCGCTTGCATCCACAAAGGTTTGCCAACGGTCGTTGAGCCTTACCAGAAAGTTGTTCGTGTACAGGTTCTCGATCAGATGGTTCAAGTCCTGTAATAAAGAGGCCTGGCCGGATTCACGCGCGTGGTGGATGAACTTGCGATAGCGCTGATCCAACCGGAACCAGGTCTGGGCGTATTTCTTGACTCCATCCTCCAGCGAGTTCATCTCCAGTTGAGTCATGCCCAACAACTGTATGAACTGCGCGCCGTGTTCAATGGCCAGATAAACGTCTTTGAAACGGTCAAACCAATGCCCCTGCCGACGTTGCCGCACCCACTGTTCTACCTCCTGCGCCGTCACCGTGCGCGCCACCACGTCTCGCACCAAATCACTGAGGATCTTCTGGTCGATCAGCTCGAAATAGTCCAGATCCATAAGGGTGCGGTAATCGATGGCTTGCAATTTCTCATCGATTTGCAAGATCGCCGCGCACTCGTCGGATAAGGTTTCAAAGCGCTGGCTATGGGCTCGACTATCTTTCCAACGCCGAATGAACACTTGCGCCTCGGCAGAAAGACGCGCCTTGTATTCCGGCTCCACATCGGCAAAGAAGCAGGTTTTGAAAAGCTCAATAACAAAGTCGCGTAAGCCAGGCTGTTCAGAGGCATAGCCGTACGCACGCTTCATGCGTTCCCACAGGAACTCACCCAAACCGCTGCGCTCGATCAGTTTTATGCGCGTATCCACGCCCTCGGCCACGTCGGCCAATAGCGCTTCCAGCATCACATCCAGCCGAGGTTCCGTGCCCACGCACACCGCCAGCATCTTTTGGCGCAAGGCATTTTGGCTATCTCCGCTCTCCAGCATCCCGCGCAAGGCTTCGCGCCGTTTGCTGGACTCGAAAAATGCCACATGGGCTTCAAGCAGCGGGTAGCAGTCTGGCCCAAGCTCCAATTCAGCCAGCCACAGCGCCACTTGATCGGTGCGGAAGGTATGGCCACTGGCCAACTGGACATCGAGCAGCCAGTTATGCAGATGCTCGGGCTCCGGTCCGTCACGATAGAGCAGAAACTTTTGAGCTGGCTTCGCGCGCAATACGCGGTGCTTTACACCAAACTCGTTGTTAGCCAGCTCGATCTTCTCAATGCCCGGCAATTCCAGTGCAGCGAAGTCCGCCCGAAACTCATGGCGCGTGTCGTACCAAAAAACTACGCGCTGCTTTTCGAACAGATTGCTGAGTGCCTGGGTGATTTTTGGGTTGCTCATCAGGCTCAGTCCTCTTCCTTTGCATCCAGCCCGACGATTTTCTTCAGGGCTGGGCCGAGCTTGAGGTAATTGACTTTCACCCCGTCGTCCAGATTCAGGAGCTCTTGCTTTGTAGCCAGCGGGTAGAGCACGTCGCGCTCGTAGTCGTCCAACTCCTGCAGCTGCTTCTTGATGGTGTCGATTTCCTTGTTGGCTCGGGTCTTCTCGACCTGGCTGGCCGTGGCGCTGACGCCTACCTGCTGCAAGTAGCTCAGGTGTGCGGCCAGCTTATTACGGAAGTCGCGCAGGTAGCCGTTAAGTACCACACTCACCGTATCCGGGCGGTAGCGATGCAGATAGATCAGCGCGTTGAACGTACCTTTGGGGCTGGAGAACAGCCAGTAGATCGGGCGCTTCTTATAGCGCTTGACGTGATCGCTGTAGAACTCTTTGAGGAAGTAGTCGCGGATCGGTTGCGGCTTGCCTTTCTTGCCCAGCGCCTTTTCGACAAACTGCAGGTTTTCTTCGTAATGCGCCTCGCCAAAAGCCACACGTAAAAACTGGCGGAAGCGCTCGGCGATGTCGTCGGTGAACCAGTCGCCGTCCAGCATAGGAATTACGTTGTCGTCGTCCGCCGGAAAGCTCGGCTCAGGAACCTGCCGCAGGTAGTCCGCGAGGGTTTCCCCCTGGTTGGCTAGGACTAATCCCGACTTGTCGAGGCTGTAGCGGCCAAACATGCAGCCCACGGCATAGCTCACCAGCTCGCGCATGGTGTCGGCCAGCATCAGAGCTTCAAGCTCGTCCTCGCTCTTGTCCCCCCCGTAGCGGTAGTGCGGGTTACAGGTAAGCGTGATCTCGTTCAATGGCACATCTGGCTTCAGCTCATCCTGCAGGCCGTATGCGCCAATGAAAATTCGGTTGTTTTCCTCTTCTAACCGCTGCATCTCTAGCGTCATCTCGTGCCAGTGGGTGCGGAGATTCTGGTACGCAGACTCTATGGTTAATTTCCGGTAGTCGGGATTAAGCAGCGGCAAGCTCGTGAAGTCCCAAGATCTTTCGTAAGAGTCCCAATCGACTTGCGCAGTCTTAATAAGTTTCTCAGGATTAAGGTAGTGATCTTGATCGAAATAATCTTCGAAGACTGGAAGCAAAGCTATTTGCCCAGCCTCAAAGTTTAAAGTTGGGGAGATGCTTGCAAGAATTGATTTTGCTACCGGAGAATTGGCAAATCCCAACAGTGTTTTTAAGTCACGCTTGGTTTCTGAAAAAATTGAGCACCCAGCGACATCAAAGATGAAACCCTCTTGGAAATAGCGCATTGAGAAACCACCGGTCGTAACTTTTGACCAGCTAATCGACGGCTTAAAGTACTCCGAAATACTCTTTATCGTTCTTGTTGGGCTACCATAAAGAGTAGCAGCATAGCCAAGCACTTCCTCACCGTCATTTCCCCAATTTACAACATGCTCACAGTTTCCGTACCAACGGCGATATGCTCCACCCTTATTGTATGGAAACCATTTTTTTCCTGATTCTCTTGCGTCCTCACGTGTCTTCGCTCTGAAGCAAACTCTCTCGATATCAACCTCAAACCATTCGCGTAAGAACCTGTTGTTGTCGCTTGTTGCCATGCCTTGACGAGTGTCGCCTTTTTTCTTCAATGGGATACCTGAGGCAAACGCATTTCTCAGCTTATCTGAAACCCAATATGCAATTGGTGTTCCAGGGATTAGATGCATTTCATTGGATGAAACAGCCGAAAGGCGTTCATTCCTTGGAGGAAACACGAAAGGAATACCTTCATCATCAGTTTCGAAGTAACGAACACAACAGTAATGCCCCTTAAAATCTGGTTTCAGATCTTTCAGTGCTACGAAAGCACTTGTACCGAAGTTGATTCCCATACTTGTCCCCCCCTTGCCTGAATAGGGCATGTGAACAAGTGAGCAAATTGTTGACTGGCTCAAAAGTTTTGTGCGTAATCTTTCGAACGACGAAAGAAACATCCAGCTTTCCATGGTGACCATGGCGCTGAAGCATCGATCCTTTATTAACTCGAGCCCCCTTTCGATGAAGGCAGAAAACAAGTCATACTTGCTGTCTTGATACTGCTCTTTAATCCAAGCGCCCATACGCCCATTCATCCCCTTGCCCCCCATATACGGCGGATTGGCAATCACCACATGGTATTTGGGACTCAGGTAATCGGTCTGCCGCAGGGCTTGCAGCACCTTCTGATGGGTCATGCTGATAAACAGCTGCCCGGAGACGTTCTTTGACTCCAGAATCCTTAACATACCGTCTACATCGGTGACATCGGGTCGGATAAGAGAACCAAAGTTGTCGGCCTCTTCAAACTGGCGTAGCGTCGTTTGTAGCGGTGCGGTGAACAGGTCTCGACCGATAAAGTCCATGTACTCGGTTAGTTCATCCGCATCAAACTTCACGTTTTCCAATACGCAGATGTTGGGCCTGATGCCTTTGTTAAAGAACCTACGCTGTTTGGCGCGTGCCTTCATGGTCAAGGCAAAGGCGGCCAATTCTCCGGCGCGTTCGTCAATCTCGATGCCGTAGAGGTTATGGGTGAGGATCTTCTCCGGAATTTCAGCAGCATCAATGCCTTCTTCTTCATAGATAGCATAGAGCAAATCGAAGGCATAGGTCAGCATGTGGCCAGAGCCACAGGCTGGATCACAGATCTTGATTTCTTCTGGGCTGCTGATCTTCAGAAAATCGGTTTCCGGCTGCTCTGGCTTGATGTAGTAGCCCATCTTCTCGGCCAACCTGGAACTGGGTCGATTGAGCATCCACAGGCGACCAAGGGAGTTTTCCACCAGGTAGCGCACGATCCAGTGCGGGGTAAAAAGCTGGGTGGCAGCGGGGATGTTTTCAGGCGTGATTTTCTGGTTTTTTTTCAGCCCCTCGAAAACCGCATCTTTTTTCTCGGAGATATAGAACTGGTAGAGCCAGCCGATCACCTCGACATCTTCGCATGCATCCGGCGTCATCGCTTCGCGAGTGTAAGCGAGGATGGAGTTGCCCGAGAGCAGGTCGTCGGGCATCAGCAACTCGGTGTAATCGTCGATTCGTTCAAACAGAAATGGCATGGCGCGGTGAAAGGCGTTGCAGGCCGCGACCACCAGCAGGCGATAGGCCTCACCTTGTGGGTCATGACTGGGCGATTTGCCCTCGAGCAGCGCAAAAATTTGCTGGCGCGTTTTTGATGAAGCGCTTTCCGGCAGCATCTCGTCGTCGATGTGCCCCATCTTGGCCTCGGCCAAGATCTCTGGCTGGAACTGCCCCTCGGCGGGGGACACCACGCCGATGCGGGTATAGCGGTTCACATCCATAAAGCGCAGTGCACAAAAGCGGTTGAACCAAGTGTAGGCAACACGCTCAATAACCTGTGCCTCGCCACGCTCCTTGATTGCCTCCTCGAGTTTCTTGATGGCCTCGGCATTTTCACGCCGTGCAGCACTGCTCGGTTGCAAAACCAGTTGCAGGCGCGCCTCAACCAGCTCCATCAGTGTGCGGCGGGCGTATTGAGCGAAGCGGCGAAGTTTGGTTGTTTCCATTGTTCTTATGCTCCTGCGGCAGCGGCAATTCGCGTCACCGGCCACTTGGGGAAATTTTCGTTCCAAGTTTCAATGTTGAAGACTTGGCAGTTTTTCACTGGATGTCTTTTCCAGCGTGGTGAGTACTTATCCGTTGGGGACAGTTTTTTGGCGATTTCATCCGAAAAATTCGGCAAAACCTCGCCCTCAAGGGTGACCAAGCTGAGGTAGTGAATTTCTTTTGACAGCCTGTCTTCAGCCCAGCGGTAGAAAAAGCTATCTATAAATTTCGAGGCAAAAGTCGAACTGAGTCTTCCATCGTTCAGTTCGTCTCGAAACTTTTGAAGACCCTTTTCCTGTGCGTTGGGGTTGCCCGGATCTTTCACTTCAACGAACAGAATGGCCTCGTCAAGCTCGACGATAAAATCCACTCGATGCATTTGGCCAATGCCGTGATAGTTGGGTTGGCTGGACTTCATTTGATCGAAAACCAATGTATCAACCGCATTGGTAAAGTCGATCTCGATGTCTCGCTCCCTGAGTTTCGTGTTCAGCGCGGCACTCATTTCCCCAACCCCCCCATTTTCTTATTCACCTGTTCTTTGGTGAGTTCGTTGAATATGTCGGCAATGGCATTAGGGGTGATTGCACGGTAATCATCCACGCTATCCACTAGAACGCGGCCCTCGGTATCACGATAGAGCGCGTGGAAGCGCACATGATCTTCTTTGCCTTTATCCATCAGCAGATCAAACCACTTGAGCAGAACATAATCGTGCGTTGCCAAGATAATTTGCTGACCGTTGCGTGACAGCTCCAGCAGAATTTCAACCAACAACTTCATCAGCTTGGGATTCATATTGGTTTCGGGCTCATCCCAAAACAGAGCTCCTGTTCGACCAGGGTCAAGCTGATGGTTCTGCAGCAGCAACTGCAGGATGCCGAGTTTACGGATTCCCTCTGCAGCCATATTGGCAGACACACTTTCGCCCTTGTTGGCGACGAACTTTGCCTGCATGCGAGTATTAAGATCGTGCTGCTCCTTGTCTCGCTGGACCTGATACTGCCCGGGATCAAAGGACATATGCACCGACCCACCAAGGTCAGTGAGGCTGAAGCGCCCCTCTAACGCATTCACCAGCTTTTCGTACACTGCGCCGAAACGTGGATCACTTTCGATCATCTCCTCTGCTTTGATGGGCTTTTTAACCATCAACTTTTCGCAGAGGTCCAAATACGTGCTGTCGAAGATGGACTCTATCGTTTTCAGGTCGGCGTCTTTGTTTTTGATACCGCGCAGCAGCGATAGAACTTCTTTCGTTGGGAAAAACAGTGGTGCACCAAGCGCTGGCTGAGCGACGACCACCGGCAACGCAACCGTTTTTGACGCGGATGTGAATCTGGCTTGCAAGCGTTGGCCACCAGCAAAGTGCGCCTCGATTTCAGCGTGCGCCCCCACCGGCGTGCCATGCCGTACCAGTTTGCCCAGGCTGTCGCCAGTCGGTCGGTAGATTCTGCAGAGCCGCTTAGCCAGATCAGCACCTTGCAGCTCATCGCTTAACGCCGCATTGGCCGCGTAGGCGGCCTTAAGCAACTGTGTCTTGCCGGTCCCGTTTTCACCAATAACGATGTTGATGCGCGGCGAGAACTGAATCGGCAGTTCAGCGAACTTGGCAAAATTCTTGAGTTCGAGTTTTTCTAACATCGGGGCCTCTATACCTGCACGCGGTTACCTGCCTGAATTTCCTTCAGCCAGGCTTCACGCTGTTGTTTGAGGTACTCGTCCAACTCAGCCTCGTTGGCCAACCAGGGCTTTGGATACCCGACCTTGATGGTGCGCGCTGGCACCAAGCGAGGCTCCGCAACGACAGACGTGGGGGCAGTTGCCTGTGGCTTGCCACCTTCCACTGGCGGAGTGGTGTCGTTGGGAATTTTCGAGGGCGGCGCAACGGGTTTTGGCTTGGCCAAGCCTTCAAGTTGCAACAACAACTGTGGATAGCGTTCATCCTCAAAGTGACGTAACTGATCGCGGATCATGGCGATCCGTTTCTGACCTTGCAGCGCTTGCCCCGCTTCGGTAAAAGGCTTTGAAAGTCTGGCTTGGTCGTCTGGATTTAGGGTGGCGTATTCTTCGGTGGCTTGAAGACGCAATCCAAGCTCATCCAGTCGGTTGGCTGCGGTTGCCTTTTCGCTGGCTAGTTGATTGGCGATACTCTGCTGCAACGCATCCAGTTGTGGTTTGGCTTGTTGCAGTCGGTTGCCTTGCCATGGGCTTTTGTCGACCAGCAGGGTCTGAACAATCTCAACTTCCGTTGCGGGGACGTAGGCGAAGTTGTCCTCTTGTTCAGCAACGAGTTGGCGAGCTTGATCAAAAATAGCCTTTTGCGGGCTTTTCATGAAGCGGCGCAGCGGGTCAATCAGTTTTTCCTTGGTGTCCAGCAGTGCATCTTCCGCTCGGGCAAGATCGGTCAGGAACCAGTTGACGTTCTTCTCGGATACTTCTTTCAAAGTGACCAGAACGGCATCCAATACATTCAAGAATGGGTACAGGGCTTGTTGAGCGTTTAGCTCGACCAGCTCAATTTCCAGATCCTTGATGGCATCGATCGTCTCGCGAGCCAATGCCCGAGCCTCGTTACTAGCGGCAGGCTTGTCGAAGAAGTCGGCAAAGAATTCTTTGAGTGTGCGTACCTGTGAGGCCGTGAACTCTACCTGTGGCTCCAGGACCAGTGTGGCGTGAGCGTTGGTGTTGCGAAGGCTACGCTCCAGAGCCTCTGCCTCCAAGGTATTGCTGTCTTGACGGATCTCGACCTTGCCACGCGCACTGAGTAGGGCCAGGTTGCACAAAATGGCCGCGTAGTACCAACCGTAGTTCTTGCGCTCGAAGCGCTCGATCAAGCTCTTGACCGTGGTACGCACGCCGCTTCGCGCATTGCTCTGAATGAAGGCGAGCAGTTCTTGCTCCGCCTCAGTCAGACTGGTGGCGTCGTTGGCCAGCAAACCGTCTTCGACCATACGCAGATGCTTGCCCACATCGGCTTCATAGAACGGCAGATCGCGCAACATACGTAGATTCGGGTAAGTGGTCTGGATCAGATGATCGAAACCTTTGAGCACCCGTGTCTGACCATCCTCGCTACTGACATCAACATCTGCTGCGTTGATGATCAGTGCAGCCTTGCCAAGCAGCGCTTTCGCGCGCACTTGCAGGTCGCTTAGACGTTCCGTGTTCTGGAATCCCTTGGCGTCCAGAATTCGTTTGACTGCCTCTTGCTGCGTGTTGCTGTTCTGACGGATATATTTCTCCGTGCGCTTGTGCATGGTCAGGTCTTGCATGAAGCGTGCGTCGGCAGGAAGCACCACACGCAACTCGTCCCGGCCCATGCTTTGCATACGCTGCAGAGTAATGTTGTCAAAGTTGTCGGACAGAGGAGTAATGATGTGAATCGCAAGCTCGTACTCCCGGCTCAGTGCCCGGTCATCCATTTTGCGGGTGTACGCATAGTCCTGGCCGTTGCTGTGCCGAATCTTGCGCTGTTTGATCACACCGTCAAAAAGCAGCGTTTCCAGTTCCTTGATTACGTCGGCCGTTTCGACATCGGTATTCTTAATCTCTTCTTCTACGTCCTTTTCCTCATCGGTCAGGTATTCGTAAAGGTCGCCATTACGCTGAATGTAGGTTTGTTGCTCCAACAGATTCAGCGCCGCTTCCAGCTTTTTACGCTGGGCAGGAACGTCTTCGCCAAAGCGTTCCAACATCAGGACACTCAGATTGCGCAGTGTGGCCTTGAATTCTTTAACGTACTTGACCAGAAAAAGCGCCTTGAGAACGCGGATTGCATAGGGATCACCCAGGTTTCGCTCTGCCGTGTTGATCGCACTCTGTATGCCACTTTTTAGTGCCCCACGAATGCCTTCGAACATGCGGTCGAACGTGGCTAATTGCCCAACTGGTTCGTTATCGATGGCAATGGCTACTTCGCGGAAAACGCCAAGCATGGAGCGTTCACCGACAGAGCTGGCCTTGCCTTCAAATCCGTTGTGGACAGAGATGCCACGAATGGCCGATTGAAACAGCGGGAACTGATACGGTACAAAGGGGTAGGCATAAATGAAGTGATCTTCATCGCGGAAGTTTTGGTAAGCCTGCCCGCCGTCAGCAAAGTCAAACAGGGTTTTGAAGTTGTTGACCTGTTGGGCGTAGGTTGTCTTTAAAAGCTCTGCGCCAATTTCGTTTTTGGTAAGCAGTCGCTTCTGGATCACCTCAGCCACATCGGCGCTGGTAAGCTTAAGACGGTTGGCAAAGCGAGCCTGAATCTTGGTGAAGTCGTTGCTTTGCTGCTTGCTCAAGTCACCTAACACAGAGTTCATGTCCTCCTGTGCTGTGACGATGATCCACGCGCGCCCCTGACATTTGGTGGCCAAGCTCTCAGCCACCGTCTGCAGGTTGGTCATGAGCTTGGTGTTTTCGGCAATGTATTGGCCGACCTCATCCACAAAAAAGTTGAGCCGGAAGTTGGCTGGTTTATTGTCAAGCCAAGCTTTGACCTGATTGCCGAAGTCTTCAATCGAGACGCTGTACTGATTGCGGTACTTGTCGAGAATGCCTTTGGACAAAGCAGGATCTTCACCTGTGATCTCGGCATAGGCTTTGGCAATATTCCCCGCCTCCAAAAGCGCCTGCTCACGCCCCCGCTCCCAAGACTTATTGGCGTGGCGTTGATAAGCGTCCTTGAAGTGCTGTAACTGATCACGCCCATCGAGGTCGCGCTCGAACTGGGCAATGTAGCCCTGCTTGCCAAAATAGCCGCACATCTCGTTGAAGACTTTTACAAAAACCGACAGCAGCGCATCTATTTGCGTTTTGCTAATGATGTCGGCCTTCTGGTCGATATTGAACAAGATACTTTTAGATGGAATGGCGACGGCTTTTTTGAGTGCCGCGCGGAGTAACTCATCCTCTTTCTGTATTTTTGGAAGAAAGATATCTAGCGCGTTATCTCCGTTGACCTGACGGTTTTCCAACAGCAGGGCGAGCATTTTGAGCAGGTGGGATTTGCCGGAGCCAAAGAAACCTGACACCCATACACCATTGGCCCCGTGATAATCGTTGTAGGCATCGAGGAAATGCTCGAGGCGCTTGGCCACTTCGTCCGTTAGTACATATTCACTGAGCTCGTTGTGCAGACTGGACTCATCGTCAGCTTTGATGACGCCTTCGATGGGGCGACTGACGGGATTCAGAAATATACGATTGAGTTCCAAAGTCTTCCCCTCAAACCTGTGTTTCAAAGATGTTGAATGCGCGGTAATACTTGTCGTCGTGCAACAAACCAAAAAGCTCTAGCGATGCGCCTTGCTCAAGCGAGTGGCGGTACTCACCGGGAAAGAACATCACCGTTGGCTTGTCTTTGGCCGTACTCTGCAAATTGTTGAGTACGTTGTGCGAGCGAATGTGAGGAAATACTTCACCTATGCCCGACAAGAAAAGCACGTCGAACTCCGCCTGCCCCAGACGTTCGCCAATTGCTGGAATCAGATAATCCTCAATACCCAGCACGTTTTGGAGTAGTTCAAGAAGACTGTCTTTCTCAACTTCGCTTTCAATTGCAAGGATCTCATCCCACAAACTGCTATCGGGACTACTGCCTTCGCGAGCTTTGAGTAGTTCGATGCACAAATCGTAGAGGTTGATTTCCAGGACCTTGATGCCACGCCCGCCCAAGCATTCGACTGAAAGGCTTGCAAGGGTATTTATCAGCCGGCCTTGCATACGCTGCATCTCGAAGGCCTCGGCGGCCTTGAACTCGCAGATGTAGAACGGCAAATCATTGTTCAATCCGCGCATTTCAAGGAAGCGTTGACTGCTGATCACACTGACCAAGTGTTCAAAACGAGCAGACAGCGGCTGCTGGCTGATTTTCTGGCTCATGTCAGCCACCTTTGTATTTCGTTGTCAGTAGCGGGGAAGACCAACAGATCATCGCGCCCACGACGAGCCAATAACTGCGCAAGCCGAGGACTGAGCATGGCGGCCTGAATGTGCTGTTGATCCGAAATTAAACCGGCATCTCGTAGCATCCGGAACAGATTTTGCCGAAGCTTGTACTGCGTAGACTTAGCGATCTCGTCCAGCTCGGCGTGCCAAAGTGCCTTTGCGTTGTAAAACGCGTCGTAATCCCCAAAAGAGAGTTGGCGACGCATCAGGAGATAGTGCTCGCGCAGCACTTCAATAGCGAAATCATGGATGATGGCGTA
Organism: Jezberella sp.; assembly: GCF_964834465.1. Lineage (NCBI taxonomy): Bacteria > Pseudomonadati > Pseudomonadota > Betaproteobacteria > Burkholderiales > Alcaligenaceae > Jezberella > Jezberella sp. Next base: position 15,022 of record NZ_CBAZRM010000010.1, read on the forward strand.
GCGGCGACACGCTGCAACCCAGAGCAGGTAGCCGCGATCACGGGCATTACCATTGACTAATTCCTCAAGCTCATCCGATTCGAGCAGCTCCAACCGCGAAATTAATTCTTTACTGATCCTAAGAGCAGCCGCAGCAGTTCTCACCTGAAGCAAGTTGTCATTGCGCACTTGATCGCGAGTTTGCGACCAGTTACGCAGCGCGAGATAGCGCTCGACGATGACGGGAGCCTCCTGCAAGAACAGCCCTCCAGTTGTGAACGATAGGCGGTAGCGATCAACCATCACTCAATCCCCCATCAGGGCCATATCTGGTGCTAGTAGGCAGCTTTTCTGGGGCTACGTAGCCAGGGGCAAGTAATGCGTTTTTCACCCCGTATAGAGCCAAGTGGTCCCTCAGCCAGAGCCGATACTCATGGCCTTGCATACTGTGGTCGGGCGAGGCATCCACACCCCAGTGCAACAACATGTAGCCAGCGACAGCAGCCCGAACACGCATCCGAATCGAACCGTCTAGCATGCCGTAGTCCATCTCGGTTATCTCCGGCCTGGGTCGATCAGGATGTGGTACCAGCTCTAGTTCGACGATTCTGGTCCATTGAATGTCCTGGTCGCTGAGTTCATGGGGCTCGGGCTTATCGCTCCTAAGAACCTTTGGATGCTTTATCCGGGTGACGACGAAGTCTCGGAACTCCTGAGACTTCCGGTCGAACGCGCGCACGTGCCAACGCAGCCCGTTGTCGATTAACGCAAAGGGGACGATCACCCGCTCAGTACAGCCACTAGATATGGAGTAGTACTCAACGCGGAGCGGACACCCCTGATGGATAGCCCGGGTCACGCTCGCCAACACATCCAGATCCGGGTGTGTAAGCCGTGAGGGGCTCTCGCTGACCACCCACGCCTTGAGCCGCATCGGCTCGCCGTCACCAAAGCCCTGAGTCAGCCAAGACAGCACCCGTTCCGGGGGATAGTCGAACACGGGCCGGAAGTCCGGTCCCAGGACGTAAGCCTTGCCTTTGGGGTCGTAGTCGATGTTGCCCGGAGACAACTCCTTATAGAGCGCCAAATCCCGGGTTGCCGCTGCGGACTGGATGCCAAACCGCCCAACCAAGTCCTGCCTACGGATCTCCCCCACGAAGCGCACACGCAGCTCAATGAACGCGAGCCGATCGCGCTGAGGCTGGGTCAATTCTGCAAGTTTGTCTTTGGGCATTCCTGAGTGCTCTATCGGATTAACGAATGCTTGTACGGGTTGTTGCGTGAAGTATATAAGCTGCTCTAGAATGTGGCAATGCAATGTTTTTGATTCTTGTATGCGTTGCATTGTGATTACCACATGACAGGCAATGCCCGCACTTTGGAGCATGGGAGTGAAAGCAGACAAAGCCATCGCGACCTACCGGCGCATGCGGGCGCAGCCGCTGTGGCGTCTGCTTGCCTCGACTACCGGGCCTACCGTCATTGGCCTGCTTCAATCTCATCTGTATGAGAGCGAGCGAAGCCTCCCTGCCTCCATTTTTCACGAACGCATTGCAAGGGATCTGGAGGAACTGCGCGCCCAAGGCGAAGACTTTCCCCAAACGGCACAGGCGTATGTCGCTAGCTGGCTCGCCGATGGGTTCCTGGAGCGAAGCTTCCCGGCTGGGGCTTCAGAAGAAGAATATGAACTCTCCACGGCGGCTGTCGAAGCCATTCGGTTCGTATCTGGACTGGCACAGCCGCACTCCGCCGCGACCGAAAGTCGCCTGACGCTCGTCATTGAGGCATTGGCCCGACTTGCCGAGGACACCGACACTGACAAATTCCGCCGCATCGACCGGCTCATGGCCGAGCAAGCCCGCATCGATAAGGAGATTGATGCCATCCAGAAGGGGCAGATGCGCGTGCTGCCCCAAACAACGGCGCTCGAGCGCACGCGGGAGATCATCACGCTGGCCGACGATCTGGCCGGTGATTTCCGCCGTGTCCGCGATCAGTTCGACCAGCTCAATCGAGATCTCCGTGAACGCATCATGGACAACGATGGCAATCGTGGAGATGTGCTGGATTCGCTGTTCGCCGGAATCGACCTGATTTCAGAGAGCGACGCAGGAAGGACTTTCTCCGCTTTCTGGCGTTTGCTCACGGACCCAGAACAGGCGGCCACGCTTGATCAGGCACTTGATAGCGTCATGTCGCGGGAGTTCGTGGGGCAACTCGAAGCCAAGGAGCGACGGTTCCTTCTGCGTCTAACGCGCACCCTTCTTGAGCAGGGCGGCATGGTTCACGAGGTGCTCCAGACCTTCGCGCGCAGCCTGAAGCACTTCGTCCAGAGTCGTGAATACCTCGAGCAGCGCCGACTCAATCACCTGCTGAAAGACGCCCAGCGCGCAGCACTGGCCCTGAAGAACGAGGTCAGGGCCACAGAAACCCTCCAATACACGCTTGAGCTAACGAGCAGTCGTTTGCGCTCATTGTCTCAATGGGTGCTGCACGACCCATCCCTACAAGCATTGCCCGGGCAGATGGCAGAAGGGGATGCGCCGCCAATCGACCTTGAGTCTGTGAGCGAACTGGTCGCACAGTCCGAGATCGACTTCCGAACACTGAAGGCCAACGTGCTGGCTGTCCTGGAGCAACGCTCCCAGGCATCCATTGCCGACGTGCTGGAGCAGTTCCCCGCTGCACAGGGGCTGGGCAGCGTCGTCGGCCTGCTGGCGTTGGGCAGTCGGCATGGGTTCAAAGCCGACCACAGTGAAACCGTAGGCTGGGTTGGAGGCGACGAGCAGCGTCGTAGCGCCCGAATTCCAAAGATCTTCTTTTTGAGGGAGCGGGCCAATGAACTGGTCTGAGAACGACGAATCGGCAATACCAGCCGAAGCACAAGCGCCAGATGCTGCTCAAGCACCTACCAACACCCTCTTCATGGGTGACAGCGGCGAGTTGCCACTGGATACCCGGCGCGCATTAGTACAACTGCTGGCAGGGCCATCGCTCGACGGACGTCGGCATCCAAAACTCTGGCCGATCTTGGCGCGAGACGAAGCGGTGATCCGTCGGCGTCTTGCCGAACTGTTTCTCGAACTGGTCATCGATCGGGATGTGCAAGTGGCCTTCACGCGTCAGGCAGATACCGGCGACCTTGAAGTGCCCCTGCTGCTGCGTCGCGCCCAACTGACGTTCATTGACTCCATTCTGTTGCTCCACCTTCGCCAGCGATTGACCCAGGCGGACTCGCAGGGGGATCGTGCCGTGGTGTCGACAGATGAGATCACGGAGTTTCTATCCCTCTATGAGCGCGCCGCCAACACCGACCGTGCAGGGTTCGTGAAACGGGTTCATGCCTCCATCGAGAAGATCAAGAAGCACAGCATTCTTCAGAAAATTCGCTCGAGTGAGGATCGCTTCGAGATTTCGCCGACGCTGAAGCTCCTCTTCTCGGCAGAGGAAATACAAGCGCTGACGCACCTGTATCAGCGAATGGCTGCCGGAGAAACGCCAGCGCAGCTGGTTCAGACTGAAGCTGATGAGGAGGCTGGCCAATGATCTCGGAACCCCAAACCGCCTCCTTGTTTGCCCGCGAGCAGTTCCGGATGACCCGCCTGCAGGTTTACAACTGGGGTACTTTCTCCGACCTGCACGACGTACCAATCAGCGAGCGAGGCTTTCTGTTTGTGGGTCGATCCGGCGCAGGGAAGTCGACGCTGCTCGATGCATTTTCGGCGTTGCTGACGCCACCTCGCTGGATCGATTTCAACGCTGCTGCGCGTGAGGCAGACCGCAGTGGCCGAGACCGGAACCTCGTCACCTACATACGTGGTGCGTGGGCAGAACAGAAGGATGGGGAGTCGGGTGAGATCGCAACGCGCTACCTGCGCTCGGGGACAACGTGGTCAGCCTTGGCACTGAGCTACCAGAACGCCTTGGGCCAGTCTGTGGTGTTGGTTCAGGTGTTCTGGCTGCGGGGCAATGCGAACGGCAGCACCGACGTCAAACGCCACTACCTTGTCATGGAGCGGGCCTTTGACCTGCGCGAGCTCGAGGACTTCGGCCAATCCAACTTCGACATCCGCAAGCTCAAGCAGTCCTTCCCGGAGGCATTCGCCCGCGACGAATTTCGTCCCTATTGCGAACGGTTCTGCCGTCTGCTCGGCATCGAGAGCGAAATGGCGCTGCGTTTGCTGCATAAAACCCAGTCGACTAAAAACCTCGGCGACCTCAATACCTTCCTGCGCGACTTCATGCTCGACAAGCCCGAGACCTTCGAGGTAGCGGATCGCTTGGTCAGTGAATTTGGCGAGCTCAATGCGGCCCACCAGGCAGTCGTCACGGCCCGCGAGCAGGTTCAAACGCTCGCGCCAGCGCGGGATCAGCACCTGCGCAGGGACTCGCTGATGCTGCAGCGCAATAGCTTGGATGAGCTTCGGTTGGGCGTGGACGGCTACCGGGAGACCCGCCGCATTGATCTCCTCAAGCAGCATGTCCAATCCCTGCAGGTGCAAGCCAGTGGCACTGAAGGCGAAGTGAGTCGACGTCAAAGCACCCTGGATAACCACACCACGACCTTGCGCGATCTGGAGCGACAGCACCGTGAAGCAGGCGGTGATCAGATCGAGCAATGGGAAGCCGAGAAATTGGGGCTGGAGGGCCAGCGCACAGATCGCCTGCGCAAACGCAGTCAGGCCGAAGAGGCGTGCAAGAAGCTGGGCTGGAGTCTCCCGGATTCGCCTCAAGCTTTCGCTGAACTGTTGGGCAGCGCGCGGCAGGAGGTCGAAAACTGGGAGCAGCGCAGCAACGATAGCCGCGCCGAGCAGTTCCGCCTGGACAGAGAAAAGAAGGATGCCGAGACCGCGTTTTCGCAAGCATTGAAAGAGGTGCAGGCACTCCAACGACAGCCATCGAACATTCCGGCGGACATGCTGGAAATGCGTCGAGACATCGCCGCCGCCATCGAGATCTCGGAGTCGGCACTTCCCTTTGTTGGCGAACTCGTCGAGGTGAAGTCTGACGAGGCCGAGTGGCAGGGGGCCATTGAGCGCGTACTGCACGGGTTTGCGCTCTCACTCCTGGTAGACGAGCGCCAGTATTCAGCATTGGCCAATCACATCAACACCACCCACCTTGGGCAGCGCTTGGTGTATTACCGGACTGGCCGACCGGAGACGTGGCAGGCCAAGCCCATCGGGGCCAATTCGCTCGTCCTCAAGCTGAACGTCAAGGATGGGACGTATGCCGATTGGCTCCAGGCCGAACTACGGCAACGCTTCGATTATGCGTGCGTCGACTCTATTCAGTCCTTCAGGAGCGCAGATCGCGCCATCACCCGTGAAGGCCAGGTCAAGCACAGCAAAACCCGGCACGAAAAAGACGACCGTAGAAGTGTCGGCGACCGACGAAACTGGGTGCTCGGATTCGATAACCGGGAGAAGCTCGGGCTCTTTCAAGCTCAGGCGCAGGAGCTGGCTGACACCATTTCTCGCCTCGGCGTGGAGATCGACAAACTCTCCGACCAAGACAAGAATCGTGCGACCCGAGCGATGCAGTGCCAGACTCTGGTGAATCTCCAGTGGCAGGAAATAGATGTGCTCCCATTACTGGATCGCATCTCCACCATTGAACGGCAGATCCGCGAAGCGCGGGAAGGCAATACAGCCCTACTGCAAATCAGCCAACGGATCGACAAGCAAAAGGACCTGGTTGAGCAGGCTGACAAGGATCTCCGCGAAGCCAAGGTCGCGCATGACTCAGTTCTCAAGCAGATCAAAGACAGCACGCAAAAACTCGAATCCCTCCTTCAAGATGCTTCCAGAGTTTCATTGACCCCCCACCAGATCAAGGGGCTCGACGAACGATTCACCAAGCAGTCAGACGTGATCAGGCTCGAAAGCCTCGACAAGGTAACAACAGCTGTTGAGAGAGGACTCAACACAGAAATCAGTGAGATCAAAGATGAAATCGCCGATTGCGAGAAGGAAATAGAAGCACGCTTTGCCGATTTCAAACGGCAATGGCCGATGGACGCGGGCGACATGGACACGAGCCTTGCCAGCGCGCCAGACTTCTTCGCCAAGCTGGTTCGGCTGGAGACGGATGGTCTGCCCGCCTATGAGCAGCGGTTCTTTGAGTTGCTGCAGAACCAAAGTCACCAGAACCTGGCGGCGCTTTCCACCTACCTGAACGATGCGCGTAAGGCGATCCTGGAACGGATGGATCTGGTCAACGACAGTCTTGGTCAGGTGCCCTTCAACCAGAGCGCCAATCAACGCACCTATCTCCACATCGACGCCAGTGATCGGCAGCTTGTCGACGTCAAGGAGTTCAAGCAGGAGATCCAGCAGGCACTGAGCCATGCATGGACGGAGGATCGAGAGTTTGCCGAGGCGCGGTTCCTGGCCTTGCGACGACTTGTTGATCGACTCGCCAGTCAGGACCCCGAGCAAAAGCGCTGGCGTGAGACTGTGCTCGATGTTCGACAGCATGTCGAGTTCATCGGGCGGGAGATCGATGAAAGCGGCGTCGAGGTCGAGATCTACCGCAGCGGAGCAGGCAAGTCCGGCGGCCAACGGCAGAAGCTGGCCACCACGTGCTTGGCCGCAGCCCTGCGATACCAACTGGGCGGGAACGACCACGGCGTGCCGATGTATGCGCCCGTCGTTCTGGATGAGGCCTTCGACAAGGCGGATAACGAGTTCACCGCTTTGGCGATGAACATCTTTACCAATTTCGGATTCCAGATGGTGGTCGCTACGCCGCTGAAGTCCGTCATGACCCTCGAACCATTCATCGGTGGCGCTTGCTTCGTGGATATCAGCAATCGGCGCGTGTCAGGCATCCTGCTGATCGAGTACGACGGTGATCGTCAGCGGTTGAAGCTGCCAGAGCACGCACGAGAGGAGGCTGGCGTTGAAGCTTCCTGAAGATGTTCGGCAGTTTCTCGCCCGTCGCTTTCAAAGCAAGCACCGCGAGTGGTTGATCGGTGATCCGGGCGAGAGCCAGTGGCCGCTGGAAGTTCCCCTCGGCATACCGACGGAGCAGGCTGCGCTGAGGCAAGTCGACGGCGTTCGCGCTTGGGTGAGCGCATGGCAAGGCTGGCAAGGAGTCGGCACCCTGTCCTGGTGTGAGCGTCGGTGGAAAGCGCTTGGCGTCCAGCGACTGCCAGAGAAACTGGCGTTACGAGGCCCTGAAGATGTTGCCATGTGGATCGGTGCATCCGCACGGTGGGTTCGTTCCCTGTCTCGGTATCAGACGCTCACTGCTCGCTGGCCGGTGCTTGCGCAGCAGTTGCCGAGATATTTTGATGTCCTCGCTGACTACAGCGATGCCGATTTCCGTCGACTGGCAGAGATGCTGGATTGGATCAGTCGCAATCCGAAATCGAATCTCTACCCACGACAAATTCCGGTTGCCGGTGCCGACAGCAAATGGCTGGATTCTAGAAAGGGCATCATCTCTGACTTGATTGCAACGCTCCAGGGTGACCCAACAGGAGAGCGCGACTTCTTCTGGCGCTGCGGCTTGAGGGCACAGCCGCAGTTAATGCGTATGCGCGTTCTAGACCCGGATCTAAGAGCCCGTTTTGGCGGTCTTGGCGATATCTCTGCGCCTTGTGATGAGGTCGCGAGAATTGGTATACGACCAAAGAATGTCTTCGTTGTTGAGAACCTTCAAACTGGCCTGGCCTTTGATGATCTGCCAGGGGCGGTTGTGATCATGCGACTGGGTTACGCGGTTGACGTTTTGGGACAGCTTCCATGGCTACAACAGGCGCAATGTATCTACTGGGGTGACATTGATACGCATGGCTTTGCCATTCTTAATCGAGCCAGAACATACATCCCAAGCCTGAAGACTGTGCTTATGGACGAGTCTACGCTGATGAGTCATCGCGATTTATGGGTCGAAGAGAAAGACCAGCACTCTTCCACAGAGCTCCCACTACTCACCAATACCGAACAAAAGCTCTACCAGTCGATTAAAGGAAATGCCTGGGACCAACAAGTCCGCCTCGAACAGGAGCGGATACGCTGGGATGTGGCGTGGAATGCCATACAGGCAAGTATTCGATGATCCAGGATCAGGGAGGTCAGTCGTGAGTGGAAATCGATGGGACCAGCCGGGTGTGCCCCACAAGGGATGGCACTGCGTTGACGTGGTCGACCTGAGGGCCGATGGCGAGTCAGCAGACGAGACCGACTACGCGACCTGCCAAATGTGCGGCAACGAGAAGATCCGCTACGTCCACATCATGGAGCATCCCGATCTGGACGAGAGCTTCGACGTCGGGTGCGTCTGCGCCGAAAAGATGAGCGACGACCACGAGGGGCCGAAACGGCGTGAAGCCAAGTTGCGCAACCGAGCAGCACGCCGAACCCGATGGCTGCAGCGCAAATGGCGGGTGTCCTCCAAGGGAAATAGTTTTCTGAATGTTGATGGGCACAACCTCGGCGTCCACATGAACAAGTTCAAGCGGTGGGGCTACCGGATCGGCAGCCGGTTTAGCACCAAGACCTACGCAACCAAGGACGAAGCCAAGCTGGCGCTGTTCGATGACTTCTGGGCCACAACCCAAGATGACGACCGGCTGTGGGCCAGTGACTGATCAGGAAAATGGATTCGATGTCGCACAACTTACCTAGCAGCACACCACGAGATGGAAGCCCACTGCTCAAGGGCAAAAGGCCTGATTTGATCGAACTGATCGCCGCCACCCTTCATTCAGTAAAGGCGTATGACTTGCCGGCGGAATGCGAGCGGCTCGGATTGGCGACCGGGACAGGTAGCGAAGCGCACTCCAGCAAGCGCGTGTACGTGCGAAGCCGTCTCCAAGGACTGAGCAACGATCAGCTTCTCCTGCTCGCACGCCAGGTTGAGCAGGATCACGTCAGTTTTTCGCTGAGCGAATTTCTCCGACTGTTGGACGAGTCGAGCGACGGTCAGACAGTCACTGAACTCACGCGGTGCTCAATCCTCAAGCAGCTGAACGACGTGAATCTCTTCGGCGAACTCCCGCTTGTCGAACAATTGGCCAAGATCTGGCCATTGTCGGAAATGCGTGGCGTGGGCATCGAGGCAAACTTGGTGGAGTCCGTCATACGGCACTGCGTGAACAATGAAGACTGGTCCAATGCTGAATTGCTCGAGATGGTGGGTGCACTAAGCAGTTCCCGACAACTGTTCTTCAAGTTGCTTGAGGCGGTCGTCTCTCCGAATGCCCGAAGAGGAAAGGAGCAGACGCAGCTCGTTGAGACACTGAATGCTCCCTTCAAGGCGGACGGCTTCCAACTAAGGCCATCGGGGAGCATCTCAGGATATTCGGCGTTCGCGGTGTGTCGAATCAGTGGTGGCGTATCTGGCGCGCCCAAGAATTTGATCTTCGCGTCAACGGGGCCGAAGCCTGAGATCGTCATCCAGGCCGTGTGGTCGTCGAGGTTGACGGATCACAGCACTTCGCCGAAGACGGGAAGCCATCCCTCGCCAGGTACGCGGACATGGTGGCGGCCGATCGTGACCTACGGCTCGCCTGGTACGAGGTCTATCGTTTTGGGGCCAACGAGCTCACCGGCCACGGGTCAGCTGAACGGATCGAAGCATTCTTTCGGCGCTTACTTCGGAAGCACGCGGTCCTTCCCGGAGCCGGTTCGGCTGAGTGAAACCATACCAACTGATCCGGATTTGCGGACGCGGGTTCAATTCCGTGAATGGGAATCGAACTGGCGGCCGGTTACCTGCACACGGTTGATGCCAACGGGCAGTCGGAACTGGTAGGATAGCGGGCATCAAGGGCTGGATTCCGCACCTTTCCGCAGGAGTTAGAAGCGGTTGTAAGGCGCTGAGTTACTGAGGTTTGGCGCAGGGTTCCACCCCACCCATACCCAGAAATCGTTCGATTCTTTCCGCAGGAACCCGCAGGAGTTCGAAATAGTCCGCACGGGCTGACGGTAGGTTGTTGATTTTGAACAACCCGCTTGATCAGTCCGCGCTTGTGGACTGCGGACTTTCAATGTGCCCCATGACGGCCGCCGCGAGCCACTTCATGTTGCAAAACGTCGGTGCTTATCAATAACTGCCGACAAAACGGAACACATCAGCCAGCACTGGCTTGAGCCGTTGATGTCTTGGTCGACGTCGCCAAGCACGATTCCTCGTAGGCTTCGATGTCGACCTGCCTATACAGCACGCGCCCCTTCAGCTTCATGAATTTCGGCCCGATGCCTTCGCTGCGCCAGCGCTCAAGGCAGGCCTCGCTGAGATGCCAGCGCGCGGCCAGTTGTTTCTGATTGAGGTGAACGACTTCCATTTTGGTCTCCTTCCGAATGAGTTGGCAGGAGTCCATGAAGGCGCTGTTCCGCGCGTGAGCCAAGCGATATGTGGCGCTGACCCATTCGCCGCCAAGAGAAGATCGTGGCGCAGTTCTGAAAACCGCGCCACATTGGGTGTAAATGGGTGTCAATTTGGAATTGAGAGTGGTTCATTATTTCCCGATCGGGAAACAAATGGCCGAATCATGCCCTGAGCACACCGAACATTCCCGATCGGGAAATATCCCTTGCACTTAGTCCGGTTGTGCCCGATAATTTCCCGAACGGGAAACTGAGCAAACCATGACATCCATTCGATCACCTCAACAACTCGGCGATGCACTGCGTGCCGCTCGCAAGCAGCTCGGGCTGACCCAGCCCCAGTTGGCGCTGGCGGCTGGGGTGGGTGTGCGCTTCATTGTCGACCTTGAAGCAGGCAAGCCCACCTTGCGGCTAGAAAACGTGCTGCGGGTCATTGATGCCCTGGGCGGTGAAGTCCAGTTGAGTGGATTGCCATCTGCTGCTTCCGACGATCAACGAGAGGATGACGGCCATGGCACATGAGCTGGAAGTCTGGCTTTTCGCAGATCGTGTCGGCACGTTGGCGCTGGTCGATGGGCGGCTAAACTTTTGCTACGCACCCAGTTGGCTGTCACACAAAGACGCCGTTGCCTTGTCCGCCTCGCTGCCCCTGCAAGCAGAGCCGTTCGATGATCGCAAAACGCGTCCCTTCTTTGCAGGTCTTCTACCGGAAGGGCAGATGCGCCGCCTGATTGCGCAGCAGTTTCAGGTGTCTGGCCAGAATGACTTTGCGCTACTGGACCACATCGGTGGCGAATGCGCCGGAGCCGTGACGTTCCTTGAGCCGGGGCAGGCTTTGCCTGTGTCGACCCGCACCGATGACGTTCAATGGCTGAGCGACGACGAAGTCGTTGCCATCCTGGATGAATTGCCGCGTCGCCCTATGCTGGCAGGCAAAGACGGCTTGCGGCTTTCCTTGGCGGGTGCCCAAGACAAGTTGCCAGTGGTTTTCGATGGTGCGCGCCTCGGGCTGCCTCTCAATGGCACGCCGAGCTCGCACATCCTGAAACCTGCCATCCACGCTGTTGAAGACAGCGTGATCAACGAAGGATTTTGCATGGCACTGGCTGAGGCCATGCAGCTCAAACCGGCAAAGTCAAAAGTTCACAAAGTATTGGATCGCTCCTTTCTACTGGTTGAGCGCTACGATCGACTGATCGATGCCCAGGGGCACCGGCAACGGCTTCATCAAGAGGACTTTTGCCAAGCACTGGGCGTGGTGCCGGAAATGAAATACCAGAATGAAGGTGGCCCGGATCTGGCGCAGTGTTTTGATCTGGTACGCAGTTCGACGCGCCCCAGTGCGCCACAGGTACTGCGACTGCTCGACTACGTGATCTTCAATGCGCTGATTGGCAATCATGATGCGCATGCCAAGAATTTCTCGCTGCTGTACTCAGGCAAGGCCCCCGTTCTGGCACCGTTCTACGACACGCTGTCGACGGCGGTGTATCCAACCCTGACGCAGAAGATGGCGATGAAAATCGGCAGCAAGTACAAGTTCAGCGAAGTGCAGGCGCGGCACTGGGAGCAGTTCGCCGAAGGCGTGGGCTTTACCAAGGCGCAGGCCAAACGGCGCATTCTGGAATTGGCAAAGTTACTGCCAGTGACGGCGCGCAAGCTCCAGTCTGACCCCGGACACCGTTTTGCTGGCAATGTCGTGGTTGAGCAAATCAATACCTTGATTGAACAACGCTGTGCCCTGACGATTCGGCGGCTCACCGACCCCGCCGCCGACAATGACGCAGCCGCCGAGCCCTCCGTTTGAACCACCATGCGGACGCGGGTTCGATTCCGGGTTTGGGATTTGAACTGGCACTGGAACGCAGACGGGTTTGATGCCCGTTCCCGGCGACCAGCCCAGCTAGAAAACCCGCTTGCAGGTCTACAATCCGGCAGGCTTTTCGATGGAGTTCGCACTGGTTCGCAGCAGCCCGCAGCGCTTCGATTGCGTACTTTCAATAGTCGTTTGGTGCGGGGTTCCACCCCACCACCAGTACCGCACATACCAACCCTTCGGGGTTGGTATTTTTTTGCCTACAGCTTTGGGTTCATGCGGGTCTGTGGGGAGTGTTGCGGACTGTGGAGACGGGGGTTCGGGGTGTTAAAAGAGAGGGTTTTGTCTCTGGGGGCGGATAGTCTCTGGGAGTCTGTACCAGTGATATGGGTCGAAGTCCGCGAGTGGTTTTTTATAAACTCTTTAAAATCAATGGGTTACTTGCGGACTGATCGAGCGAGTTTTTGTGTGGCATTGGTAGGCAATCAAAATTTCTCGTCAACGCTTAAATTAGTTGCATAGCTAACTATTTTTCAATATAATAAAAACATGTTCGAACAATGCCTCTACTTCAATACAACATCTTTAGCTCGTCAGTTGGAACGCGAGTGGGTAAAAGCATTCAAACCTTTTGGTCTGACACCCTCTCAAGCATTTATGCTGCGAGTGATTTTAGACAAACCCCAGTCCTACCAAAATGAGCTGGCCAAAGAGATGAACATTACGAAGCCTACGGCCTCAAGGGGGCTTGATGGTTTGGCCAAACTTGGACTGATCGAAAGACGGGCTTCCGAACAGGACGCAAGAGAAATTCAGATTTACCCCACCACCAAAGCAAAAGAGCTGAAAAATGATTTGAATGCGGCAAGTGGTGAGGTCACAAAGAAACTGAAGAGATTATTGGGCTCAAACGAGTTCGATGATGTTGTTGGTAAGTTGAGAGGCATTAGCTCAGCCCTGAGATAGCCCTCTTTTTTTAAACTAATAGTTGCATAGCTAACATTTTGGAGAATGATATGCCCATTTTGAACGTAAAAGTCAGCGGAAAAAAGTCCATCGAAACTACAAAACAGATCAATGAACTTTTGCTTGATCTGACCCATCGTGTATTGGGCAAGAAAAAAGAAGTCACCGCAATTGCCATTGATTACGTAGATCACGACTGCTGGTTAGTCGGCGGTCATCTTCTCAGTGAACAAGGCAAGAACAGCTTTGGGTAACGTAGCCCTCTGGGGTGTTAATGGTGTCTTCTTTCCACATCATTTTTTGTTCGGCTAAGTCAAAGGCAGTCTGACTGTCGGCCCACATACCTGCATCGTGGAAAGCTTTACCTGCCTCGAGCAAATCGAGCAAGTCATCTTTATTGTAGGTAGGCTCATTTTTGCTATTTTTATACTTCATCGCAAAAGATTTGAAGTCTCCATTTGCAAGAGCATTTTTAGCCGCTGCGTCGTCTGAGGTTCTGGGCCCAGCACAACCTGTGATCAGTGCAATCAGGGCCAACACGGCCAGATTTCTGATCGTTCTCATCCGTATGTTCATTTGTCTCGCTCTCTTCTAATAGTGGATTCAACATCATGAGCTGTCTATGCGGGGTCACGCCAAAAAACAGCGTCAAGCGATCTATTCCTCAATGGCGAGGTCACACGCTCACACTTAAACAGTTAAAAAAAGTTAAATATTTGCGAAGAACATACCCCAGAATAAATGACAAGATTCCGCCAATTGAGAATAGTTAATGATTGTTTAATCCCGTGCAAAGGGGATTGCAGATGACTCACTCGCTCTGTATCGACAGAAAAACGTTATAGGCATTCATTTTGTTGGCTGGTTTGAATAATTGAATAAGAGCCAACGCACTACGATTGTTTTATTTCTGTCATATTTCAGCTATAAGATCGACCTCGGCAAGATTTGCCCTACTTTTAATAAAAATGTGCTGTTTGTCTGGTCAAGGCATTGCCTGTAGCAGTTACTTGGGAATGCCCATGAAATATCCCCTCAAATTTATCGGTTCTGTTTTCACGTCACTGCTACTGGCTTACACGCTATCAGGGGTCGCTTGGGCACAGCAACCGGCTTCCATTGAACCGACGAGTGAAACGCTAGAACAGCGGCAACGCAGCCTTGACAGCGCATTGACCTGGATTGATGAGCGCTTCAGCATCCACGGACAAATGACGTCCATTACCCAAGCCTACAGTGCGTTCAATGCGCCCTACTCTGGCGCGAACAGCCTACCCGGCTATAGCGACAGCGCTGGTACCTTCGACGGCAGCTTGTTTTTAGGGGCAAAACTATGGACGGGCGCAGAAGCATATTTCAATCCAGAAATCGAGCAGGGCTTCGGTTTAGCAGGAACCTTAGGGATGGCTGGGTTTCCCAGCGGTGCGGCTTATAAGATCGGCAGCGCCGACCCGTACTACAGAACCTCGCGAGCCTTTATCCGTCAGACCTTTAACCTGGGCGGCGAGACCATCAATCTTGAAAATCAACCCAATCAGTTTGCCAAGGCAATTACGTCAAACAACCTGGTGATTACCGCCGGTAAATTCTCGGTGGTAGATATCTTCGACACCAACAGCTATGCGCACGATCCTCGATCAGACTTCCTCAATTGGGCGGGGATTGACGCCGGCGCATTTGACTATGCTGCTGACGCTTGGGGGTACACGTATGGCGCAGCGATCGAATGGAGCCAAGATTGGTGGACGCTGCGCGGTGGCTTTTTTGACTTATCGGTCATCCCAAACAGCACGCAAATCGACATAGGGTTCAAACAATACGAACTGGTCACAGAATTTGAAGCGCGACACGAGCTCTGGGGACACAAAGGCAAGTTCAAGGTGCTGGGCTTTGTTAACCGAGGCAACATGGGTCGCTATGCCGATGCCGTCGCGCAGGCGCAGCAAACTGGCGGCACCCCCGATACAGCTCTCGTCAGACAAATGGGATGGAGACCCGGCATTGCCCTGAATTTTGAACAAGAAATCACGCCAACGGTGGGGATGTTCGTTCGAGCGAGTCAAAATTCAGGGGCGCAAGAGACTTTTGAATTTACCGATATCAATCAGTCACTGAGCGCCGGCTTGTCGATTAAGGGCACTCTATGGAACCGCCCTGACGACACGCTTGGCATCGCTGGGACGGTTAACGCGATCTCTAAAGATGCTCAGCAATATTTCGCGCTGGGCGGTCTAGGGGTGCTGATCGGTGACGGCGCCTTGAGTTATGGCCCAGAGCAAATACTCGAGGTCTACTACAACTTCACGGCCACTGACTATTTATCGTTCGGGCTCGATTATCAACACATCACCAACCCGGGCTACAACACAGCTCGCGGGCCGGTCAATATCTTCGGGTTTAGAGTCCACACCAGTTTTTAGTCGCTTGAACCTTGGTGGTCAGAGCTAGGGCAGTGTCGGCGATGACCCGCTGTGTGAGCTGACTTTATTACTAAGATTTATTTAATCTCAATGAGATTTTTTCATCACATTGAGATTACAATGCGGACATCGTGACTACGTGTAATTGCCTGCTCAGACATGAAGCTCTGGAGATTCTTCAAAGACACGATGTTATTCGTCATCGTCGGCGTCGCGGGCGTGGTTTTATCAATTTCCACTTTTTTATTGGTGCGGCACACCGAAGCCGAAAAAGAGCAGGCGCATTTCGAGAGAGTTGCTGAGCAGCAGCTCGACATTCTCAGCACCAATATCCGATTAACGCTTGATAATCTTGTCGCTGTGAGCGCATTTTTTGATAGCACGCCCAACATCGATCGTGCCACTTTCAGTCGACTCGTTAAACCCCTGATACAGCGTAATCCAGCGATTCAAGCCTTTGAATGGATACCGCTGGTTACCGACAAACAGCGTGAGCATTTTGAGTTAGCCGCTCACTCAGACGGCGCACCGATGTTTCAACTCAAAGAGCGCAACGGCCAGGGTGAAATGATTGTTGCGCGTGCACGGCATGAGTACTACCCAGTCTATTACGTTGAACCCTACCTGGGTAACGAAAAAGCCATAGGATTCGATCTTGGTTCGGATGAAGCACGCTGGATGGCGCTCGTCAACTCGAAAAAAACGGGTCAACTGGTCGCGACTAGCCGGGTCAAGTTGGTTCAGGAAACCACCGATCAATTCGGATTTTTAGTGTTTCGTCCGGTATACAGTGCACTCAAAACCGTGGAAGATCCGTCCGAGGACAAGCTGCTCGGCTTTGTGCTGGGTGTGTTTCAAATGCAAGATTTGATCGAAAGACTGGATGATCCCTCGCAGGCAAAGAAGCGAAATGGGGTGGCCTTATCGGTCTTCGATCTCGACGCAAAAGAAGGAGAACATCTGCTCTATCCGAAACAGGCCAACATCGATTCTGCGGCTGATTTGCCAGCAGGTAAACGGATTGAGAGACGCCTAGAGGTGGCCGGCCGTCATTGGCTGGCGGTGGTGATTGAGTCTGAGCCGGGCATAACCGATTGGGAGAGCTGGCTCATCTTGCTGGCAAGTTTGCTCATCACCGCGCTTGTGCTTGCCTACCTACGGCAGATGTTGGTTGGTCGCCAGGCCATTGCCGAAAAACTGGCCGCTGAACAAGCTGCTTTCGCAAAATCCCGTTTCCTTGCCACGATGAGTCATGAAATTCGCCTGCCCATGAGTGGGGTGATCGGGATGACAAGCTTATTGCTTGAAACGCCACTCAACGATGAACAACGACGCTTTACCGAAACTGTCAAAGTGTCTGCGACTGCACTGCTGACGGTAATCAATGACATCTTAGATTACTCAAAGCTCGAGGCTGGGCGATTAAGAATCGAACAACAGCCCTTTGATTTGCTCGAACTGACGCAGGGCGTGATCGATATTCTTGTCCCGCGGGCTCACGAAAAAAATCTTTCGTTCACGCAGACGGTGACGCATGAATCCATGGGATGCTATCTGGGCGATGGTGGCCGGTTACGTCAGATCTTGCTTAACCTGCTAGGCAACGCAATCAAATTTACCGAAACCGGCAGTGTTGATCTCACGGTTCGAGTCGCAAACCAGTCTGAGTCTGATGCAACCCTGCAATTCATTGTGACTGATACAGGTATTGGCATTGAAGAAGCAGCCCGACCAAGACTGTTCAACATGTTCGAGCAAGCCAATATCAGCACTGCCCGCAAGTACGGCGGGAGTGGTTTAGGCCTGTCAATTTGCAAGCTGTTGGCAGAGCAGATGTTCGCGACCATTACCTATACCAGCGAGGTGGGTCAAGGCAGTCAATTCACGCTGACCATCCCCTTGACACGTCTTGTCAATGAAGCAGGCGCGACGAACCACAGCAAAACGTCGTCCGCTCATGAGGCACGATCGCAAATGGGTGGATCGACCGAAGACTATAGCGCAGCGAAAATTCTGGTAGCTGAAGATAATCCGATCAACCGTTTAGTGGTCACCACCATGTTAGACAAACTCGGCTATCTGGCAGACGTCGCCGTTGACGGGCGTGAAGCGGTAGACATGGTGAAGGCGAACGATTACGCGCTTGTGTTTATGGATATGCAAATGCCAGAGATGAACGGCTTAGATGCCACGCGACTGATACGCGCCTTACCCTACCCAAAAAACCGCGTGCAAATTATTGCTGTCACCGCCAACATTACCAACGAAGACCGTGAAGTCTGTTTGGCCGCAGGCATGGATGATTTTCTGACCAAACCGTTTACCAAAGAAGTTATAGAAACCATCGTGACGAGTCGATTAAAAAGAACGTCTGATCGCAACCCTGCCGCATCGAGATAAAAAAAGCGCTTTTATGTGCGCTAGCAGACTTACACCCATCGAAGTAAGTCCTACAGTGGCTTGTCGGTCATTATTGACTTACATGAAGGGAGGCCTCTCTTTTCATCGTCTCAGGAGAAACACATGACTATTGAACAAAAACCAGCCATTGCCGCCACTGCCACTGCGCAGCAAAACCACGCCAAAGCAGCTGAACATCATGACGCTGCTGCCGTGGCGCACAAAGAAGCAGCCAAGCAGAGTGCAGCGGGTGATGCGAAACAAGCTGGCTTCCATGCAGCGGTTGCGCAAGGCCATTCTTTGCAAGCTGGTGAGCACAGTGACGCTGCCTGCAAGAAAGCTGCTTCCGCTGCGCCAGCAATGAAATAAGCTGATTAAGCCAACCAATTAGGTGATGCCTATTTGACTGAACAGGTATAGAAGCCAATGGGGTGCTCCTCGCTATGGTAGCCTTTGCCGACCAATGACAACTTCTTCATGTCGAACCCAGCACGGCCTAACAGGCGAATCGCCTCTTCAGCTTCAACGTGCGTATTAAAAATATAAGTAGGCGCTTTTTCGAGGGTCATGATGTGTCCTGAGGTGAGTGAAACGAGACTTGCCAGCGTTGAGCATCGTTTACCGTGGGGCTTGTGTCTGTGCGCTGACGCACCAAACCACACTCAGAAAACATGGTTCCATCAAGGCCGCGTTGTAGCCATCAGCGCAGAAATGATTGTGCTCAATATCATTTATCTTTAAGATTCTGATGGTTACTGCCCAACGAGACCTTATAAAGCGAGACAAAAGATGAGCGAAGTTCTGGAGAATCCCAACGAATTAAACCTTGGTCAACGAGAGTCAATTTATCAACCTGAACAACCGGGATTGATCTTCCCCGATCGACCCCGCTTTGAGTCTTATGCGCAAGAGCGTCAACATTTGAAAGAAAGACTCGTTGCCGCTTGTCGAGCGTTTCATATACACGGCTTTGATTACGGTTTTGCAGGGCATCTGACCGTGCGAGACCCAGAGCATCCCCATCTCTATTGGACAAACCCGATGGCCGTGCATTTCTCAAAAGTGCGTGTTTCAAATCTGATCCTGGCGGATCACGATGGTCGTGTGGTTGAAGGTCGTTATGCGATCAACCGTGCGGGCTTTGTGTTGCACGCGGCTGTGCATGAAATGCATCCAGATATCGTTGCGATGTGCCATGCTCATACGGTTTACGGCACCGCGTTCGCTGCCTTGGGTAAAAAACTCGATCCGATTAGCCAAGATGCCGCGGCCTTTTACGAAGATCACGCCGTCATTGGGGCCGAAGCGGGTCAAGTAGCCGTCGAAGTCAAAGCAGGCGGCAGCGTGGCCGCTCACTTCAAAGGCGTTAAAGCCGCGATCCATCGCAATCATGGTCTGTTAACGGCAAGCCGTCATAGCATTGAGGCAGCTGCGTTCTGGTTTATCGCACTTGAGCGTTGCTGTCAGCAACAATTGTTGATTGAAGCCAGTGGGCACAAACCGATGTTGGTACCTCACGAAAAAGCGTTGTACAGCCGAGAGCATGTGGGCAGCGAATATATCGGCTGGCTGCACTTTCAAACGATCTGGACTCAATTAGTCGAAGACCAACCTGACATGTTCGACTGAATCGAGTGATGCGCCAACCGATGGCTTATGATTCGAACGTTCGATCAAAAAAATAACTTACCATCCGGAGTTTTTATGCAAGCAATCCCTCTCAACATTGCGCTGATCATCTTGATTGCTTTAGCTCAATATTTGTTTTTCACGTTTCGCGTCGGAACCGCACGCGGGAAGTACAACGTGCCAGCGCCAAAAACAACAGGCAATGAAACATGGGAACGTCTGTATCGGGTGCAAATGAATACGGCTGAACTGCTGATTGTGTTCATCCCAGCGGTTGTGATGTTTGCACATTTCGTCAGTGCAACCTGGGCACTGGTGCCGGGGATTGCTTTTATCGTGGGTCGTGCACTCTACGCCAGGCTTTACGTTTCAAACCCAGCAAGCCGTACCCCCGGTGCTGCCTTGAGCCTGTTGAGTAATATCGGCATGGTGGTCATCACGCTGATCGTTGTTATCGTGGATATCGTCAAATAAACAATATCCACGTTTGTTCTGCTCTTGATGAATGGTCGACTCAGACCGCAGTCAGCATGGGGTAGTCGACGTAACCTTGAGCGTGACCACCATACATGGTGGCACGGTCGGGCTGATTCAACGACGCACGATGCTTGAAACGCTCAGGCAAATCTGGGTTCGCGAGAAACAAGGTACCGAACGAAACGGCATCCGCCCCCCCTGTCTCAACGGCGGTCGAAGCGGTTTGCTGATCGAAGCCAGTATTAATCAATAACAAGCCAGAGAAGGCCTGACGAACACGTGGTAACAAAGCGGTGACGCCAGCTGGCAGTTGGGCGGGCTCCATGAAGTGCAAAATACCGAGCTTGCGTTTTTCGAGTTGTTCGACCACATAGAGGTAGGTCTGCTCGGGCTGGCTATCGCTCATCCCGTTATAAGGGATACGAGGCGACAAGCGCACCGACACACGGTCTGGTCCCCAGACGTCCATCACTGCATCGGTTACTTCCAGCAAAAATCGCGCACGATTCTCGATCGATCCACCGTATTGATCAGTCCGTCGATTTGATCCGTCTTCCAGAAACTGTGCAGGTAGATAGCCAAAAGCGCCGTGAATCTCGACGCCGTCAAAGCCAGCGGCTTTCGCTGCTTCTGCACCCGCTTTGAACTGCGCAATCGCTTGTTCAATGTCGGCCAGGGTCATCTCTCGGGGAGTGACCGTGTCTTGAGGGCCACTCTCGGTATACACCTGACCGTGAAAAGAGATTGCTGATGGCGCCAAGGGAAGCTTGCCACCATGAAACGCTGGATGAGAGACGCGGCCGACATGCCACAACTGGGCGAACATCAACCCGCCCGCTTGATGGACCGCCTGAGTGACTTGTTGCCACCCTTGGATTTGTTCATCGGTATGGATCCCTGGCGTAAACACATAGCCGATACCTTGTGCGCTCACCTGGGTGCCTTCGCTGATGATTAAACCAGCGCTGGCGCGTTGCGAATAGTACTGAACCATTAAATCGTTGGGTACCCGTTGTGGGGCCCGTGAGCGCGTCATCGGCGCCATAAACACGCGATTTTTAAAGTCGAAAGGCCCATGCTTGAACGGGCTAAGTAGTTTGTCTGTCGGCACTGAAAACTCCTGGTTGAAGTGGCTTGAAACAGCCGTAGAGCCATCTTATGCTGTATCATTAATAAAAAATATATCGAAAAAATAAACAGATAGTCTCAAAATTGAAACAATTTAATTTCCAAGCGCTTGCCGATTTCAATTTGGTAGCTAGTTATGACGGTTTCGGTAAAGCTAGCCGTGCTAGTGGCAGACCCAAAGCCTCGCTGTCACGCCATGTCGCCGAACTCGAAGAAAGTCTCGGCGTGAGATTGCTCGAGCGGGTTGGTCGGTCATTTCGTTTGTCGGAAGAAGGCAAAACCCTTTACAACCGAACGGCTGGTCTGCTTGGCGAGGTATCCAATGCAGCAGAAGAACTGACCGCAGGGCTGGGTAAGCCGCGCGGCAAGTTAAGGATTAGTGCGCCTGTCACGTTCGGAAACGCTGCCATCGGCAGATTGGCAGCTGAATTCGCCCGCCTTTACCCAGATGTTCAACTAGAAGTAACTGTCGAAGATCATCACGTCGACTTGATTGAAGATGGCTACGATATCGTTATTCGTGTTAATCCAACCCCCGATAACGATCTCGTCGGTCGCTGTTTCTTTCGCGATCGACTTGCTTTGGTGGCGGCGCCGTCGTTGTCTTATCCGCAAGCAACAGGAGGTGCTGGTGCCACGCCCAGTATCCCCGCCATTGTTGGCACCACGATGCCAGATCATGGGACTTGGACAATACGGCGGGGCGGCATCATACAAACCGTGAATCGGCATGCTGTTCTCAAACTCCCAACCCCCTCTATCATCCGAGATGCCGCGATCGAAGGGATTGGGGCTGCTATTCTTGCGCGGAATTTTGTCGAAGAAGACATCGCCAATGGCAAGTTGACTGAATGGGGCGACGTGCCAGATCGTGCGGTTGAGATATGGGTGATGCATTCTTCGCGGCGGTTAGTGAGCAGCAAGGTTGCAGCGTTTGTGCGCTTTTTGTGCGATGCATTTGCCGATCAGTCTATCAGCTTGAGCGGTAAAACACGGCTGTCCTCGTCAAGTGCACTCCCTTAGAAAGCGCTCAGGTCACGCCGACGTGCTAATCAACATCTCCGACTCAGACATTGAATTGACCGCCATGCGGGCTCAAGGTGCGGGTGGCCAAAACGTCAACAAAGTTTCTAGTGCGATACACCTGCGGTTTTACATTCCCACGTCTTCTCTACCCGCTGACGTCAAGGTTCGCCTATTGGCACTCAAGGATCATCGCATCACCCGTGACGGTGCGATTGTGATCAAGGCTCAGACGCATCGAAGTCAAGAACTTAACCGCAGTGAGGCGATTCAACGTCTGCACGATTTGGTCAATAGCGTCGCGCACCCACCCAAACGTCGCTTAGCGACTAAACCAACTTACAGTTCGACGCAAAGACGTTTGGCCGGTAAGCGCAAACAGGCTGAGATTAAGGCAGGTCGAGGCAAGGCGATCGATTGATTGACTGATTGAGCATGCTCCGCTTATTGAATGATCGCCCTGTCTCAGGGGACTATTGGTTGGTTAGCCTTCTTGCATACGACGCCGCATAGGCAGACGAACGAAAGTTCAGCACAGGATCTGCAGTGGGTGCAACCCCATCGCTCATCACTAAGGGATCAAAATTGATTTTTTCGCAATCAGCCCCCTTCTGCGCATAAGCTTTGGTAATGGTCAGGATACCGGCCTTTACCGCCTTACGATCTTTGGGCCAATACACGGTCGGGTTGATCTCTTCATCACCCGCTTGGCCGATCGTGAGCACCATCTCCCATTTGATCGGTCCCGCTTCAGCGCGTTTGGTTATATCTTCATCAAGAAACCTAGCGGGCTTGGACGTGAGTTCTGCGTCAGTCAGCAACTGCACGCCCGCCAAAGGCACAAACTGCCATTTGACCAGGGTCGTTTGATTATTTTGATTAACGAACTTGAACGTGTGAATACTAAAATAATCGCTGGTGGCATAGCTGGCTGGCGGATGATGCGATGCCATGTAATCGCCCAAAGGGGCTACATCAGGATGGCCTGCTCTAAAAGCTTTGAGCTTGTCAGCATCGGGCTTGCCCGTCGCAGGATCAGGCGTACCAGCTTGCACCGCTTCATAAAAAGTAGAGGGCGTCGCGGCACCGAAAACCGGCACGTTCAACATCGTGAAGTGATGCAACTGACCACCAGGCAATTTAAATTCAAGCGCCATGCCACGCGGGCTCTTTGCCGTGTCGGGGGCTTTGGGGTTACCACCAGCCAACGACAGACGACCAAGCACAGGGATAGAAGCGCCAGAGAACAACGCCGACTTAGAATAAGCCTGAACTTCTTTGTTGCCAACAAAGCTGCCTGACACGCAGACCCCGACAATGTGATTGCGACGTTCGCCAGCAGTTACCCCATTTTGCCTTTCGAGCGCATTCACCACTTGCTCGCCCGTCGGTGGTGTTTGAGCCCAAGCACTCATACAGCAACTCAGGCCAGCGACGAAGGCCCCGATTGTCGGTAAACAAGTGGTAGATTTTTTTGCACTCATGTTGATTTCCATCCTTAGTTAGAACATCCACAATACTCTTTTTTTGCCATTTTTCTCTGTCACTTTGCTTGGTATTCAAACAGATGTTTCGGTGCGACAATCGAGTCAATTCAAATAATCCGGAGACTTCAAACATGAAACGCATTTCAAGCTTCACCGCTCTCTGCTTGCTCGCTTTGCTAGCCGCTATGCCTACTGCACAGGCCCAAGAACGGTTCACTCGGGTTCCCGTCGATCAGATGACACCAGAGCAAAAGACATACTTTGATCAACTGATGGCAGGCCCCGTCTCAGCGACGGGTAGTGCTGCCGTACAGGCAGGGGCAAAGAGCGTGGGGGCCCCGTTTAACGTGTATTTGCGCAGCCCACAGTTGGCGCAGGCTCTGCGCCAAACCGGAGAGCAACTGCGCTTTCATAGCTCGTTGCCGGCACGTCTCAACGAATTTGCCATCATCATTGTCGGGCAACATTGGGGTTCACAATATGAGTGGTATGCGCATACCCGCTTAGCGTTGAAAGCAGGGTTAGATCCAAAAATACCAGAGCAATTGGCCAAAGGCGAGCGCCCACAAGGGATGGGGAAGGAAGAAACGGCGATTTACAATTTCAGCCGCGAGCTGCTCGATACTCACCAAGTCAGTGACGAGCATTATGCCGCTGTCAAAGACTTATTCGGTGAACAAGGCGTGGTCGACCTGATGGCGGTGAGTGGCTATTACGTCATGGTTTCGATGATGCTCAATGTCAATCGAACCCCTTTGCCAGCTGGCGCAGAGCCCGCATTTCCGAGCCCCGCTGCAGCGACAAAAACCAAGTAATTAGTTCAGTGGTCGGATCCAGACGTTTCTGAATCTGACGTAACCGTCGAACTGAAACGCCAAGGGGCCGGCGGCGGGCAGCTTGCTGTTTTGCACATCGGCGGTTTTAGTTCCATTAACGGTATACGTCAAATGCGATCCGTTTGCGGTGATGTTGAGCGAATTCCATTTACCCGCAGCTCTTGGGAAGTCAGTCACTTTAGCGACATTGACGATGGCGCCTGTTGCATAAGTTGGGTCGGGCCTGACGTCCCACACGTTAAATTCGTAGCAATCATCAGCATCCACTTTGGGCGGCTTGGCGCAACGAATCATGACGCCCGAGTTGGCAACGCTATCGACATACACTTCGGCTGACAATTCAAAGTTTTGAAATGACTTTTTCGTCAACAGATAACCCGTGCCGACTTCAGCTTTTGCCATGCCGTTCTCGAGGCGAATCGGCGCGTTGCCAACCGGCACAAACGCGTTGAGATTAGTCCCGTCAATCAGCGCAATCCAACCTGCACCCGCTGGCGGTGCAACGGCGACTGGCGCTTGCTCTATCCCCGCACAGCCCGACAACACCAACACCAGCGCACTGGTTGCGCTGGCGATACTGAACTTGATAACTGTCTTCATTTTTATCTCCGGTTAGATCAAGTTCTTTACCTGATCAGTTTTTATAGACGCAACAGCAACGAGTTATCAACCTCAGCCATCGCATATTATTGCGTTGTCATGCTAGCCACATAATCGTGGATGGTCAATCGTGCTTCATTGTGTCGTTCTGAGGGGAGTCTAAATTGAATTTACTAAAAACCGCCATGAAAGCCCGTTTGCAACAAGCCCAAATTCTGCTTGCCCCAGGCATCTACGACGCGCTATCTGGTTTGATTGCAGAGCAAAGTGGTTTCGAAGCTGTCTATTTATCAGGCGCTTCGATTGCCTATACCCTGTTGGGGCGCTCTGATGTTGGTCTGACGACGTTCACCGAGGTCAACGAGAGACTTGCTCAAATCAGCGATCGCATCGGTCTGCCCATCATTATTGACGCAGATACGGGCTTTGGTAACGCGCTCAATACCGAGAGAACGGTGCGCGGATTTGAACGCAGCGGTGCGACCGTCATTCAACTAGAGGATCAAAGCTTCCCCAAACGCTGTGGTCACCTCGACGGCAAAACGGTTGTCTCAACGGTCGAGATGGTTGGCAAAATCAAAGCAGCTGTCGATTCGCGTCATCAAGCCAGCACGCTCATCATGGCCAGAACGGATGCGGTCGCTGTTGAGGGCTTTGAAGCCGCCCTCGATCGCGCCGAAGCCTATTTAGGCGCAGGTGCAGACATACTGTTCATTGAAGCCGTTCGTTCAGATGAACAGATGCGCGTCGTTAACGAGAGATTTAGTGGCCGTGTGCCCTTACTCGCGAATATGGTTGAAGGCGGGAAGACGCCCGTCAAACCCGTTGCTGAGCTACAAGCCTTCGGTTACTCAATCGCCATCTTTCCGGGTGGCGCAGCCAGGACGGTGGCGCATACCTTACAAGGATATTATGCGAGTTTGAAAGCCACGGGCAGCACTGCGGCTTATCAGGACAAGATGCAGACCTTTGACGGATTAAATGCGCTGATCGGCACCCCTGAGCTTCTGGCCCGCGGTCAAAAGTACGAATCGGGCGGTCAATGAACGACCGAACTCCACTGCTATACTGCACGGCATGCTGAGAAAGAGTAAACCCGCTTGGATCTGTGCCTGGCTCACCACGTTGGCGGTGTTGCTCTCGGCATTGATGCCTGCGTTGACGCAAGCCAGTCGGTCCTCTGATGTCTTTTCAAACTCGATTTGTACTTCAGCTGGTCTGTCATGGCTCGATAGCAACCAACAACCGCTTGATCAAGCATCAGGCCAAACGGTACAGCACCTGAGTGGTGAGCACTGTATCTGGTGTAGCGCTCAGCCAATTGATCTGAACCCGAGTCCGACGGTACTGCCCGTGCTGGCGTTGCCGTTTGCGATTGCGCACCCACCAGCCTATGCACTGCCTCAAGTCAGACGCCTGCCTTGGGCGATGGGCTCGCCAAGAGCCCCGCCTCACCTTACCTAAAACGAGCAGCGGCGACGCGACCCTTGCCGACCCGCTGGCCGTCTTCTATCTAAATCGTTTGCTGACCAACTATCGTTGGTCGTGCCATTCATCCATAGAATTTTTTAGGTTTCAACATGATATCTCACCCTTTATCCCGTCTGGGCGCCCTCACGGTTGCGCTGGGCACTTGTTTTGCCGCCCACGCTCAAGAAGCCAAAACCGAAGCACCCGCCTTGGAAGTCATCACGGTGACCGCTGGTCGTGGCACAGATCTTGAAGACATGCCCTTGAGTACGACAGTGCTGGATCGCAACGCAGTCCAGAACATGCCTGAGGCCACGGTTGACCAAGTGATCAATAAAATTCCTGGCATCTATATCAATTCGATTCCGTCTACATCGCTGCATCCCACGGGCAGCACGTTTAATATCCGTGGCTTTGGCACCAGTACCAACGTAAACACCTTGGTGATGCTAGACGGTATCCCCCTGAACGATCCATTTTTTCGGACTATCAACTGGGCACAAGTCCCCAAAAACTCGATCAACAGTATTGAGGTCATCAGAGGCGGTGGTGCAACCAGCCTGTGGGGAAATCTCGCCATGGGTGGTATCGTCAACTTAGTCAGCCGGCCGCCTCAAGATGACAAATTGAGTGTTTATGCCGACTATGGCAGCTACAACACCGTGAACACGGGTATCTCGGGTCAGTTATTTAAAACTGACAAAATGTCGATGGGATTGAGCTTTGATTATTCGAGAAGCGACGGTTTCAACACGACACCTGCAGATTACCGCAACCCGAATATGTCAGCCACCGCTTCGCAGGTATACAACGGCCTGCTATCAACTTATTTCACACCCGATGCGGACTCGACCTATTACTTGAAGTTCAGATTCAACCAGACACAGGAAACCGGTCTGACCTGGAACATCGCTGGCAATCAATGGAACTCGTATCTGCTGTCAGGGGGCGGCTCAACCAGATTTGCAGACGACAGCAGCATCAATTTCAATGCATGGGCAAGCTGGAACCAAATGCAGACCACCAATGCTGGTCAAACGCCATCGTTCAATATTTTGACCCCGAACATTGGCTCTGCTTATGTGAGCCAAAGCGAATTGGATAGCTATCAAAGCTACGGTGGCTCTGTGTTCTATCAAAAAGATGTTGGTCAGTTTAAAGCGGTGAAATTTGGCGCCGATGCTCGTCTTATCACCTCAAACGACAATATCGGGCAGTATGGCTCAACCGGCGCCATCACAGCCAATTTGATCAATAACGGGCAAAACACGTTTCAAGGTTTGTTCGTGTCTGGCACCTATAAATTCGAACAAATACCGCTCGATGTCAGTTTTGGTTTGAGAGAAGATTTCTATCAAATCTCAAACGCCAGTCTGTCGGGCAACGTCTTCTCGACGACAGGTGCGGCGAGCCCGATCAACTCAAGTTTGGCGAACAACAGCTATAACAGTTTCGATCCTAGTCTCGGTCTAAAGTTATACGCCAACGACAATCTGGATTTACGTGCGGCCATCTATCGCAACTTTGCCGCACCGGGCATGAACCAACTTTACCGGACGTATTTAAGTGGTTCATCCATCACGATCGCCAACCCATCGCTCACGCCGCAGACCAATGTCGGTCAAGAAATTGGCTTTGATCTTCACACGGCTCAGAAGGACGCTAAGCTTTCAGTGACCGCGTTCAACAACAACTTGAGTAACTTCCTTGATCTGGCAACAAATTGTTCGTCTGTCTCAACCTGCAACCCGCTGATCGCAGGTACGGGGCTCGCCGCGGGCAGTATCAGTTCGCTGAAGCAGTATGTCAATGCAGGCAACGCAACGATTCGCGGTTATGAGATTTTGGGTGAGGCACAAGTCTTAAAAAATCTTAATGTCAGTCTCGGCTTCACACAGACATGGGCTTACCTGACCAGCTCTGACTACGGCAGCGGCACTTCACCGTCAGACCCGACGAGCGCACAGCTAGGCCAAGTGCCTCCCTGGATGATTCAGGCTGGCGCGCAATGGCAAGCGACGCAAGACCTGATGCTAAGTGCGCATTTGCAGTCATTCCCTGCTTTCTGGCAGAACACGGCCCATACGCAACTCAATGACGGTGCCACGCTCGTCGATGTTGCTTTCAGATACCAATTAGACAAAACTGTGCAAGTGTATGGGGGCATACAAAACGTCTTCAACGTGCAATACCTGTCGCAAGGCTTGGGCGTGACGACCTTTGAGGGCAATACACTCAACACCGGGACGGTACCTTCGCTCGGCCTACCTCGTTGGTTTACCGTTGGCATGCGTGCCACTTTTTAAGCAAAAAAGATCATGAAACTTTCGGCAGGGTTTAACCGTCGGGTCAACGCATCGATGGCCATAGCTGCACTATGCATGGGTGTCCACGGCACCGGTATCGCACAAAGCGAACCCGCCGATCATCATGACGGGCTTGCCGCCAGCACTGCGCCCCCTCACTCGAGCTCAACTTCGATGGATGCTGCATCGGTCAGCCATGCAGCGATGACCCAAGGACAGTGTCAAGATCAGACCTTGCCATGCGCCAAAGCGGCCACACCAGCCTTTGCACCGGATGGGTCTCTATGGTTGACTTGGTCAGGCGGGGGCGCTGTCATGGCAGCGAGATCAACCGACCTGGGTCAATCATTTGGCCCCGCCATTGAAATCGCTAAGCACGACGCCTTTCTTGATACTGGCCCAGATGCCAGACCGAGCATCGTGATTGACAAAGATTACCGTATCTCGATTGCCTACGCTTTCTTCAAAGATAGGCAATGGAATGCTCAGGCAAATATCACGACGTCTCTTGACAGGGGTAATACCTTTACACCACCCCATGCGTTGGCAGATGACCCTTCGAGCCAACGATTCCCCAGTCTGGCGTTGACACCAACAGGCAAGTTGTTTGCCATCTGGATAGACAAGCGTCTGGTTGCAGCAGCAAAAAGGCAAGGCAAGCCCGCTGAGGGTGGGTCGATTGCCTATGCCTGGTCATCCGATATGGGTCAATCCTTTGAACCTGACCATATTTCAGAGCCCTCAAGTTGCGAATGCTGCCGCATCGCACTAGGCCTTAGCAAAAGCGGCCTGCCCGTCGTTGTCTACCGCGCAAACTTTGACGGCACTACCCGAGACCATGCAGCGCAAATATTTTCGTCGGCTACCCAGCCAGGAAGGCCACTGCCCATTGCGGATGATCATTGGGTGACCAACAGCTGTCCTCATCACGGCCCAGCAGTCGCGGTTTCGACATCAGGGATATTGCATACCGCATGGTACACGCAAGGGTCGAATCGTTCGGGCACTTTTTATGCACGTTCGACGGATGCAGGTCTGCACTTTTCGACGCCCATGCAACTGGGCGACAGTGACAAGCTAAGCGGCAGACCTTATCTGCTGACCGAAGGCAAGGCAGTTTGGCTGGTCTGGAAGAATTTCGATGGTCGGCAAGCCTCTGTCTGGTTGCAACGCTCTGTTGACGAGGGCAAGACATGGACGCCACCCAAACAAATCGCGCAGGCCACGGGGTACACCGATCACCCCTTGCTCATCAGTCACGACCAAAACGTCTACCTATCCTGGCTGACCGCAGCACGGGGATATCAATTGCAAGCCATTGAGCCTTAACCATGAATCGAATGAAATCGCTTGTCGGACTCTTCTGTTTGCTCTCGCTGCTTTGCACTCACGTGATGGCAAAGCCAGTGACCCCTTATCACGGCGGGGACTGGGCCAAACTGCTTGCGCAAGCCCAAGGGCACAACGCCATTATTCACATCTGGGGCTTCAGTTGCGGGCCCTGCGTGACAGAGTTACCTGCTTGGGGGTCATTTATGCAAACTCACCCCGGCGTGCTCGTCGCGTTTCTTGAGGTAGACCAAGTCCCCGAAGACATGACAATCAAAACCTTGACGCAAGCTAACTTAATAGAAGCGCTCCATTTCGTCTCTGCCGACTATTTTGATGAATACATGCGTTACGAGATTGACCCTAAGTGGCAGGGCGAATTGCCCATCACCTTATTGATCGACGCCCAAGGCAATACCCAAAAAATACGCGGAAGCGTGGATTTCAACCGGATCACCCGATGGCTATCGAAAGTGACTAAAGACGACTAACTCGCCACGGTATAGAATCAGGTGATCATTAGAAGTCACCAACCGAGACAGCGACATGAAAACCTATAAAATCGCGACCATTCCCGGAGACGGGATTGGCAAAGAAGTCATCCCTGAAGGCAGAAAAGTGCTCGAAGCACTTGCTGCTCACAATACCGCGCTCAACTTCGAGTTCGAGAATTTCGGATGGGGGGGTGATTACTATCGCCAGCACGGCATCATGATGCCAGACGATGGTCTTGATGCTCTGCGAGACAAAGATGCCATTTTATTTGGCTCTGCGGGCGATCCGGACATCCCGGATCACATCACGCTTTGGGGTTTGAGACTAAAAATTTGCCAAGGCTTCGACCAGTATGCAAATGTTCGTCCAACTCGTATTTTGCCAGGTATTGATGCCCCCCTAAAGCGCTGTACCCCTGAGCAACTGAACTGGGTGATCGTGCGCGAAAACTCCGAAGGCGAGTACGCGGGCGTTGGCGGCCGTGCCCACCAAGGCCATCCGATTGAAGTGGCGACAGACGTGAGCATGATGACCCGTGCAGGGGTTGAGCGCATCATGCGCTATGCGTTCAAACTGGCACAGGCCAGACCCCGTAAGCTATTGACGGTCATCACCAAATCAAACGCCCAAAGACACGCGATGGTCATGTGGGATGAAATCGCTGTACAGATATCGAAAGAATACCCAGATGTGACCTGGGATAAAGAACTCGTTGATGCAGCCACTGCCCGCATGGTCAATAAACCCGCGACGATGGACACGATTGTTGCGACCAACTTGCACGCAGATATTTTGAGCGACTTGGCAGCGGCACTGGCCGGCAGTCTTGGCATTGCGCCAACCGGCAACATCGATCCCGAGCGGCGCTATCCATCCATGTTTGAGCCGATCCACGGATCGGCTTTTGACATCATGGGCAAGGGCCTGGCCAATCCCATCGGTACTTTCTGGTCCGTGGTGATGCTACTCGAACATCTCGGCGAAAGCGCGGCGGCTGTAACGCTCATGCAAGCCATTGAAGCGGTCACGGCCGACAAAAAACTGCACACTCGGGACTTGGGTGGCTTAGCCAGCACAGCACAAGTCACTGCAGCCCTACTCAGTGAGATTGCAAAATGAATAAATCTACGTTTAAACGCAGCGTGACGGCCCTGTTGCTGACACTGTCCGGTAGCTTGTTCGTGTCGCAGGCGCAGGTGA
Organism: Jezberella sp.; assembly: GCF_964834465.1. NCBI lineage: Bacteria > Pseudomonadati > Pseudomonadota > Betaproteobacteria > Burkholderiales > Alcaligenaceae > Jezberella > Jezberella sp. Next base: position 46,923 of record NZ_CBAZRM010000010.1, read on the forward strand.
TTTCGGACAAACCGATACAGTATGTCATCCCATTTCCTCCGGGCGGTGAGTCGGATATCGTGGCTCGCTTGCAAGCTGACATTTCTTTTCAGCAGTATCACCAGCAAATGGTTATCCTGAACAAAGCGGGTGCTGGTGGCGGCATTGCCTGGGGCCAGATCAATAATTTCGCCAACGACGGCACGAGCATTGTGGGCGTGAACCTACCGCACGTGGTATTGCAACCGCTGCAGGAGGGCGCACAGTTCAAGACCGCCGACATCAGTGCCGTTTACTACTTTCACTACACGCCTGACGCCTTGATGGTTTCGGCAGATAGCCCTTACAAGACTTATCAAGATTTCGTGGCTGCCGCCAAGAAAAATCCAGGCAAATTGTCGCTGGCAGGATCCGGTCAGTACTCAGGTGCACAGATGGCAACCGAGCGACTTAAACGGTTAGCGGGCGTCAACGTTGAGTATGTTCCCTTCAAAGGCACAGGCGACCTCATCTCGTCGTTGATTGGCATGCACGTCGATGGGGCGATGGGGTATCTGCCACTGTCTATTCAACAAAAACAAAAAGTGCGTACCTTAGCGATCGCGACTGAACAGCGACACCCTTCATTACCAGACGTGCCAACCTTCAAAGAGCTAGGTTTAAACTGGGTCGATGGCGCCTATCGTGGCATCGCAATGCCCAAGAGTACGCCAGATGCGATTAAACAAAAGATGTCTGACTTTATGGCAAAACTTAATCGCGACCCGAAAGCGAAAGCACAACTCGAAGAAGGAGGCTTCGTTGTCGTCGATGTGCCATTCGAGAAAATGCAGGCTTTCATGGCAGAAAAGACGCCCTTGATCATGGATGATGCCAAGAACTCAGGCTTGTTGGATCGCTGAACATGCAGCACAGCGCGGACAAGTCTCTAAAGAGCCCTCTCCCTTTTCGAGGTTTGGTCGTCGTCGAATTGGGTCACAGTGTGGCGGCGCCTTTTGCGGGGCAAATTTTTAGTGAACTCGGCGCGCATGTCGTCAAGATCGAAAAATCTGATGGAGATGACGCACGCAAATGGGGGCCGCCTTTCTGGGAAGGTGCCTCCGCTTTTTTTCAATCGCTGAACCGAAACAAGCAATCGGTCGTCTGCGACCTGCGCGACCAAGAGCAACTTAACGCGCTTAAGGACTATATCAGCAAGCACGCAGATATCGTCATCCAAAATCTGCGCCCAGGCCACGTTGAAAAGTTAGGTTTGGATGGTGCAAGCCTGCTCGCGCTAAAACCTTCGCTCATCTACTGCAACCTCGGCGCCTTTGGTCATCTTGGCCCCTTGAAGGACAAACCTGGATACGACCCTCTCATGCAAGCCTTTGGCGGCATCATGAGCACGACAGGTGAACCAGGACGTCCCGCTGTTCGGGTGGGCGCATCCATTGTGGATATGGGGACGGGAATGTGGGCGGTGATTGGTGCACTCACTGCCCTTTATGAACGGCAAACGACAGGCATAGGCAAAGTCATTGACGTTTCTCTGTTTGAAACGGCGACAAGCTGGGTCTCGTTACTGGCATCGCAATATCTCGCCTCGGGCCTTGTGGCTGAGAAGCAAGGCTCTGGTGCACCAGGGATCGTCCCCTACAAAGGCTACCTCACCAACGATGGTGAGATTGTTGTGGCGGCCGGGAGTAACGCTTTGTTCAAATCATTGGCCACCGCACTTGGTCATGATGACTGGATCAACAACCCTAAGTTCATTGACAACCCAGCCCGCGTCGCCAATCAAGTGGAGTTATACGGGATGATTGATGCCATCATGTTGTCGCAATCGACAGATCACTGGATCAGCGTGCTGGAAGCGGCGGGGGTGCCCTGCTCGCCCGTCAACAACCTTGCGCAAATGCTCGCCCACCCGCAAACTGAAGCCATGGGGGTGGTGCAACCTGTCCCGGGCACTGAAATGAAGTTTATTGGTCTGCCTTTGAGTTTTGACGGGATTAAGCCCAGCCCTTATGGTGCGCCACCTAAGCTCGGTGAGCATACCAACCTGATCATTCAAAGCCCTCAAGGACAAGACGCATGAGTACGCTACCACGCTATGAAACAATTGCTTGCGACATGGTCGATGCGCATGTATTGAAGGTAACGCTGAACCGCCCCGCCGTCGGAAACTCAATCAATACTCAGATGGGACACGATCTGCTCGATCTTTGGAATCGACTGACAGCAGAGCCAGAGGATGTAAGGTGTGTCGTGCTGACGGGGATGGGCGAAAAAATATTCTGTGCTGGTGGTGATCTGAAAGAACGCAACGGCATGACCAAAGATCAATGGACTCGGCAACATGAATTGTTTGAGCGCATGTTCTGGACATTGGTCGATCTGCCCCTGCCTGTGATCGTTGCTGTGAATGGTCACGCTTATGCAGGTGGGCTTGAGATGGCACTCTGTTGCGACTTCATCTACTCGAGTCAGGCCGCGCGGTTTGCACTCACCGAAGTCACTTTAGGCATCATGCCCGGTGCTGGTGGTACACAAAATCTGCCACGTGCAGTCGGCGACCGTCGAGCCAAAGAAATCATCATGACCGGCAAACCCTTTCAAGCCGAGCAAGCCCTGCAATGGGGTTTAGTCAATGCTGTTTACGATCCGCAGGATGTGTTGACAAAGGCTATTGAAACGGCCCAAACTATCGCAGCCAACGCGCCTCTGTCAGTTCGGCAAGTTAAAAAATCGATCAGATATGGTGGGCAAATGGAACTTCGCACAGCATTTCGCTTCGAAGTCGAAGCCTACAACCACTTAGTCGATACTGAAGACCGATTGGAAGGCGTCGCTGCCTTTAATGAAAAACGTCAAGCAAATTTCAAAGGTCGCTGAATCTAAACCGTAGAGAGGCAAGGTCGTCATGAAGCAAAAAGTCACTGTCCGTGAAGTCGGATTGCGCGATGGTCTACAAATTCATCCGACCTTCATGCCTACCAACGCCAAAATGGCCTGGATACAAGCCGAGGCCACTGCTGGTCTGAGCGAGATTGAGGTCACGTCCTACGTCCCCGCAAAGCTGATCCCACAGTTCGCCGATGCGGCTGAAATCACTGAACAAGCGCTAAAGATACCGGGCCTGCTGGTCGCGGCGCTTATCCCCAATATGCGAGGTGCCCAGCGTGGCGTTGAACTTGGGGTTCATAAATTGAACTTTGTCATGTCAGTCAGTGAAACGCACAACATGAAGAACGTGCGTCGTCCACGCGAGGAGTCAGTCGCGGATTTTCGCGACATTGTGGCGATGATCAAACAACAACCAGAAGGTAAACGTCCTTTGATTGTGGGGGGATTGTCGACCGCTCTGGGTTGCTCATATGAGGGTCGTGTCTCGGTCGCTGAGGTTGTTAAATATGCGACAGCACTCGTCGAGGCGGGTGCCGACGAACTCGTGATTGCTGACACCGTGGGTTACGCAGATCCTAATCAAGTACGAGGTGTTTTTAAGGCGGTGCTTGCTGAGATTAATCGGCTGCCGATTGCCGCCCATTTTCATGACACCAGAGGCACGGGGCTAGCGAACGTGACCGCTGCCCTTGAATGTGGCATCGTGCATTTCGATGCTTCATTGGCCGGGCTCGGGGGATGTCCTTTTGCGCCGGGTGCAAGCGGCAACATTGTCATGGAAGACCTGTGTTTCATGCTTGACTCGATGGGCCTTGACACTGGCGTCGACCTCAACAAACTGGTCGAGGTGCGCAAAATCATTGCAGCGTCTTTGCCAGACATCCCTATGCAAGGCGCGCTTGCTCGAGCCGGTCTGCCACGCAATTACTTAACCGCATCAGAGCGACTGGCTGCTGCATAAAGCAGCCCGCTATTTCAGCGCATATTCAAGTACCCACCCACCGTGTCGGATTTCAAATGAACCAAGATTTAACGATTGCAATCGGTGAAGATTACGCAGATATCCGCGAAGCAGTACGCAAAGTTTGTGCGGATTTTCAAGGGCCCTACTGGCGCGACTTAGAAGCGAATGAAGCCTACCCGACAGCGTTCGTTCAAGCCTTAACGAAGTCTGGATTTTTGAGTGCACTGATCCCGCAAGCGTATGGTGGCAGCGGTATGCCCTTGAGAGCGGCGGCCGTCATCCTTGAAGAAATCCATGCATCGGGTTGCAACGCCGGGGCCTGTCACGCGCAGATGTACACCATGGGAACGGTCTTGCGCCATGGCAGCGAGGCTCAGAAACAACAATACCTGCCTGCGATCGCCAGTGGTGAGTTGCGACTGCAGGCCTTTGGCGTGACTGAACCCACGTCCGGCACAGACACCACGAAGCTGAAAACGCGTGCCGTTCGCGACGGCGATAGCTATGTGATCAACGGCCAAAAGGTTTGGACGTCTCGCGCGCTGCACTCAGACTTGATGTTGTTGCTCGCCCGTACGACACCGATCGAAGCCTGTCAAAAGAAAAGCGAGGGCCTGTCGGTTTTTTTACTCGACATTCGCGACCTGAGAGACAAGGGACTGGATATTCGTCCCCTCAAGGCGATGATCAACCACAACACCACTGAAGTTTTTTTTGACAATGTCCGAATTCCAGCGTCAAGCTTAATTGGTGAAGAAGGCAAGGGCTTTAAATATATTCTCGATGGAATGAATGCTGAGCGGATTTTAGTGTCAGCCGAAGCGATTGGCGATGGACGTTGGTTTACCAAGACGGCCATCAACTACGTCAAAGAACGCCGAGTATTTGACAGGCCGATTGGTCAAAACCAATCAGTGCAATTTCCGATTGCGCGGGCTTACGCTGAAATCGAAGCCGCCGATCTGGTCCTGCGTCGCGCGGCGGCCATGTTCGATGCGGGCCTGCCTTGCGGGGATGATGCCAACATGGGCAAACTGCTCGCGGCAGATGCCACCTGGCACGCAGCAGAGGCGTGCCTACAGTGCCACGGTGGCTTCGGTTATGCACGTGAATATGATGTTGAACGGAAATGGCGTGAAACGAGGTTGTTTCAAATCGCCCCGATTTCAACCAATCTGGTGTTGTCTTATATCGGTGAACATATGTTGGGGATGCCTCGATCTTTCTAGCCTTGGGTCTTGCACCGCGTTAGCCTACCCCGCGGTCACGCGAAATCCGCCATCAGCGCCGTCGATCAACAAAATTAGCACTTAGGGAGTCACCGACATGTCAGGCCTTACCGCAGCACTCGGCCACTACGTTGCACATCCAGGTTTTGCAGGCAAAGAAGACGAGGCCTGTGCCGTCGCCAAGACGGGATTTATCGATACGATTGCCACGATGATTGCAGGCAGCAATGAGCCCGTCGTGAAAATTATCCAAACGTTTTTTGGTGAAGGGCGTTTGAGTGATCAGGGTACTGATCTGGCGCCTGTGCCATTTGCAGGCAACTATCGGCCTGCTCATCAAGCAGCGTTTGTGACCGCCGTGGCAGGTCACGCACTGGATTATGACGACGTCGCTTTATCGGGACACACCAGCACCGTGCTCGTCCCGGCTATTCTCGCCGAGAGCCATGTACTGGAAGCGACTGGTCGCGACGCGTTGCTGGCGTATGTGGTCGGCTACGAAGTCTGGGCCGAGTTAATTAAGCGAGAGCCTGATCAATACCATCTCAAAGGCTGGCATCCCACCGGCGTGCTAGGCGCCGTTGCATCCGCAGCCGCAGTGGCTTATCTGAATCGGCTGGATGCTGATGTTGCGGCACGTGCCCTGGCCATTGCTGCCAGTATGGCAAGTGGTTTGGTGGCCAACTTCGGCACCATGACCAAGCCTTTTCACGCAGGCAGAGCGGCTTCACACGGCATCGAAGCCGTGCGCCTTGCCAAACTAGGGATGACCGCGGCGCCTGATGCCTTTGAGCATCACGCGGGCTATTTGGCGGCGCTCTCACCGAGTGGCCGAGTCGATCGCCAGCGAGCTGCGGCATCCTTGGGGGGCACACCTCGCATACTCGAGAGTGGTGTCTCTATCAAGCGCTATCCAGTCTGTTATTCCTGCCATCGCACGATCGACGGGGTGTTGGCGATCGCCGAGCGCGAAAATCTCACCGCAGCGGAAATTAAAGCGATGCACCTGACGACTGGGGCTGCACAGGCATCGATGTTGCGCAATCATCACCCAAAAACCGGCCTTGAGGCCAAGTTCAGTGCAGAGTTTGCGATCGCGTCTGCCATCGTGGCCAGAGAAGTTGGTTTAGCTCAACTGACCGATGCTTTCGTCAACCGCGCAGATGTCAGCAGCTTGTACAATAAATTGTCTATTTCAATCACTGACAAGGCCTGCCCCATCGACCCCTCATTTGCCCTTACTGACCGCATCGTGATTGAGACAATCGATGGCAGGGTTTTTGACTCAGGCGACATCCGTTTCCCGTTGGGCAACGCGTTGAACCCCATTGATACAGCTGGGCTCAAACAGAAATTCGATGACTGCGTCACGACCGGTCAGATGAACAACCCATCACTGACGGGCGTTGAACCGAGTTTGTATCACCGCTTGAACACACTCGAAGCCATCTCTAACATGCGTCACCTATTTCAAGCAGTATGAACCATTTAGTCTGGTTTCGCTATCTCATCGCGCTTGACGAGCATAAGCACTTTAGTCGAGCGGCCGACGCTTGCAATATCACCCAACCGGCCTTATCGAACGCGTTAAAAGCGCTCGAAGAAAGTTACGGCATCAGCATCATCAGTCGAGGCCGCAGCTTTATCGGGTTCACTGATGAGGGTCAAAAAGTCCTGGCAAGTGCCCGCCGCATCATGCGCGAACACGAAACGCTGCAGCAAGAGATTCACGGCGGTTCGTCCGAACCGACTGGGCAATTAACCATTGGGGCGATCCCCACTGCGATGCCTATCGCAAGCAGGTTTGCCGCCTTCATCCAAGCAAAGCATACGGCTGTGTCGATCGACGTAAAAAGCCTGAGTTCCCAGGATTTGGAAGCGAGCGTCGAGAATGGCTCACTTGATATGGCCTTAGGCTATGCGAAACGACTCTCTAGCCGGCATAGCCATTTAACGGTAATGCACCAATACGACGAACAGTATTACTTTGTCCAAAAATACCAACCATCTGAACGGGTTAATGGTCAAAAAGGATCACCGATCGCGTGGGCTAACGCGGCTAATCACCCTTTGTGCCTGCTGTCCAAAGCCATGCACAATCGCCATATCATTGATCAGACCTTCAAAGACGTTGGTGCGACCCCTCACGTCGTCATTGAAACGAATTCGATTGCGACGCTCGGGATCGTGGTGATGGCGGGTCATGTGGCGACCATCATGCCCGGTGCCTTGGTCTATCAGATGCGCGCTGAACCGGATATGGAAATCCACCCTCTGATCTCGCCCGAGATCAACACCGACATTTCGTGGATTTTGCTCAAAACAGAAAGGCAATCACATGTGCTGAGCGCGGCGCTCGCCTTTGCTCAATCGCCCGAGTGGGCTCTGCAACTGCAGCAGCATGCAGGTGCGCTGTCGGCCTAATCGGGCCACCAAACGCTCGATCATCCCATCCTAGGGATTTCCCTTCATTCAGCGAGTGAATCGTCACATTATTGAAATAAATTGGCGTGCCATCCTATAGTTATGGAATCATCTCGCTCGCGAGGAGATCCTTTCAAAAAACCAACAGGATGCTTAACTATGTCTGTAGACGCAGCAGTTGCAAACGCCAGCAGTAGCTGGTTGGATAAAGAGAGAACCATTGCTGGTTCTGGGTTCAACCGGTGGCTCGTGCCGCCAGCTGCACTTGCCATTCATCTGTGTATCGGGATGGCTTACGGCTTTTCGGTTTTCTGGATTCCACTGTCTAAAGCCATCGGTATCACGGCGGCCAAAACCTGCCCGCCGACCATGGGGATTTTGACCGAGTTGTTCACAACTGATTGCGATTGGCGCATCTCCAGCCTAGGCTGGATGTACACGCTTTTCTTCGTGATTTTAGGTCTATCAGCGGCAATCTGGGGCGGTTGGCTCGAGCGCGTCGGCCCTCGTAAAGCGGGTGTTGTCGCAGCCGTTTGCTGGTGCGGTGGTCTGTTCATTTCTGCGCTTGGCGTTCACCTGCATCAACTATGGATGCTGTGGCTTGGTTCTGGCGTGATTGGTGGGGTTGGTTTGGGTTTGGGCTACATCTCGCCAGTTTCAACCTTGATCAAATGGTTTCCTGACCGTCGCGGCATGGCGACTGGCATGGCCATCATGGGATTCGGGGGTGGTGCGTTGATTGGCTCACCATTGGCTGCGATGTTGATGTCTTACTTTGCCAGCACCACGAGCGTTGGTGTAATGCAAACATTCATCGTGATGGGATTGATCTATTTCGCCTTCATGATGGCAGGCGCACTGGCTTATCGTGTGCCACCGACGGGATGGAAGCCCGAAGGTTGGACGCCCCCCATCGCTCAGGCCAGCAATGCCATGATTACGCAGAAGCACGTTCACGTGAGCAAGGTCTGGGGTATCCCCCAGTTCTGGCTCATCTGGATCGTTCTGTGCATGAACGTCAGTGCAGGTATTGGTGTGATCGGAATGGCAAGCCCCATGCTGCAGGAAGTGTTCGGTGGACAACTGATTGGCGTTGCCAAGAAGTTCGGTGAACTCAACGCTGGAGAGAAAACGTCTATTGCCTTGGTTGCCGCTGGTTTCGCTGCCTTGATCAGCTTGTTCAACATTGGTGGCCGGTTTGTATGGGCCAGCTTCTCTGACAAGATTGGTCGCAAAACAACTTACTTCGTGTTCTTTGTCCTCGGCGCAATCCTTTATGCCAGCATCCCAGTCAGTGCGATGAAGGGCAGCGAGTTCTTCTTTATCGCCGCTGTGTGTGTGATTCTCAGTATGTATGGCGGTGGCTTTGCTACAGTACCTGCCTACTTGGCTGACATTTTCGGCACGCAAATGGTTGGGGCAATTCACGGCCGTCTGCTCACGGCATGGTCAACGGCTGGCATCTTAGGGCCTGTGGTTGTGAACTACATGCGTGATTATCAGATCACGATGGGCATCCCCGTAGACCGCGTCTACAACCAGACCATGTACATTCTGGTCGGCTTTCTCGCCATTGGCTTTATCGCCAATTTGATGGTGAAGCCCTTGGCTGACAAATGGTTCATGACGCCCGAAGAGCTGGCGCGCGAAAAGCAACTTGCGCATGAACGTGCGCTGGCCAACGAGGTCGGGTCAGCCAACGGATCAGTCACCAAAACGCCCCTGGTCATCGTCGTCGTTGCTTGGCTGGTTGTCGCCATACCTTTGGTTTGGGCAATTTACAGAACGTCGCTAAGCATTGCCAAAATGTTTAATTAAGTCACCTATTTAAAGAGAAAAGCATGACTGTCGATGCATTACCTGTCAGCGAACAACAAAAGCTAACGGTTCATGAGGTCTTGCATCGGCGCAAAGATGAACCCGGCGCGCTCATGCCGATTCTGCATGACATCCAGGACGCGCTTGGCTACATCCCAAGCCAGATGGTTCAAGATATTGCCAGCGCGCTCAACCTGTCTCGGGCCGAAGTACACGGGGTCATTACTTATTACCATCACTTTCGCATGACCCCTGCTGGGCGCCATGTCGTTCAGATCTGCCGCGCAGAATCCTGCCAGGCCATGGGTGCTGAAGCCCTGTTTGCTCACGCCCAGCAGCACCTGGGCTGTCAAGCGCATCAGACGACCGCTGACGGTCAACTCACGCTTGAAGCAGCCTACTGTTTAGGGCTTTGCGCGTCATCGCCCGCAATCGCCATCAATGACGAGGTGCATGCACGCGTTACACCCCTTAAGTTTGACCGTTTGATGGCAGAAACCAGGGGGCAGGCATGAGTATCACCGTTTTCGTTCCCAGAGATTCTGCTGCGCTAGCGGTTGGTGCCGACCGTGTGGCCAAGGCGGTTGCTGCTCAAGCACAAACGCGCAACATGGATATTCGGTTGGTGCGCAATAGTTCGCGTGGCATGTTCTGGCTAGAACCGCTGCTTGAAATCAACACGTCTGACGGACGCGTGGCTTTCGGGCCAGTTGAACCAGAAGATATCGTCGATATTTTCGAACAAGGGTTGGGACAAGCAACTCAACACCCGCTCTATCTCGGCAAAACGCAAGACATCCCGTATTTGAAGAACCAAGAACGCTTGACCTTTGCTCGGATGGGTATCACTGACCCTCTGTCCTTAACAGACTATGAAGATCACGAGGGCTTTGCAGGCTTACAGCGTGCTTTGACTATGTCTGGCCAGGACATCATTGCACAAGTGCTGGAGTCGGGCCTGCGTGGGCGTGGCGGTGCTGCCTTCCCCGCCGGCATCAAATGGAAAACCGTGGCTGCAACCCCTGCCAAACAACGCTATATCGTCTGCAACGCAGATGAAGGTGATTCAGGGACGTTCTCTGATCGGATGACGATGGAAGGTGACCCCTTCATGCTCATCGAAGGCATGACGATTGCAGGCATTGCAACGGACGCCACGATTGGCTATATCTACGTGAGATCTGAATACCCTCACGCCATCGCCGTGCTGAACGAAGCCATCCAAATCGCTGAAGCGGCAGGCTATCTTGGGGCGAACATTCTCAATAGCGGCAAATCATTTTCTCTCATTGTTCGTAAAGCGGCTGGTTCTTATGTTTGTGGTGAAGAGACCGCGCTACTGGAAAGCCTTGAGGGCAAGCGAGGCATCGTGCGCGCGAAACCCCCACTGCCCGCGATCGAAGGTTTGTTCGGTATGCCTACCGTCGTCAATAATGTGATTACGTTAGCCAGTGTGCCCATCATCATGGCACGAGGTGCCGCTTTTTACAAAAACTTTGGTGTTGGTCGTTCAACAGGCACGCTACCTTTTCAACTGGCCGGCAATATCAAGTTTGGCGGGCTGGTCGAAAAAGCCTTTGGGTTAACCTTGCGCGAACTGGTGTTTGATTTTGGTGGCGGCTCAGCGTCTGGCCGACCGATCAAAGCGATTCAGTCTGGCGGGCCCTTAGGCACTTACATCCCTGAATCGCAATGGGATTTGCCGCTGGACTATGAAACCTACATCGGTATCGGTGGCACCTTAGGACATGGTGGCATGGTGGTCCATGATGACACCGCTGACATGTCCAAACTCGCCCGCTACGCCATGGAGTTCTGTGCGCTTGAATCCTGTGGCAAATGCACCCCCTGCCGGATTGGGTCAACGCGCGGAGCGGAGGTGATCGACAAGATTACCTCGGGCAAAGATCGCGAACATCAAGTGGTGCTGCTCAAAGACCTTTGCAACACCATGACTTACGGCTCATTGTGCGCAATGGGCGGGATGACCCCGAATCCAGTGTTATCTGCACTGAATCATTTTCCCGAAGACTTTGGACTGACCCACGCACCAGTTACCGCGTAATCGCACAACACTGACGCAAAAGGAACCGACATGCTTGAGCAAGTCATACAACGCGATTTTGGCACGCCAGAAGTCGTGTCTGACAAAACCGTCACGCTGACCATAGACGGCACTGACGTGACGGTTGCTGCTGGCACCTCGTTAATGCGTGCTGCCATGCTCGCAGGCACCAAGATACCGAAGTTATGTGCCATCGATAGCCTCGAACCCTTCGGATCCTGTCGCCTGTGCCTGGTTGAGATTGAGGGGCGCAAAGGGTTCCCCGCTTCTTGCACAACGCCCGCTGAACAAGGCATGCGTGTCTGGACGCAAACCTCTAAGTTGCAGGATTTGCGTAAAGGCGTGATGGAGCTCTATATCTCTGATCATCCACTCGACTGCCTCACCTGTCCCGCCAATGGTAACTGCGAATTACAAGACATGGCAGGTGTCACGGGCCTGCGCAACGTTCGCTACGGGATGGAGGGTAAGAATCACATCCATATGACCAAGGACGAATCGAATCCTTACTTCACCTATGACGCCTCAAAGTGCATTGTTTGCAATCGCTGTGTACGTGCCTGTGAAGAGACGCAAGGCACGTTTGCGTTGACCATCAGTGGCCGCGGCTTTGACTCGCGCGTGTCGCCCGGTCAGGACGAAGCTTTCATGTCTTCAGAGTGTGTCAGCTGCGGGGCTTGCGTCGAAGCCTGCCCGACCGCCACGCTGCAAGAGAAATCAGTGATCTGGCTCGGTCAGCCTGAGCACAGCGTCACAACCACTTGTGCCTACTGTGGAGTCGGCTGCGGCTTCAAAGCCGAGATGAAAGGCAATCAGGTGGTTCGCATGGTTCCCTGGAAGGACGGGAAGGCCAACGAAGGGCACTCTTGTGTCAAAGGCCGCTTCGCTTGGGGCTATGCGACACACAAAGACCGTATGACCAAACCGATGATCCGCCACAAGATCACGGACCCTTGGAAAGAAGTTAGCTGGCAAGAAGCGATCAACCACGCGGCCTCTGAATTCAAACGTATTCAAGCCAAATACGGCAAAGACTCGATTGGTGGCATCACGTCGTCTCGTTGCACCAATGAAGAAGTCTATCTGGTTCAGAAACTTGTTCGCGCAGGCTTTGGCAATAACAATGTAGATACCTGTGCAAGGGTCTGTCACTCTCCGACAGGATACGGTTTGGGTCAGACCCTGGGTACCTCGGCAGGGACGCAGACCTTCAAGTCGGTGGAACACGCTGACGTGATCTTGGTCATGGGTGCCAACCCCACCGATGGTCATCCTGTGTTTGCCTCACGCATGAAGCGGCGGTTACGTGAAGGCGCTCGCCTGATTGTGATCGATCCACGTCGCATTGACTTAGTCAAATCCCCTCATATCAAAGCGGATTACCACCTTGCTTTGAAACCCGGGACGAACGTCGCCATGATCAGTTCGCTGGCACATGTGATTGTGTCAGAAGGATTGTTGGATGAGGCCTTTGTGCAATCACGCTGCGACGACAAATCTTTCAGGGATTGGAAAGCCTTCATCACTCGCCCAGAAAACTCCCCTGAAGCGATGGCTGACATTACTGGGGTTGCTGCCGAGTTGGTGAGAGGCGCTGCCCGACTGTTTGCTAAAGGCGCGCAGGGTCAAACGCTCAGTGGCCCCGCGGGTCGCGTCAACAGCGCCATTTATTATGGTCTGGGTGTGACCGAGCATGCGCAAGGATCAACGACGGTCATGGGGATTGCGAACCTCGCCATGGTAACTGGCAATATCGGTCGTGAAGGCGTTGGCGTTAACCCGCTTCGTGGGCAAAACAACGTCCAAGGCAGTTGTGACATGGGCAGCTTCCCGCACGAATTACCCGGGTACCGCCACATCTCTGACACCACCACTCGCGCTCAGTTCGAAGCGGCTTGGGGGGTCACGCTGGATGCTGAACCCGGCTTACGCATCCCCAATATGTTTGATGCGGCGATGGATGGCAGCTTCAAGGGCTTGTTCTGTCAAGGCGAAGATATTGCGCAATCCGACCCAGATACCCAGCACGTAGAGTCAGCGTTGAAGGCAATGGAATGCATCGTTGTTCAAGATATCTTCTTGAACGAAACCGCCAAATTCGCGCACGTCTTTTTGCCAGGCGCATCGTTTCTTGAGAAGGACGGTACCTTCACCAATGCTGAGCGTCGCATCAGCCGCGTGCGTCAGGTGATGCCACCGATGGCCGGCTTCGGCGACTGGGAGGCGACGCAAATGCTCGCCAACGCGCTTGGCTACGAGATGAACTACAGTCATCCTAGCGAAATCATGGATGAGATTGCCGCCTTGACCCCAAGTTTTAGTGGCGTCAGTTTCGACAAGATCGATCACCTTGGCAGTCTGCAGTGGCCTTGCAATGCAGAAACAGATGTTGCGGGCACCGCCACCATGCACATTGATCGTTTTGTGCGTGGCAAAGGACGTTTCATCATTACTCAGTACGTGGCCAGCACAGAGAAAGTGACCCGCAAGTTTCCATTGATTCTGACCACCGGCCGCATTCTGTCGCAATACAACGTCGGCGCACAAACTCGACGCACTGACAACAATAGGTGGCACAGCGAAGATACGCTGGAGATTCATCCGCATGATGCAGAAGAGCGTGGTATCAAGACGGGTAATTGGGTGGGGATTCAAAGTCGAGCAGGCGAGACTGTGTTGCGGGCAACAATCACAGAGCGAGTGCAACCAGGTGTTGTTTACACCACATTTCACTTCCCTGAGTCAGGGGCGAATGTGATCACCACAGATAACTCTGACTGGGCGACAAATTGTCCTGAGTACAAGGTAACGGCGGTTCAAGTGGTCCCGGTCACTCAGCAGTCGGCGTGGCAAGCGGATTACGCTCAGTTTAACGATCAGCAAATGAGGCTGCTGCATCCGAAAGATGAGACGTCGTCCGTTGTCACCAGCTAAGGCGTTGCCTTGAAACCAGAGATTCCGCCTGGCTGCTCAACCCCCGGTGCAAGCCAGGTGACGGTGCGAGTTGTGATCGGTGCTCAGATAGGCGATGCGTCAATCGATTGGGTTGCCCAAGAGAGACCCGTAGCGCTCGAATTCAATGGCGTGTCTCATGCCGTCATGTTGGCCACACCAACAGAGCTCGAAGACTTTGCACTCGGCTTTGCTGTGACTGAGGGTATCGTTGAGGCGGCAAGTGACGTTTATGGCGCTGAGGTCGTCGAGCATGCCGACGGTATTGCGGTAAAGATCGATATTGCTAGCCGTTGTTTCGTTCAATTAAAGGACAAGCGACGCAACCTCACGGGTCGAACAGGTTGCGGGCTTTGCGGCACAGAGAGCCTCAGCCAAGTCATTCGTCCTTTGCCATTGATCGCAACTGACGCAAAAAACATTCCAGCCGCCTCCATCAGCCATGCACTGGTGCAATTGCGCAGCCATCAACAGCTTCAGCAAACCACTGGGGCGACACATGCTGCGGCCTGGTTTGATACGCACGGCGAACTTCAACTGATCCGCGAAGACGTCGGGCGGCACAATGCACTCGACAAGCTCATCGGCGCGGGCCTGCGCAGCCAACGACAGAGCTGGCGGCAAGGCATGATCCTAGTGACAAGTCGTGCAAGTATGGAGATGGTTCAAAAAACGCTCATCGCAGGCTTTAACACCTTGGTTGCTATCTCTGCCCCCACCCAACTGGCGATTGAACTAGCACAAGCCCACGGCCTATGTCTTGTCGGTTTTGCCAAACCTGACCGATGGATTATTTACAGCCATGCAAATCGAATTGAAGGATTAGCACCATGAACAGCAACAACCTTGTCTCAATGGCCAATCAAATCGGCGATTTCTTCGCTGCGATGCCGGATCACAATGAAGCACTTGATGGTATTGCCGATCACATCAAAAAGTTCTGGGATCCGCGCATGCGCCGTGCATTGAAGCAACATATTGACCAAGAGAACGGACAAGGTTTGAATGCACTGGTCCGTGAGTCTTTGCTATCCCGCGCTCAAATATGGATGTGATCCAAACCTAGAACACGCTGTTCGTCGCACCTTCAAAATCTTCTCATTCAGCCTGCTGACTTGTCCACAAAAACTGTGGATAACCCTGTAGGTATGTCAGCGATATGACATACCGATCAAGCATTTAGCGCATAAGCGTAATTGCTAGTCACTTGGCGACTCACCTGAATCAATGGGTCTGCTTCACCGTCAGCACCTCACCCTCAGCGGCTGTAAGAATCAGGGATTGGCGTTATGCTATGTGACCTTTGACTCACGTAGCAATGAGTCGGCCCAATTCGCCAGTGTGCTGATGCTTGAGCACCCAACACGCTGATCAATATAATGAAATCGAAATGACTAACGAACTCCAGCTAGTCTTATCCATGGCACTATTCGCCTTTGTGTCCTCCATCAGTCCTGGCCCAAACAACATGATGCTGTTGAGCTCAGGTGTCAATTTCGGCTTTAGACGCACGTTGGCGCACATCTTTGGGATCTCGTGCGGGTTTTCTGTGATGCTTCTCGCGGTTGGTAGCGGCCTGATGGGAATCTTTCAAGAAATCCCGCTAATCTATCAGGTGATGAAGGTCGCTGGCTTTGCTTACCTGCTCTACTTAGCCTGGGGTATTGCCAACAGTGGCGCCCCCAGCAAATCCAAAGACGACACCGCTCGACCAATGAGTTTTATGGCCGCCGCACTCTTCCAGTGGATTAATCCTAAGGCATGGTTGATGTGCATTGGGCTCTTCAGCAGTTACATGCCTGCTGATGCCTCTGCTGGGTTTATCTTTGCCATGTGCTTTATGTTTGGCATCATCAACTGCCCATCTTGCGGCGTTTGGGCACTGATTGGCAACCAACTGGTGCATCGTCTTCAAAACCAAAAATATCGACAAATTTTCAACTGGGTGATGGCAGGCTTGTTGATCTTATCGATGATTCCGGTGCTATTTGTTTAATCACCGGTCGATGTCTTGCGAGCGGCGAGCGGCGAGCGACAATTGTTCAGCGATCAGACACGACTCGTCCTTGAGCCAAGCGAATGACATGATCACCCAACACGAAGGCATCCTGTTCGTCATGTGTGATCAAGATCATGGGGATATTGAGTTCTTTCTGTAACAAGCTCACTTCTTCTCGCATCCGTGCTCGTAAAGCCTGATCCAATGCAGCAAAAGGTTCATCCAGCAAGAGGACGTGCGGATTAGCGACCAGCGCGCGAGCTAGGGCCACCCGTTGCTTTTGGCCACCCGAAATCTGGTGTGGATAGTTCAATGCCACTGCCCCTAACTCAAACTTTTGGATCCACTCGACCACCTCGGGGGAAGAGTCCTGTTTAGAGGGATTCAGCCACCCCTTGCTCAACCCAAACGCAATGTTTTGTCCAACGGTGAGATGGGGAAACAGGGCATAGTCTTGAAAAAGAAGCCCCGTCTTGCGTGCACACGCGGGCAGATGAACGCGGGCCTTCTTATCGAAATAGACTCGACCATCAACAATAATTCGCCCTGCATCTGGCTTGATTAAACCAGCAATAATTCGCATCGTCAGACTCTTACCTGCACCGGATGGGCCCAACAAAACCAAGCGACGACTATCCGTTTCAAATGACACATCAAGCTCAAATTCGCCGCTGTCGCTGACCAAGGTCTTCTTCAATACCACGTCAATCAGACTCATTGCCGCACCCTTTGCCTTGCGTACCGCGGCGCTAGCCGCCCTGCAACCATCAGCACGACAATGCAGGTCAGCGACGTGAGTAACACCATCACGAGCGCACTATCATCGTCACCTGCTTGCACGGCTTCGTAAATGGCGACGGACAGCGTCTGCGTGCGGCCAGGCAAGTTGCCAGCAATCATGAGTGTTGCGCCAAACTCACCCAGCGCGCGCGCAAAGGCGAGCAGAATGCCCGCCATAATCCCACGAGAAGCGAGCGGCAGCGACACCCTGAAAAAAAGCGCAACCTCTGATAATCCCAAAACGCGTGCAGCATTTTCCAATAACGGGTTGACCCCCTCTAGCGCCGCCCGCGCAGAGCGCAAGACCAGAGGAAAAGATACGACGCTGGCAGCGATCACGGCCCCTTGCCAAGTGAACACAAGCTCAATCCCCAGCTGGCTCAGCCATGATCCAAATACGCCACGCCTGCCCAGTAAGACCAATAAATAATAGCCCAGCACGGTTGGCGGTAGCACCAAGGGCAGTGTCAGTAACGAGTCGACAACGTGAGCGAAGGGCGAACGCCATCTTGACAGGAGATAGGCGGCGGCAATGCCAAGCAAAGCGTTGATGGCCGTCGCCCAAAGCGATACTTTCAACGATAGCAACAGCGGCATCCAGATCGACTGAGAATACGTCACTAAAACATTGCCTCTTCAGGATTAACTAACATTTGATGAAAATAGCCGATATTGTCAAAAAGACAGGCTTTCCTTTTGCCATCCTATCACCAGCGTCAACGGGAAGCTTAGGGCTCAATCATCTCTCATTCTAATCGGACAGCATTTGAACATCGCCCCTGCGAATATTAAGCAAAGACCCGCTGATCAGGTTACGATTGAGCAACGCCTCTCGCTGCATACGATATGTCCTATCAACTCGTCTGGTTCAAGCGCGACTTAAGACTCCATGACCATGCCGCGCTGCAGGCTGCAACGGCCAAGGGGCCTGTGGCTTGCCTCTACATCATCGAGCCGAGCCTCTGGGCGCAAGCTGATTACTCTGCCCTGCACTACGGCTTTCTCATTGAGAGTCTAAGAGACCTGCACGCCCATCTCAAGCAACTTGGCGCAACGCTCTATATTCTGACGGGAGAAGCCATCGAGGTGCTGGATCAAATCTATGCCAAGGCGCCGTTTGAAGCACTGTACTCGCATGAAGAGACAGGCAACGCGTTTACCTTCAAGCGAGATAAACAAATCGGCAACTGGTGTAAGGATCGTGGTCTAAAGTGGCACGAGTTCAGGCAGTTTGGCGTCGTCCGCAAACTAAAAAATCGCAATGACTGGAAAGACGCGTGGGATTTACACACCTCTCGACCGTGCCTTCCCGTACCAAGCCTGACCCACGCTGCTCTGCCCTTACCAGCACCTCAAGTGCCGTTGGTAGACTCCATGCAGATTGATTCACACCAAGCGCCGCGCCGGCAGAAAGGTGGACGTCAAGAGGGTTTGAACGTGCTCAACAGTTTCATCGACCATCGTAGCCAAAAATATCGTGGTGGAATTTCTTCGCCGCTGTCTGCCCCGACGGCCTGCTCCAGGATTTCACCTTATCTTGCTTTAGGCTGCGTCAGTCTTCGTGAAATCGTCAAAGCCACTCAACTCAAACTCTTGCAATTACCGCTTCATGAGACAAAACAACGGTTAGGGTTAAATGCCTTTGTGAGCAGACTTTACTGGCACTGCCACTTTATCCAGAAGCTTGAAAGTGAACCCGCGATTGAGCATCAAAACATGCACCGAGGTTACAACGGGTTTCGCGAGAAAGACTTTAATCAGGCGCACTTTGATGCGCTGATCACTGCCAGAACAGGCTGGCCCATGGTCGATGCCAGTGTGACCATGCTTGCACAAACCGGGTGGTTGAACTTCAGAATGAGAGCCATGCTCGTATCCACTGCCGCCTACCCTTTGTTTTTGCATTGGCGTCCGGTCGGTGAATGGTTAGCGCGGCAATTTCTGGATTACGAGCCGGGCATTCACTGGAGCCAGATGCAGATGCAATCCGGCACCACTGGGATTAATGTGCCTCGGATTTACAATCCGATCAAACAAGCGAAAGACCACGATCCTCAGGGGCAATTTGTACGACAGTGGCTACCGCATTTGCGTCAAGTACCAGATAGCTGGCTCTTTGAGCCTTGGCGCATGCCAAAAGACATTCAAGAGAAGTGTGGCGTCTTTGTTGGTAAAGAGATCCCCATCCCTGTTGTCGATTTGGATAGAGCGACTCGAGAGGCCAAGTCCAAGCTCTTTGCCTTACGAGAAAAAAAATCAGTCAAAGCAGGCAAAGCGGGCATCATTGAAAAACATGGTTCGCGCAAACCGCTGGTGAAAACCCCTCGAAAACCGGCTAGCAAAAACAATGACCAGTTGGGCTTCGATTTTTAGCGTCATGCCCGAACATCCCCTCGTTCGGGCGGAGGATGTCAATCACGCGACCAAGTCATCGATTGCATGCGCCAGCTCGATGTCGCGCGATGAGATCCCGCCGGCTTCATGAGTAGTCAACGTAATCTCGACTCGGTTAAAAAGATTGAACCATTCGGGATGATGGTTGCTACGCTCGGCAATGAGGGCGACTCGGGTCATGAACGCGAAAGCATCAGAAAAGTCTTTAAAGGTTATCGTTCGTCGCAACACACCACCACGTTCTGCCACGCATTCCCAAAGACTTTCTTTACCTAAAAGCTCAATGGCTTCAAAGGGTTGTAAACGGACGGCTTTCATCGTGACAGGTACCTCATGCGTCTTTCACGCTTGATTCACTCGGAAGCATTACCACCACCAGTGCCGTCAGGACAGCCACAACGGTCATGATCGTGAACAATGCGCTAAAACCCATTTGTTTGACCACCGGTCCCAACAGCCAGACCGCTGCAGAGCTAATCCCAAGCGATACCGCCAACCTGATACCAGCCACTCGTGAGCGCACGCGATCATCGACATAACGCACAATCAACACATCGGTAAACGGTACCGCACCAAACACAAACACCATCACACCCAGCATCGCCACAAACATCCACCATCCTTGTGCTTGTGCGGCAAAGATGACGAAAGGGATTTGACACAACACAATCCCCAAAAAGATGGGCTTAGCAGGAAACCGATCCACCAATCGCCCCACCACGACTTGCGCCAGTGAGGCCACCACGTAGATCACGGCCAACAACATCCCAAGGACCGCAGGGTCATCAACAACCCCCCTGAATCGTTCAATCATTAATTGACTGTTGCCATTGGTCGTGAAGTTAAACAAGATACTGCCCGCCACTGCCGCAGTTGTCACCACCAACAGGACGCGGGCCAGCATGTTCGCGGGTAACTGAACCTTGACCGCGCTTTTGCGCTTAGCAGGTGCAGCGACTTCGATGGGGCAGAACCGAATGAACAAAAAGCCGCACAACAACGACAAACAAGCGGGAACGGCAAACGCGGCACGCCAGCCCAACCACTTGACTAAAAACCCCGTCAACATCGCCGCAAGTGCGACACCGAGATTACCTGCCAAACCGTTAATCCCAATCACCGCCCCTGGTTTGGCGGCAGATTGCACCAACATGGGCACCCCAACCGGGTGGTAAATCGAGGCAAATGCCCCCATCAATGCCAAGGCAACACCTAACGCCCAAGCCGAGGGCACGACGGCCACCAGCAGCGCCGAACCGCCCATCCCCAGAAAGAACACCACCATCATTTGACGGCGCCCCCACAAATCTCCCAGCCGTCCGGCTGGGATAGAGCCAAGTCCGAACAGCAGAAAAGCCCCTGCCCCATAGGGCATGAGATCCTCCCAATTGCTGAAGCCGAACTCTTGAGATATCACCCCGACAGAGGCCGCAAAGATTAACAAAAACATGTGGTCAATGGCATGGCCCACATTTAATAACAACCGAACGGCAAGCGAGTGATCTTTCATGAGTGTGGTCTTTGATTGATAGCGATAGATGATTTGATCGGCGAGCGCTTATGCGCTTGTGTGCTTATGCGCGCCCAATAATGAACGCGGTGCGCATGAGTTCTTCGAGCAAGGCAATCGACATCGCACCAGACACAGAATACGGATCAAGCTCTGGTTTTTCTGAATACTTCAAAATCACCGACGTATTCAGTTTGCTCAAATTGACTTGCCCCATCGTCCAGTTGCCGAAACGGCGCTCAGCGATCTCTTCGTAATGCAACAAAACGACGTCCTTGTGCCGCTTGTCTTTCACAATATGACTGTACAGTTCATTGACTTGACGGCGTCCACCTTCGAGTGCCTGAAGGTAAATGCCCCCGCCATAACAAAGAATGCCGGTGATGCCGTTGCTGACATTGTGCTCGCGGGCAGCGTCCATAATAGTTTGGACATCGATCAACGAATCCGGATCAAGCGCTCGACTGACGTATAACAGACGTACCAGCATGATTAATCCTCTCGATGGATTAAAGAAAGAAATTCGCGACGCAAATTGACGTCTTTGAGAAACGCCCCACGCATGACCGAGTTGATCATGCGAGTGCCCATATCTTTAACGCCACGCCACGACATGCAATAGTGCGTTGCATTCATGACGACCGCCAAACCGTCGGGTTGCGTCTTTTCTTGAATCAAATTGGCGAGTTGAACTACTGCCTCTTCTTGAATTTGCGGTCGACTCATGATCCACTCGGTCAAGCGTGCATACTTGGACAGACCAATCACATTGGTGTGTTCGTTGGGCAAGACGCCAATCCACACTTTGCCAATGACTGGGCAGAAGTGATGGCTGCAGGCGCTTCGAACGGTGATCGGGCCCACAATCATCAACTCGTTCAAATGTTCAGCGTTCGGAAACTCGGTGATCGCCGGTTGACCGACATAGCGGCCACCAAAGACTTCCTGAAGGTACATTTTTGCAACCCGACGAGCGGTATCGTTGGTGTTGTGGTCGTGTTCAGTGTCAATCACCAAGCTTTCAAGAACACCTTGCATTTTGACTTCAACTTCATCGAGCAACAAGCCGAGCTCACCAGGCTCAATAAACTCGGCAATATTGTCGTTGGCGTGAAACCGCTTGCGCGCGTGTCGAATCCGCTCTCGAATCACGACAGAGATGGGCCGACCAGTATCTTGATCAATCATATTCATGGTGTTTGATGCTCGCCTTTTTTGTCAGCGCTAATGTTGTCGGTGCAATAAGCATTAGAACCGACAGATGTCTCATCTTACCGTTTAAGTGCATTCTGACAAAATGAATGAGAGAATGCAGGATTCAGTCTTGATTAAACCCGTTTTGGAAGGCACAGGAGCAAAGCTTTGGCGCAATCAGTCTATGGTCTTCGCGGTATTGCGGTTGCACCGCATTCACTGGCCGCAGAATCGGCAGTTGCGGTGTTGCGCGAAGGTGGCAACGCGCTTGAGGCAATGATTGCGGCGGCGGCAACGATTGCGGTCGTCTACCCACACATGAACTCGATCGGTGGAGACGGTTTCTGGGTCATTAACGGCCCAAATAATCGACCCATGGGAATTGACGCCAGCGGGCGTAGCGCCAAAGCGGCAACGATCGATTGGTACGCCAAACAGGGTATCCATCAAAGTATCCCTTTTAGGGGTGGGGTTGCTGCCAACACGGTTGCAGGGACAATCTCAGGTTGGGGTGCCGCCCACGAATTATCAAAAACGACCATGGGTGGCAAATTGCCATTGAGCCGGTTGTTATCAGACGCCATCTATCTGGCTGAAAACGGCATTCCCGTCACGGCGAGCCAATCTCTTTGCACGCAGGCCAAACGGGCTGAGCTTGAAGCGCAACAAGGTTTTGCGGAAACCTTTTTGCCTCAAGGCGAGGTGCCGCGCCAAGGGGTTTTATTTAAGCAATTTCGGCTTGCAGATACCCTGGCAACCATTGCGACAAAAGGCACAGAGAGTTTTTATCGCGGTCAGCTGGCTGAATCATTAGCCGCCGAACTCGGCCGAGCAGGCAGCCCAATCACGCTGTCAGATTTGAATGACCATCAGGCTCAGATGGTCAGCCCACTGAGTTTGCAGCTTGAGAATCGCGGGCACAACACCCGCGTTTTCAACATGACCCCTCCTTCTCAAGGATTGGTCTCATTGATGATTCTGGGCCTCATGGATCGTGTCAAGGGGTGGGATCTTGACCCTGAAGGCGCCGCGTTCATACACGCCCAAGTAGAAGCAACCAAGCTAGCGTTCAGTATTAGGGATCAGCATCTGACCGACCCCGCCTTCATGACGATCGATCCCGCGTCGTTGCTCAGCGACGCACACCTCGATTCACTTGCCAAGCGCCTTGACCTCAGCAAAGCTGCGGCGTGGGGCAAAAAAACGTCACCGGGGGACACCGTCTGGATGGGTGTCATCGATAAAAACGGGATTGCCGCATCTTTTATTCAAAGCATTTATCATGAGTTTGGCTCTGGCGTGGTTCTGCCGACGTCAGGGGTCAATTGGCAAAATCGGGGTTGCAGCTTCTCGCTAAACCCATCACACATCAATGCATTATTGCCTGGCAAAAAGCCCTTTCACACGTTGAATCCCGCCATGGCGTGGCGGGAAGATGGCGGCTTGATGGTATACGGCACCATGGGGGGTGATGGACAACCGCAAACACAAGCAACCATCTTTCAACGCAACGTCGCATTTGGCGATCATCCCCAGCAAGCTATTGAAAGACCCCGATGGCTCTTGGGCCGCACGTGGGGCAATGCTAACGACTCACTCAAACTTGAGAGCCGCTTCGACACCAACACAGTGAATGCGTTGCGTCAGCTGGGGCATGACGTCGAAACGATTGGTGCTTGGGATGAAGCTGTTGGACACGCGGGCATGCTGATTCGTCATCCGAACGGGGTTATGGAAGGCGGCTACGACCCTCGTTCAAACGGGGGTGCGGTGGCTTTCTAATGTTTTCAGAGCCACTTTTGCATCAAGAGCGCTTGTCCGTGTTCTGACAGCAACTCATAGCGCTCGAAGCCAAACCGTTGGTAGGATCGCATGGCGCTTTGATTACCACTGAGGACTTCTAGTGTTAACTTGCAACACCCTTGGCTGACTGCATGGGATTCGGCAGCCGCGAGCAAGGCCTGAGCCACCCCTTGCCCGCGAAACGCCGGCATGACTGCAATGTCGTGTGCATTGAGTAGCGGCCTAGCCTTGAAAGTCGAGTAGCCCATGAGCGCGTTAAGCAACCCCACAGGCTGGTCGGCCAGATAGGCGATAAAGCTGATCGCACCGGGATTTTTCGCCAAATCAGCACACAAACGCTGTTTCACGTCCTCGCCCAACGCCTCACCCCCGCCCATCGGATCACGTGCATACATATCGAGCAAACCGATCAGCGCTTGCTGCTGAACAGGATCATGAAAGTCAACGACACGCACTGAAATATTGCTGAGCATAAAGAGTTACTGTGGTCAAACGTCTGCAAGCTTGTCTGGCAAACGAGGCCCGCCGCCTGACGCCAGGGTGTTATAAAGATTGGGCAGAATATCATACCTTCTGTCGACCGATCTCATTAGAACAAGACTGACCTCAGACAATCATGACGCAACCCACCCCTCTCCCCCTAGACGGCATCCGAGTGGTTGAATTCACCCATATGGTCATGGGGCCCACCTGCGGCATGATCTTGGCCGATCTTGGTGCAGAAGTCATCAAAGTCGAACCCCTGACGGGTGACAACACTCGCAAGCTGCTCGGTTCCGGTTCGGGATTTTTCCCGATGTTTAACCGAAACAAAAAAAGCATTGCCGTCGACGTGAAGACCCCCCGCGGTCAAGAGATTGTGTTGAAGCTGATCGCTGGCGCCGACGTGTTCAGCGAAAATTTCAAAAGCGGTACCGTGGATAAACTGGGTTTCAGTTACGCAGCCTTATCTAAACTGAACGAACAACTGATTTATGTGTCGCATAAGGGCTTTCTGCCAGGCCCTTACGATCATCGCACTGCGCTCGATGAGGTCGTACAAATGATGGGCGGGCTAGCCTACATGACCGGGCCTGCTGGTCGGCCGCTGCGGGCTGGTAGCAGTGTCAACGACATCATGGGCGGTATGTTTGGCGCCATCGGGGTACTCGCCTCGTTGCAACAGCGTGCGCGTACGGGTAAAGGTCAAGAAGTCGCAAGCGCGTTGTTTGAAAACAATGTCTTTCTGGTCGCTCAGCACATGATGCAATTCGCGGTGACGGGCAAGGCAGCGAATCCCATGCCGGATCGCATCAGTGCTTGGGGCGTTTATGACGTATTTACCGTCAAAGACGATGAGCAGATTTTTTTATCGGCTGTGAGCGACACACAATGGGCCATTCTCTGTCAAGCCTTCGGGTTTGACGATTTGCGTGACGATACCCGCTTGGTGACCAATAACGATCGAGTACGCGCCCGCGAGTGGCTCATCCCCATCCTACGTGAAAGATTTAGCAACTACAGCGCAACGGAATTAAGCTCAATATTTGAGCAGGCTGGGTTGCCTTACGCACCCATCACCCGACCTCAAGACTTGTTTGATGACCCTCACCTGCTGGCGACGGGCGGCTTAGCCCCTGTCACGATTGCCGCGGACAATACCGGTGCAGGCAAAACGATTGAAACTCGCGTCGCGCTATTACCGCTCGCACTCAACGGAGACCGTCTCGGCGTTCGGAGCGCCCCGCCTCGTTTAGGCGCAGACACTCAAGCAATTTTAAAAGGCATCGGTTACAGCGACGCCGACATTCACACCCTGCTCGCGGACGGCGTCGTAGGGGCATCGACCCACTCTGAAGAAGGACAACACTGACATGGATTTACATCTTAACGATCAGCATGTTTTGATTACTGGCGGTAGCAAAGGCATCGGCCTCGCATGCGCACGCGTGTTTTTACAAGAGGGTGCCAAGGTCAGCCTCGTGTCGCGAGACCCAGCCAACCTCGATCAGGCTAAGCAAGCACTCAGCAAAGAGACGCCCGCGTGGGGGCACAGAATTGCTATTTTTGCAGCAGATCTGGTCAGTGCGGACGCTGCCTTACTCGCTGTTAATGCGGCCGAGGCGGCCATGGGCCCCATCGATGTTTTGGTCAATTCGGCGGGCGCTGCAAAGCGCGTGGTCGCAGGTGAGCTTACGCCAGCGCGCTGGCGCGACGCTATGGATGCGAAATTCTTCACCTATATCAACGTGCTAGATCCGGTCATCAAACGAATGGGCGAGCGTCGCAAAGGGGCAGTGGTCAATGTCATCGGGGCCGGCGGCAAGGTGGCGTCCACGGTTCACCTCTCGGGTGGCAGCGCCAACGCAGCCTTAATGTTGGCCACCGCCGGTCTTGCTGCCGCCTACGCACCTATGGGTATCCGGGTCAACGCAGTCAACCCCGCATCGACGTTAACAGAACGGTTGAAAGAGGGGATCAAAGTCGCAGCAGCAAACGACAACGTGTCTGAAGAACAAGCGTTGAAAGACGCAACACGAAAGGTACCGCTTGGCCGCCTGGCAACGCCAGAAGAGGTCGCTGACACGGTCGCCTACCTCGCGTCAGATCGGGCCAGCTACGTGACGGGAACCATCATCACCATGGATGGCTCACAGACCCCCTTGGTGGTTTAAGTTGATGGCTTAAAGATGTAATCACGGCGCCACGGATAAGCCTGATCGTCAGGCTTATCTAGTTCGTCTGCACGCCCGGTGGCGAGATGTTGTCCCAAAATCTGGTGTAAGGACACCCACCCTTGTTCAAACGCCAACGCACATCCCGCTAAATAAAACCGATAGGCTCTGATCGCCCGGCGCCCTTGCTCACCCGGCAACACGGCGGCGGCCGCAGCCAGCTGTTGCTCAAGCGAGTCACTCCAGGCCCAGAGCGTCCGAGCGTAGTGAGGTCGCAAATTCTCGATATCGACTGCCTCTATCCCACCGTCGGTCATGTGGGCAAGCACCTGACTAATGTGACACAACTCACCACCCGGAAAGATATAACGCTCAATGAAGTCGCCAATCCCGTTTCCGATCATTGGGTTATCGGGCGTCGCGGCCGTGATGCCATGATTCAATACCAAACCCCCGGGCCTCAGCAGGGATTGCAGCTTGCTAAAGTAGCCAGTCAAGTTTGCTCGGCCCACATGCTCAAACATCCCCACTGACGAGATCTTGTCGAACAAATGATCGGGATTGAGCTGTCGATAATCAAGCAACTGCACCTGAACTCGACCGCCTAGCCCTTTTTCGGCGATGAGATTGTTGACATAGGTGCATTGGTTTTTAGACAGCGTTATACCTGTTGCAACGACCCCATAATGCTCAGCTGCCCAGAGCAGCAAGCCGCCCCAACCCGAGCCGACATCCAGATAGCGCTCGCCCGGGGCGAGCTTTAACTTTCGGCAGATCAGATCTAGTTTGGCCTCTTGGGCTTGGGCAAGCGTGAGATCCGGCTCTTGGTAAAACGCACATGAATACACCCGTCGGGGATCGAGCCAGAGACGATAAAAGTCATCGGACAGGTCGTAATGAAATTCGATCTGTTGAGCATCTCGCTCGAGTGAGTGCCGAGCAGCCGACTTAAATCCATCCAGAATTCTGCCCAGCCATGAGGAGCGCCCCTCTAAGACGGGATTCTTCGGTAACAAAGCGATGGCGGCGGCCATGATATCACGCATCGACCCATCGATTTCACACCGACCTTCGACAAAATCAGCAGCAATATGCCCCACGTCACCAGCTGCCAAATCCAACAATACCTTTTTATCTTTAGCGTGTAATTTGATCGGGGCCTGAGCATCGCCTAGCTGAGTTCCGTCCGGAAGCACCAGGCAGAGTTTGACCGGTAACGATGCTAGTTTTTCACCAATGACATGAGCAAACGGATTCAAACTGATGTCCTCCAGAACCATCCCAGAATAGATTACAAGTGCGTGGCGCAAGACAATTCAATCAATTTATCTAATTTTTGATCAAAAGGAAATATTTCCCTTGTTATTGCAAGAGATGTGCCTGTTCGTATCTGAGCGATAATGCCGAACTATTCAATCACCTCGGATCGGTCATGACAAAAAAGCTGGCCTCCCCTTACATGCCTGGCTGGCTTGTCTTGATGGGGGCGTTAACTGCTATTGCACCTGTCTCTATTGACATGTACCTCCCGACATTTCATTTGATCGCACAGGATTTTCAAGTGCCTTCGGGGGATGTTGAACGTACGCTTGCCGTTTATCTGTTTGGCATGGCGATCTCACAATTGCTTTATGGCCCACTGGCTGACCGCTTTGGGCGCAAACCCCCTTTGCTGGGTGGCTTAATTGTCTATCTGCTGGCATCCATTGGTTGTGCGCTATCGCCCAATATCCACCTGCTGACAGTCTGCCGCCTATTTCAAGCGATTGGTGGGGCGGCGGGCCTTGTGGTGCCTCGTGCCGTGATCCGCGATCACTATGACACGCAACAGGCCGCCCGTGCGCTCTCTTTGTTAATGTTGATCATGGGGGTCGCCCCCATTCTTGCGCCCGTCATTGGGGGGCAGCTGGTTGGATTGCTTGGATGGCGCGGTATTTTCGGTGTCATGGTGGTGGGGTCAATGGTTCTTTTCATGACCGTAAGCCGGATCATGACCGAATCACTCAACCCTGATAACAAGACGTCGCTTCATCTGACAACAATTTTAAAAACCTATACAGAACTGCTCTCGACACGGCGTTTCGTGGCCTTCGCGGTGTCGGGCGGGATGATTTCGGCCGCCATGTTCAGTTACATCGCTAGTTCGCCCAGGATTTTTATTCAACATTACGGCGTCGACCCACAGTATTACGGACTACTTTTTGGCTCAAATGCGCTCTGCTTGATCGTTGGCTCACAAGTCAGCGCCAGGTTGCTCAAAACCAGACCCCCGATCGCCATTTTGCCGAAAGCGCTTGCGGGGACAGCCCTGGCAGGGATGGCAGCACTATTATTTAGCCTCACTGGGCTGATGACCCTGCCACTGCTGATGGCGTGCTTGATGATGTTTATGTTCTCAATGGGCTTTGTCGGCCCCAACTCGGCCGCCATGGCACTGGCAGACCAAGGACGGCATCTGGGGTCGGCGTCAGCCATGCTCGGGACGTTGCAGATGTCTTGCGGGGCAATCGCCGGGGCGGTGATCAGTCTGATCCCCTGGCCAGGCCCTTTGCCGCTGACTTTAATGTTGGCTGGATGCACGACTTTAGCCTGGGTAATCGGGTTAATTGCCAGAAGGACTTGATTAGCAAGTGGTTTCCGTAATAGAATAGAAGGCTAACTGTAAAAAGAGGTGCAATCATGGCACGCGTTTGCCAAGTAACCGGTAAAGCCCCAATGGTGGGCAACAATGTTTCTCACGCTAACAACAAAACCAAGCGTCGTTTTCTGCCGAATTTGCAGTCACGTCGTTTCTGGGTTGAGAGCGAAAATCGCTGGGTGCGCCTGCGCGTATCCACTAACGCCCTGCGTACGATTGATAAACTCGGCATCGATGCCGTGTTGGTTGATCTGCGTGCCCGTGGCGAAATCGCCTAAAGGAGCACATCATGGCAAAAGGTATCCGCGAAAAAATCAAACTCGAGTCCACTGCTGGCACGGGTCATTTCTACACGACAACTAAAAACAAACGCAACATGCCAGAGAAAATGCTGATCAAGAAATTTGATCCAGTTGCTCGCAAGCATGTTGACTACAAAGAGACCAAACTGAAGTAATTCAGCGCGCGCTCAAGTTTACAGTTGCTGTATTGCACTGCCTGACAACCCCGCTTGATGCGGGGTTGTTCGTTTAAACGATTTTTATTGGCCCATCTCCATGCAGGATCGCTACCAGCCCACCGTTGTTGAAATCGCCGCGCACACCAACTGGGAGGCTCGTGATGCGTATCGCGTCACCGAGTTTGCCAAGGATGCCTCTGGTCAATTAAAGCCCAAGTTCTATGCGTGTTCAATGCTGCCTTATCCAAGTGGCAAACTACACATGGGGCACGTTCGCAATTACACCATCAACGACATGATGACCCGACAGTTGCGCATGAAGGGATACAACGTATTGATGCCCATGGGCTGGGATGCGTTCGGCATGCCCGCTGAAAACGCAGCGATCAAATCCAAGACCCCGCCGGCAAAATGGACGTACGACAACATCGCTTATATGAAAAAGCAGATGAAAGCGATGGGGCTTGCGATTGACTGGTCACGTGAGATGGCGGCCTGCGATCCCAGCTATTACAAATGGAATCAATGGCTATTTTTAAAGATGCTCGAAAAAGGCATCGCCTATCGTAAAACCCAAGTCGTTAATTGGGATCCGGTTGACAACACGGTCTTGGCCAATGAGCAGGTGATCGACGGCCGTGGCTGGCGCTCTGGTGCCCTCGTTGAAAAGCGTGAGATCCCGGGCTATTACCTTCGCATCACGGATTACGCCAGCGACTTGCTCGATCAAGTGAAATCAGGCCTTGATGGCTGGCCTGATCGCGTGCGTGCAATGCAAGAGAACTGGATAGGCAAAAGCGAAGGTGTTCGCTTTGCGTTTACCCATGACATCAGACAAGAAGATGGCAGCCTCATTCAGGATGGCAAACTGTTTGTCTTTACGACGCGTGCAGACACCATCATGGGGGTCACCTTTTGCGCGGTAGCGCCCGAGCACCCGCTTGCTCAGTACGCGGCGAGATCAAAGGCTGCTGTGGCGGACTTTATCGAGCATTGCAAACAAGGGGGTACGACTGAGGCAGAACTCGCCACCCGAGAAAAAGAAGGCCTCGATACTGGCCTGTTCGTGACGCACCCCATCACCAGAGAAGCGGTGCCTGTCTGGGTCGGTAATTATGTCCTGATGAGCTACGGTGACGGGGCAGTGATGGGTGTACCTGCTCATGACGAACGCGATTTTATTTTCGCGAACAAATACCGTCTGCCTATCAAACAAGTCGTTCAAGTGGGCGATAACGCCTTTGATTCAACGGTTTGGGCTGACTGGTACGCTGACAAGACCGCCGGCAAGCTGGTTAACTCTGGCCGTTACGAGGGCTTGTCTTCAGCACTAGCCGTTGATGCCATTGCCAAGCAGCTTGAGGCCTTAAGCCTCGGTACTCGGCAGACCACCTGGCGTTTGCGCGACTGGGGCATTTCGCGGCAACGGTACTGGGGTACGCCCATACCGATTATTCATTGTGCAGACTGTGGTCCTGTTCCTGTCCCCGAGGCTGATCTGCCGGTGGTTTTGCCCGACGACCTGATCCCTGATGGCAGCGGCAATCCGTTAACCAAGCACGAGGGCTTTTTGTCGTGCCAATGCCCCACTTGCGGCAAGCCAGCAAGGCGCGAAACCGACACCATGGATACCTTCGTCGATTCGTCCTGGTATTTCATGCGGTACACCTCGCCTGGCAACGATCAGGCGATGGTCGATGAGCGCAACGATTACTGGATGCCGATGGATCAGTACATCGGGGGTATTGAACATGCCGTACTGCATTTGTTATACGCACGCTTCTGGACCAAGGTCATGAAAGACCTGGGTCTGGTGAAGTTTGATGAGCCTTTCACAAAGTTATTGTGCCAAGGCATGGTGCTGAATCATATTTATTCTGCCAAAACCGAGATCGGCGGTATCGAATATTTCTGGCCAGACGAGGTTGCCAACACTTATGACGCCAAAGGTGCCATTACAGGGGCGACGCTGAAATCGACGGGTCGAGAAGTGACCTATGGCGGTGTGGGTACGATGTCAAAATCGAAAAACAATGGGGTTGATCCGCAATCACTGATAGACACTCAAGGTGCTGATACCGCGCGCTTGTTCGTGATGTTTACTAGCCCGCCTGAACAAACCCTCGAATGGTCTGACGCAGGGGTTGAAGGGTCTAACCGATTCTTGCGCCGTCTCTGGTCTCTTTGCTTCAAACTCAAAGACACCGTCGCTCGCGGACTTCCAATCAGCTCACCGGCTTGGTCAGACGCCCCAACAGAGATCAAAAAGCTGCGCGTTGAGATGTACGGCCTGTTGAAACAAGCAGACTACGATTATCAACGGATTCAATACAATACCGTGGTGTCCGCGTGTATGAAAATGCTCAATGCGATCGATGATGCAAGTTTTGCCCCATCGGCTCATGCGGATGCAGTGACCTCAGAATCACTTGGTATCTTATTGAGAGTTTTGTACCCTGTCGTGCCACACATTACTTGGACACTTTGGGCTGAACTTGGCTTTGCACAGCACTATGGCGACCTGCTGGATGCGCCCTGGCCTCAAGTGGATGAGGCGGCCCTGGTTACCGATGAAATCGACATGGTCTTGCAAGTCAACGGTAAACTAAGGGGCGCTTTAAGCGTGGGACGCGATGCGACGAAAGAGCAAATCGAACAAATCGCCTTGGGACATGAAGCGGTCGTTCGTCATCTCGACGGTAGAGCGGCAAAGCGGGTTATTGTTGTGCCCGGTAAACTTGTTAACGTAGTGGGCTAGTCTCCACCCAGTGACACCCCAAAGGATCACCTGATGTTTGAGTTATCGAAGTCGCGAAGCTTAATGAAACTGCTGGGTCTGGCGAGCTCGTTATCGCTGTGTTTGGCGATCTCTGCCTGCGGTTTTCATCTCGCTGGCGAAAGCCCACTGCCTTTCGATAGTCTCTACATTGGCGTTCAAGAAAACAGCAAATTTGGTGCTGACATGCGCCGCGCTTTCAAAGCAACTTCGCCTAAGACCAAGATCGAAGAAAATCCGATCTTGGCTGAGGTACAGCTACAACAGATTGCATACAGCAAGTCGTTGAGAGAGATCTCGCTGAACTCCCTGGGTCAAGTCCAAGAGTATGAATTGACGCTGGTCATTGTGATTCAACTCACCGATAAAGACGGCCAGATCATCATGCCGTCAGAAGAGTTTCTCAGCGTACGTGATTTGCCATACGATCCAAACGTGATTCAAGCAAAAGAAGGGCAAATTGCCAGCGTCTTCAAAGACATGGAACAAGCAACGATTTCTCGAATCGTCAGACGCGTCACGTCACCCGAAGTAATTGACCGAGCAGAGCGACTTATGGCCACGGGTTCAACAGATTTGTCGGGTGAGCCGGCTCAAGTTGCTCGTCCAATTCGGGGGCCTTCTGAACAATTGCCCGATGCCGTCCAGCGCTCGCAACTGATGCCCAAACCTGACGTTATTCAAAAGTAAGCAGGGCTGTGAGCGCCGAGCGTCTTCTCAGACAACTTGATAATCCCGACGCATCGCTAAGTGCGTTGTTTGTGATCACGGGCGACGACCCGTTACTGACCATAGAAGCCAGTGATCGTGTGCGGATCGCTGCCCGGCGTGCGGGTTACACCGATAGAAAGTCGCTCGTGATGGATGCCCGCAGTGATTGGGGTGAAGTCGCACTGACGACTCAAAGTGGCTCACTGTTTGGTGACAAAACCCTGCTCGAAATCTCTATCCCCACCGGTAAGCCCGGTAAGACGGGTGCCGACACGCTGATTGGGGTTGCCACCGCCTCGCAGGGGGTCACGGGTTCGGATGTTCTCACGATTGTCACCCTGCCCCGACTGGACCGGGCGACGCGAGAATCAAAATGGGCTCAACAGTTGTTTGCTGCATCGTCTCTCATTGACTTGCCCAACGTTGAACGCCATCAGCTTCCACAATGGATCGCCGAACGACTGAGTCATCAACAGCAAAGCGTGCAACCAGATGTTTTGCAATGGCTTGCCGACAAAGTTGAGGGCAATTTGCTCGCGGCACACCAAGAGATATTGAAACTGGCCCTTTTATTCCCAGAAGGCGAACTAGACGCGACTGAGGTCGAACAGGCCGTGATGAATGTCGCACGCTATGACGTTTTTGGCTTGCGTGACGCGATGCTAGTGGGCGATGTCGAACGAATGCTTAGAACGATGGCTGGCTTGCGGGCAGAAGGCGAAGCCTTACCGCTCGTGCTTTGGGCCATCGGAGAAGAAATCAGATCGCTCGCTCGTGTGGCTCAGGCTATCAGCCAAGGGCAAGATGCATCTGGCATACTGAGAGCCTTAAGAATCTTCGGCGCACATGAGCGATTGGCGCGTCAAGCGATCGCCCGCGTACCTGCCAATAGTTGGCCGGCCGCCGTGCAGCACGCTCACGAGGTCGACCGACTGATCAAAGGCATTCAGGTGTCAGGCCGCCTGCATGATCCTTGGGAAGAAATGACCCGTCTCGCGATGCGGGTGGCGGTAGGTTCAAGCAACAGGTAATAGTAAAAATGAATTCAATACAAGAACACATGCACATGATGGGGCGGCAAGCCAGAGCGGCGTCGCGCCTGCTACTCAAAGCGAGTACTCAACAAAAGAACCATGCATTACTCGCGATGGCCGAAGGCCTTGAGGCGGCGCGCGTTGAACTGAAAAAGGCAAATGCGATTGATCTCGAGGCTGGCAAAGCCAAGTCATTGTCAGCACCACTGCTTGATCGGTTAACGCTGTCTGATAAAACGATTGACACCATGAGTGACGGATTGCGTCAGATTGCAGCGCTGCCGGACCCCGTTGGAAGTCTGACAGCCAGTATCGTTCGGCCAAACGGTATGCGCGTGGGACAGATGAGGGTGCCGATTGGCGTGATCGGTATCATTTACGAATCACGGCCTAACGTCACAATCGATGCCGCAGCACTTTGTTTAAAATCCGGCAACGCCTCGATTTTGCGAGGTGGCAGCGAAGCCTTGCATTCAAACATGGCCTTGAGTCTGATTGTCAACGCGGGACTACAAAAAGCGGGTTTGCCTGCGCACGCAGTGCAAATCGTCGATACGGCTGATCGCGACGCTGTTGGCGAAATGATCACCATGACTGAACATATAGACGTCATTATCCCTCGAGGGGGTAAAAGCTTGATTAGTCGACTCGCTGAACAGGCCCGAGTCCCCATGATCAAGCACCTCGATGGCAATTGCCATGTATATATTGATCAGTACGCGAACCTCAGGCAGGCCGACGATATTGCGTTCAATGCCAAGACCTATCGCTATGGCGTTTGTGGCTCGATGGAGACTTTGCTTGTACACGCTGCGGTTTCAGCCGAGTTATTGCCCGCCTTAGGGCAACGATTGATTGCACACGGGGTGACCCTTCGCGGTTGCGAGAGAACCAGACAACTTGTGCCCGACGCCGAAGTGGCGATAACTGAGGACTGGGAGACCGAGTACCTCGGCCCTACGCTTGCGATCAAGGTTGTCGACCATCTGGACGACGCCATCGCGCACATCGCGACGTATGGCTCTGGGCACACAGATTCGATCGTCACCGAAAGCATTGCATCAGCAGACAAGTTTCAGCGCGAAGTCGATTCTAGTTCGGTCTACGTCAATCTGCCCACTTGCTTTGCAGACGGTTTCGAATACGGACTGGGTGCAGAAATCGGTATCTCGACGAATCGTCTCCATGCTCGCGGGCCTGTCGGTCTCGAGGGTCTCACCACCTTGAAATGGGTGCTTGAAGGTACGGGTCAACTAAGACATTGACCGTCGCTCTTATTAAGGATTGAATCAACATGCTTTGGGTAAAAACGTTCCACCTTGTTTTTGTCGCATCCTGGTTTGCAGGTTTGTTTTACTTGCCACGGATTTACGTCAACTTGGCACAAACGCAAGACGAGGCGTCGACTCAGACCTTAATTGGGATGGCGCAGCGACTGTATCGCTTTATGACCATTCTGGCGATCCCTGCGGTGTTGCTTGGTCTATGGCTATTGTTGAGCCATTATGGGGTTGGAAGTGGGCCAGGCAGCTACTGGATGCACGCTAAATTGCTATTTGTCGTGTTGATCATCGGTTATCACCATGCCTGCGGCGTCATGTTGCGTAAATTTCAAGCGGGTGCCAACCAACGATCGCATGTTTTTTATCGCTGGTTTAATGAAGTCCCCGTTGTGCTTCTCGTCGTGGTCACTGCACTTGTGGTGGTCAAACCCTTTTAATGACGACTGAATCACCATGACACCTCCCATCAAGACGCTGACGCTTAAAGCCAAGCCCAGCGCATCCGCTACGAACGCCGATCAAAACACTGATCGTAAAACGGATCCCCGAACCAAGCCCAAGACACGCATCGGTGCACGCGCAAGACAGGTCGCCCAATTGACGCTCGAAAAAGCTAAACAGGCTCGTTTGAAACAAGCCAATGAGCCCGCGAGCGAACCCAATGATGTCCCCGTAGAGCGACCCTATGACCGCAATAAGCGCGGCAATCCGCGACGCGATCCCGCGGACAGAATTCAGCTGGTTGAGCGAACTCGTCTCGTGCAGACCACCGAGCTGTTTGCTGCTTTCGCACCTTGCCCAATGGGTTTGGAAACGGTGCTTGCCGACGAACTTGAGGCTTTAGGTTTCAACAAAGTAGCGCCAACGAGGGCGGGTTGTCATTTTGAGTGCGATTGGCTTGGCGTTCAACGAGCCAACCTGTACTCGCGACTGGCAACACGGATTTTGGTGCGTGTTGGGCAAGCCCCGGTCGTCCACGAAGACGACATCCTTGAATTGGCGCGCTCTATCCCTTGGGAGCGCTGGTTCGGTGCCGAGCAAACGCTTCGCGTTGACACCTCAGCGGTGCGCAGCCCGATGCAAAGCCTGCAGTATTGCAATTTGCGCGCAAAGGACGGGATCTGCGATCGTCTCAGAGAACTCGAGGGCGAGCGTCCTTCAATCGATACTGTCAGGCCGGATGCACGCGTCCATCTGTTTTTGTCCGAAGACACCGCGACGCTCTATCTCGATACCTCGGGCGAATCCTTATTCAAACGTGGCTGGCGGTTTGACAAAGGCGAGGCACCTTTGCGCGAAAATCTGGCTGCGGGTCTGCTCGCCTTGTCCGGCTGGGATCCCGCGGGTGCCCTCCTGGATCCCTTTTGCGGCAGTGGCACGGTGCTGATTGAAGCCGCTTGGATAGCGCTCGGCGTCCCACCGGGCATTGCCCGTCCATTTGGGTTTGAGCGGTTGCGGGATCACGATGTTCGCCAATGGGATGACCTCAGAGCCGAAGCACAAGACAATATTTTGCCCGAGCTAGACGCCCCGCTAATTGGTATGGACATTGATCCAGCTGCGATTGAAGCTGCTGAGCGAAACGCCGAACGAGCCTACCTCACCCCCGAGACGATTCAATTCAAAGTAGGTGATGCTAGAGATGCTGTGGCACCCGTGAAGTCAGGTTGGTTAGTCACCAACCCACCTTACGGAGACCGCCTAGAAGAACAGGATCTTGAATTCTGGCGAGACTGGTCGGCCAATCTCAAACGAGAGTTTACGGATTGGCAGGTCAGCGTGATCACCTCCGATCACGACTTGCCAAAGCATATGCGGTTAAAGCCGTTACGGCGGTACCCGCTCTTTAACGGGGCACTGGATTGTCGTTTGTTTACCTTCGAACTCGTGGCGGACAGCTATCGACGAGACTAAGTTGTTGGCAAAGAGTTGCTGCGTCGCAACAACTGCGTGCCCATCGCAACGGTGGCTTGCTTTCGACTAGGGTTTTCCCTATAATTAGGGTAATCCCTAACGGATAAGGAAGCCATCATGAAATTCAACACTGACACACGCCTGACCGACACCCTCGAACGCGAGATTCTCGCGCAAGTGCTCGAAGACCAATATCGCTTCAGCCCACTGCGTTCTATCCAGAAATTGGTGAGCAAAGCCGCCAAGTTGAGAGAAAAAGGTTTAGTTGCCCGTGGCAATACTGCTGTTGCGACAATGATGTAAGTCGTCAGTGCCAGAAAGTGCGGGATAATAGTGGGGATGAATATCTCTACACCTGCCCTGTCTGACATCGTGCCCCAAGCACCCCCGCGATCTAGGCGTTTTGCGTCGATGATCTACGAGGGTGTTTTGCTTTTTGGGGTCGTCTTTATTGCCGACTATGCATTTGATACCTTGACGCAAAGCCGCCACGCTTTGATGTTGCGACATTCTCGGCAAATTTGGCTCTTTCTCGTCATCGGTTTGTATTTCATGGCCTGTTGGCGCCGCACGGGTCAAACCTTGCCCATGAAGGCTTGGGATATTCGTTTGGTCGACAAAACCGGCGCAAAACCCAGTATTGCGACGCTTCTGTTTCGTTACGCTCTCATGTGGGTCATCCCAACAGCAGTCACCGCCGTCATTTGGGCGGTGACCCATTTAATCGGATGGCCAACCCTGTTGATGCTCTCTGTTGCCGCCCCCTTTGCCAATCTCATCCCGACATGGTTTACCCAAGGACAGCAGTTTTTGCATGACCGTCTGGTTGGCACGGCTTTAATCGGCTTCAAACGTTAAAACAAACTAGTAAAAACCCTAGGTTTGAGCGCAGATGCTTAAGCGGTAGTTGCATCAAAAGCGTCGCTGGGCCATGCTATGGGGATTATGTCTTTCGACCCGCAGAATGTCTGACCAATACGCTCATTATTACGACTCGTTTCGCTGGTTGGTACCGTCCAGCCTGAACATCGGTGTTGAATGTTGCCATCGCTGGGCACAGAGCACAGCGCACGCTCGCCAGATCGCTATTTATTTTGAGCACGAGTCTGGGCAAAGAGAAATCTGGACCTATGAGCGCCTGTCTCAGACGGCCAATCAGCTCTCTAACGGGCTCACCCGAATGGGTGTCAAGCGGGGCGATAGGATTGCTGTCGTGCTTGGGCAACGGCCCGAGAATGTCGTTGCGCACATGGCGATCTACAGCCTCGGCGCGGTCGCCCTGCCCCTGTCAAACCTGTTCGGACCAGAAGCACTCGAACAACGGATCAAAGATGCCGAGGCACGGGTCGCCATTTTTGACGAAACATCAAGCACCAATGTGTTGGCCACATTACCGCGTTGCCAGACGTTGAAGCAGCTGATTGGTATCAACGTTCAGGATGAGCGCGTTTTGCATTGGCGCAGTCTGCTCATCCGGCAATCGACTGAGTTCAAACCAGTACAAACTCGCTCAACCGACCCCGCCTTATTGTTGTACACCTCAGGCACCACCGGGTCACCTAAAGGGGCGTTGCTGCCTCACAGTGTGTTAATTGGTAATTTGCCTGGCTTCGTCGCGTCTCAAAACTGGTTTCCTCAGCCAGGGGATGTCTTCTGGTCACCGGCTGACTGGGCTTGGACAGGGGGCCTGATGGATGCCCTATTACCCACACTCTATTTTGGGCAATCCATTGTCGGTACCCGAGGTCGTTTTAGTGCTGAGAGAGCCTTCGAGATCATGGAACGCTACCGCGTGACCAATACCTTCTTGTTCCCGACCGCACTAAAAATCATGATGAAGGCAGTCCCTGTGCCCAGTGAACGTTATCGCTTGGTGCTTCGCTGCATCATGAGCGCCGGAGAAAGCGTGGGTGAAACCGTTTTTTCCTGGTGTCAGCAGGCGTTGGGTATTACCCCCAACGAAATGTTCGGTCAGACTGAAATGAACTATCTCGTAGGCAACAGCCACCAGAAGTGGCCGGCGAAGCCGGGTAGCATGGGTAGACCCTACCCTGGGCATCGCGTGGCCGTGATTGACGATGATGGCAATATTTGCCCTCCTGGCGAGATCGGCGACGTTGCACTCAATCGGTTTGATATCCACGGTCACCCAGATCCCATTTTGTTTCTCGGCTATTGGCGCAATGAAACGGCAACCAATGAGAAATTTACGGGGGATTGGTGCCGCACGGGCGATCTGGCAAAGATGGATAGAGAGGGCTACCTTTGGTATGCGGGTCGAGCCGACGATGTCTTCAAATCCTCAGGTTATCGAATCGGCCCGGGTGAGATTGAGAACTGCTTGCTTGAGCATCCCGCCGTTGCCAACGTCGCCGTCGTCCCGAAACCAGACGAAGAACGAGGCACGCTTGTCAAAGCCTTTATCGTGCTGACCAGTGAATATCAGCGCCATGAAAAACAAGCGGTGATTGAGTCACTGCAACAACATGTGAGCACTCGCTTAGCGCCTTATGAATACCCCAAAGAAATTGAATTCATTGCCGAATTGCCCATGACGACAACGGGCAAGATCCAACGACGCGTCTTGAGACAACTCGAAGAAGGCCGCATCCATCCAAACAAAGTAGCTACCCGCAAGCACAAGCCTCATTAAGCGATCAAACGAGTAAAATCACGCTCATAGTCAACTGACAGGCGTGATTCAATGGCACTTTATCAATTGGGCGACTTAGCGCCTCAAATTCATCCCACGGCATTGGTGTTCGACTCTGCTGATCTGATTGGCGACGTGGTCATCGAAGAAGGGGCCAGCGTTTGGCCTAACGTCAGTATTCGAGGTGATAACACACGCATTCTGGTGGGTGCTCAAAGCAATATACAAGAAGGTAGCGTCTTACACTCAGACGCAGGCGTGCCACTGACCATTGCCCCACGAGTCACTGTCGGCCACCAAGCGATGTTGCATGGTTGCACCATCGACACCGGCACGCTCATTGGGATGCAAGCAATTATTCTGAATCATGCCAAGATCGGTAAAAACTGTTTGATCGGTGCTGGGGCAATTGTCCCTGAGGGGCGCGAAATCCCCGAGGGCAGCTTAGTGATTGGTGTGGGCAAAATTGTGCGTACGATCTCAGCCGAAGAGATTGAAACCATCCAAAAAAACATCATGAACTACGCTCAACGCGCGCAAATGTATCTTAAACAACTCAAGCGTATTGGTTAAGGGGCGTTATGACAGACACGCTCAAAAAATACCTGTTTGCCGATCGCAGTGTTCGCATAGAAAGCGTTCATCTCACCGACACTTGGCGAGCGGCACAAGCTCACCACGACTACGCAGCACCCGTGGCCAGCTTGCTTGGCGAACTCGTGGCAGCCGCCGTCTTGCTGGCCGCCAATCTCAAGTTTGATGGCTCGCTTTTGTTACAAATGCAGGGGGATGGTGCCATCGCACTGATGGTTGCTGAATGTCGTGCCGACTTGAGTGTTCGAGCTACCGTCAAACTGCGTGATCAACCGTTGCCTGAATCAGGTGACTTACAGGCACTGCTCAACCCACACGGCACGGCGAGGTTTATCGTGGTGCTTGACCCCCCGAAAAACACCCCTGGCCGACAAGCTTATCAAGGCATCGTTCCTCTAGAAGGCGATAGTATCAGCGAGGCACTCGAACAGTACATGATTCGATCCGAACAATTGCATACCCAAATTTGGCTATCGGCAGATCGACAAACCTGTGCAGGCTTGCTGCTACAAAGAATGCCTGTGAGTGGTGGCGACGCACAAACCAGTGAAGACGCTGCCGCATTGTCATGGGAGCGCGCGACCGCGTTGAGCAACACGTTAACCGGTCAAGAATTGCTAGAAACGCATCAGGATACGATTATTCATCGTCTGTTCTGGGAAGAAAGTTTGCTCGGTTTTGACGCACAACCAATTACTTGGAAGTGCTCTTGCACCCGCGAACGTGTCACCGACATGCTCAAAATGCTAGGGCAAGCTGAAGTTGACGATATCTTGACAGAACAA
Source organism: Jezberella sp. (assembly GCF_964834465.1). Classification (NCBI taxonomy): domain Bacteria; kingdom Pseudomonadati; phylum Pseudomonadota; class Betaproteobacteria; order Burkholderiales; family Alcaligenaceae; genus Jezberella; species Jezberella sp. The sequence goes on from NZ_CBAZRM010000010.1 coordinate 88,425, forward strand.
GGTAAGGTCGAAGTTGCCTGCGAGTTTTGCGGCAAACCTTATCTCTTTGATGCGATTGATGCCACGAGCCTCTTTCAAACGGTGACGGTCGCAGATAACAAGACGTTACACTGACGACGGTTGTTTCACCAGCATCGATTGCGATGCGATCCTATTGAATTCAAGCGTGGTGGGGTGCGATGTTTATCAACTCTCTTTTTGCATCGATGGTCATCGGGGTTGCGACCTTAATCGGATCCCCCGTTCAAGCGGCTTACCCTGATAGGCCGATCAAAGTCATTGTCCCGTCTGCTGCCGGCGGCGCGGCCGATGTTTTGGTACGAACCCTCACCAATCAAATGTCGATCGACTTGGGCGTGCCCTTTATCGTTGAAAACAAACCCGGTGGCTCATACGTGATCGGGACGATGGAGGCAGTGCGGGCAGCCCCAGATGGCTACACCCTGCTCTACGCAAACGCGGTTTCGCTCGCCACTAACAGTTCTCTGATCAAAAACATCCCGTACCACATTGACACTGATCTCACCATGATCGGCAATGCTTTGCGGGTAGTCAATTTAATGGTGGTCAACAAAGACGTCCCTGTTAACAACGTGCAAGAGCTCATTTCGTACGCGAAGCAGTATCCGGGGAAGTTGGCCTATGGGTCTGAAGGCAACGGCACCACGTCTCACTTGGGTATGGAGCTCTTCAAATCCATGACGGGTATCGATATGGTGCACGTCCCCTACAAAGCCGCAACCAATGCAGTCACTGATTTGTTGGGTGGCAATATTCAGGTGCTGATGATCAACGCCCCCAGCACGGCTAGTCATGTTGAAGCGGGCCGTATGCGAGCCCTTGGTGTCTCAAGTAGCAACCGATCGCCCAGTTTCCCGACCATCCCCACCATCGCTGAGCAAGGGGTCACGGGCTTTGAGTTCACGGCATGGGGAGGCTTGGTCGGGCCCGCGAATCTGCCACAAGATATTGTCGAGAAGCTCAATGCTGCCATGAGAAAGGCGCTAACCAATCCCACCTTGTTAGAAAAGTTTAAGGCCACGGGATCCGAAGCTGAACCAAGTACGCCTGAAGCTTTTCGTCAGATGTCTATCAGCGAGACGGCCAAATGGGCGACAGTCGTGAAGCAATCAGGGGCAAAGGTCGATTGAACCTGTTGTCAGCTCGGTCGCTTAAGCAGTTGGTACGTCACGTTAATCAACGATCTCCGTTCAAACCTCACGCCGCAATAGTCTGCCGGGTCTCTGCCCGGTCGAGCCACCGTCACGCCACACCACCTGCCCGTTGACGATCACGGTATCAATCCCGATAGCTGGCGCGATCGGTTTTTCAAAAGTCGCCCCCTCGTCCACGGTATCGGGGTCGAGTAACGTAAGGTCTGCATAGGCACCTGCTTTCACCAGACCACGGTCTTTAAGGCCGAAGTTTTTGGCAGTCAGGCCCGTCATCTTATGAATCGCAGTCTCTAGAGAAAACAAGCCCATTTTTCGACCATAATGCCCCAGCACACGGGGAAAGCTACCCCACAGTCTTGGATGCGGTGCGGCATCGTGTGGCAGGCCATCTGATCCGATCATGGTGTCGTCAAACTGAAGAATCCGCTGCACATCTTTATCGTCCATCATGTAATAGATGGCACCCGCTGGCAGCAAGCGTTCGACCACCTCTTCGACCGTGCCCCCCATTTTTGCGACGATGTCAGACAAATCCATGCCAGCATACTCGGGCAGTGTCTCTGACCACGTGACCGTGACACGAGTTGCATTGACAACGCGATGCGCAGACAAGATCGTTGAAGATGCGGGGTAGGGATAGCAATCCAGACAGATCTTCTGGTGCTTCATGTGTTGAGAGATGAAATCCAAGGTCTCAGCAGATCGCCCGTAATTTTGAACACCAACCACTTTATGGTGCGATAACACGACCGGGACATCCAACTCACGGCCGATCCTAAACGTCTCAGTCATTGACTCAATAATGTCATCCCCTTCATTGCGCATGTGGGTGCAATAAACACCCCCTAGCTCTCGCATCGGTGCGCAAATGGCAATCACCTCTTCCGTTGGCGCAGCAATGGCGGGCTCATAGTACAAGCCCGTTGAGACACCGATGGCGCCCGCCTCTAGCGCCTCTTTGACCAACGCACGCATGGCCGCGATTTCAGTGTCGTTAGCCGGTGCGTCTAAATCGTCCATGGTGGCTACGCGTAACGTGGTGTGGCCGACCAGCATGGCACAGTTAGTGGCCGCGGGCTGATCGCTCAGGGCTTTGACGTAACTCGCAAAATCTTTGAATCTGAACCACTCGCCATCGCCATCCAATAAATTCAACGGTGGGGTCACTGGGTTGGGAATAGGTCGAGGCATCGGTGCCAACGAGATCCCGCAGTTACCGCCGACGATAGTGGTAATGCCTTGGCTCACCTTGGGGGCCATATCCCCACCCGACAACATCAAACGATCATCGTGGGTATGAGCATCGATAAAACCGGGGGCAACGACTTTGCCGCTGGCATCAATGTCGATATCACCGCTTGCTCGCGAAAGATCGCCAATGCTCGCAATTCTCTCGCCCTTGACGCCGACATCGGCGCTGAATTTTGGGGTACCGGTGCCATCCACGACCCAGCCATTGCGGATCAGTACATCGTAGTGTTCGGTCATGTCGCTATCTCGTGTTGGTTGATGTTGGTGAATATTGAGTCGCGTTGCTTGGCTTCATCGAATTCATCGATTATTGCGTATTTTTGCTAATCGATCACGATATTCAAAACAAGCACACTGGCTTCACACTGCTGTCCTCACTCATTGCACCAGTTCAATAAGCCGATTCATGATTCAACGCGCCAAGCACTGCAGCCCCAAGCACTACAGCCACAACCACAACAAGAACCAACGAGGTGCCAGCTTTGTCGAATTCAACATCGTCGCCCTACCCTTGATCTGCTTATGTTTGCTGGGGATGGAGCTGATTTACTTTAATCAGACGCGTCTGATGGTCACGTTAGCTCTCAACGAAGCCATGCGAACCTGCATCACGCATCATCAACAGCCTTCAGTTACCCTAAGCGCGTTCAATACCGCTTTATTGCCGTTATTCGCCCCCGCAGGCAAACACGCGAGCCTGCGCGCAAAGCAGACTTGGGTGCATCAAGACTTTCTGGCACGGCATCGCTTGCCACCTTGGCAATTACTACATCTCGGCCCAGATCATCGCGACTTTACCGATTTCGCCCACCCCCTGCTGACCCAACGAAATGGGCAAGCCACCATTCGCAACACTTACCTGCTTGAGCAACATCAAGAAAACATACGATTGGGCTGGGTCAATGGCAAAGGTCCTGTATCCCGTCGTGACGTTTTCGAGGCGAATACCGCCTGGCTGCAGTTGACTTACCTGCATCAACCATTCACCCCCGGGGTGGCGCTTGTCATTAAAGCACTCCTGAGGTCGGACGATGAGTACATCCAACGCGCCTATCAACAAGGCTTAATTGCCATTCGGGTAGAACAAAAGGCCTTAATGCAAAGCGACCCGCAGCAGTGGTGAGGTGATCGCTTAACGGACGGGGGGCTTTGCCCGAGAGGGATTGGCCGCCGGGGTTGCGACAACTGGGGGTTTTGCCGCTGATGGTTTCACTTCGGCGGGTTTCGCTGCAGGGGGCTTCACATCGGGCGGGAGTACCTGCACGAAGATCTCATCTTTCTTCATCATCCCAAGCTCACCACGGGCAATTTCTTCGCCTGCTTGTGTGCCAGACTCGAGATCGTTGATCTCTGCCTGAAGGGCCTGATTTCTGAGCATCAAGCCCTCGTTGATATTTTTTTGACCGGCCAGTTGCTCTTGTAGTTCTCTGACTTCAAACCAGCCACCGCGCCCTTTCCAGAGTGGATACTGAATCAGGGCGACGAGTGCCAGCAGAATAATGAACAGCAAGCGCATTGGCTCGGCTTATCCGCGATTAACGCAAATTGTAGAAAGCTTCACGACCTGGATAGCTAGCCACTTCAGCAAGTTCTTCTTCAATACGCAAGAGCTGATTGTATTTCGCCATGCGATCTGAGCGCGACAATGAGCCTGTTTTGATTTGCATCGCGTTGGTCGCCACGGCAATATCAGCAATGGTCGAGTCTTCAGTTTCACCTGAACGATGTGAGACGACTGCCGTGTAACCTGCACGTTTGGCCATTTCGATGGCAGCAAAGGTTTCGGTCAAGGTGCCAATCTGGTTGATCTTGATGAGGATCGAGTTGGCAATCCCTTGCTGAATTCCTTGCTTCAGAATCTTGGTGTTCGTGACGAACAGATCATCACCCACCAATTGGACTTTTTTACCCAACTGGTCGCTGAGCAACTTCCAGCCGTCCCAGTCGTTCTCAGCCATCCCATCTTCAATCGAAATGATGGGGTACTTATCGCACCAGGTTGCTAATAAATTAGTGAATTCTTGTGACGACAACTTGATGCCACCTTCCCCTTCAAGCACGTATTTACCATCACGGTAAAACTCAGAGGCAGCACAATCCAGGCCCAAGGCAATCTGACGGCCTGGCTCGTAACCAGCCATTTCAATAGCACGCAAGATCATTTGAATCGCTGCCTCGTGATTTGGTACGTTGGGGGCAAAACCACCTTCGTCACCCACAGCGGTCGACATGCCTTGGTCATTGATAATTTTTTTCAGTGCATGAAAAGTTTCTGCGCCCATCTGCATGGCCTGACGAAAACTCGATGCACCGATCGGCAAAATCATCAGCTCTTGCAGGTCAAGCGTGTTGTTGGCATGCGCACCGCCATTGATCACATTCATCATCGGCACGGGCATGCTCATCGGGCCACTGCCGCCGAAATAGCGGTACAACGAAAGCCCTGACTCATCGGCAGCCGCGCGAGCGACAGCCATGCTGGCCGCCAGAATGGCGTTAGCGCCCAAACGCCCTTTCGCCTCGGTACCGTCCAATTCAATCAGGGTACGGTCAACAAACGTTTGCTCTTGTGCATCCAAGCCCATCAGCGCTTCGGATATTTCGGTATTGAGATTTTCAACCGCGCGCAACACGCCTTTACCCAAGTATCGTTTTTTGTCGCCATCGCGCAACTCAATGGCTTCACGTGAGCCAGTCGAAGCACCCGACGGGACAGACGCCCGCCCCATGGCACCTGATTCAAGCAGCACGTCACACTCGACCGTGGGATTGCCGCGCGAATCGAGAATTTCGCGGCCGATAATGTCAACAATTGAACTCATTGCTTGATTTCCTATATTTAAAAATGAATCTATGCCACGGTGTTGATTGTGTTTTCAAGAAAACCCGCTTTCTTGACCACTGAATCAATGTCCATCAACGTCGTCAGTAACGCTTTCATGGCGTACAACGGAACCGCATTGGGGCCATCAGACATTGCCTTGGAGGGATCGGGATGAGTCTCCATGAAGAGACCCGACACACCGGCTGCAACTGCCGCACGTGCCAGCACGGGCACAAACTCTCGCTGACCACCCGACGACGTCCCTTGCCCACCGGGCAGCTGTACCGAGTGCGTTGCATCGAACACCACTGGGCACGCGGTTTCGCGCATGATCGCCAGCGAACGCATGTCAGACACCAAGTTGTTGTAACCAAATGACGCACCACGCTCACAAACCATCAAAGCCTCTGCCACACCAGCAGCTTTTGCCGCTGCGCGGGCTTTTGTTACCACTTGCAACATATCGTGTGGGGCCAGAAACTGACCTTTCTTGATATTGACCGGCTTACCACTTGCTGCGCAAGCGTGAATAAAGTCAGTCTGTCTGCACAAAAACGCGGGGGTTTGCAGCACATCAACCGCTTGCGCCACCACCTTAATTTGATCAATGCTGTGTACGTCAGTCAGAACAGGGACGCCCAACGCCGCCCGAATGTCAGCCAAAATCTGCAAGCCTTCATGCATCCCCGGGCCTCGGTACGAAGAACCAGAGCTTCGATTGGCTTTATCGAACGAGCTTTTATAAATAAAAGGAATCCCCAGACCCGCCGTCACTTCTTTCAGCAACCCTGCCGTATCGAAAGCCATCTGACGCGATTCAATCACGCACGGCCCCGCAATCAGAAAAAAAGGCTGGTTTAAACCAATCTCAAATCCGCAAAGCTTCATGATTTCACTTGGCCAGCTTGCTGTTTAGCCAACGCGGCGCGCACATAGCTGGTAAACAAGGGATGACCGTCTCTTGGTGTAGAAGTAAATTCTGGATGAAACTGCACACCAACAAACCAAGGATGATCTGGGATTTCAGCGATCTCGGGCAGGTTCTCTGTCGGCGTGCGGGCACTGATCACCATACCGGCTGCTTCAAGCTTAGGCACGTAGAGGTTATTGACTTCATAACGATGCCGATGACGCTCGTTGACCTCGTCCCCATAGATCTCATGCGCGAGCGTATTGGGCTTGACGGGGCAACGTTGTGACCCTTTGCGCATGGTGCCGCCAAGATCCGATTGCTCATCGCGGCGTTCAACTTTACCTTCGCGATCCATCCACTCATTGATCAAAGCAACGACAGGGTGGGGAGTCTCAGCATTAAATTCAGTACTGTTTGCATCGGCCAAACCGGCCACATCACGGGCAAACTCAATCACGGCCAGTTGCATGCCCAAACAAATGCCCAGGTAAGGCACCTTGTGCTCACGAGCGAAACGGATTGCGGCAATTTTTCCTTCGGTCCCCCGTTTACCGAAACCACCGGGCACGAGAATGGCATCAAAGCGCTCGAGGATCGCCGTGCCCTTCTCTTCGATCTCTTCAGAGTCAATATATTCGACCACGACATTAGCGCGCGTGTGAATGCCGGCGTGAATCAAGGCTTCGGTCAGCGATTTATACGATTCAGTCAGGTCAACATACTTGCCAACCATGGCGATATGAACTTCGTGCTCAGGATGTTCAAGCGCTTGAACCAAGCCGTCCCACATCGTGAGATCTGCAGGCGGTGCCTGGATATTCAAGGCCTCGAGGATCAAGTCATCCAAACCCTGTTTTTGTAACATGGTTGGGATTTTATAGATGGAATCCGCATCCCAGACCGAAATCACCGCATCCAGCGGCACATTCGAAAACAAGGAAATCTTGGCACGTTCTTCGTCGGGCACTGGCCTATCCGCACGACAGAGCAGCGCATGGGGGATCACGCCGATTTCGCGCAATTTCTGCACAGAATGCTGTGTTGGCTTAGTCTTGAGTTCGCCCGCAGAGGCGATGAAGGGCAATAGCGTCAAGTGGATAAACGCCGCGTTATGACGCCCCAGCCGAAGACTCATCTGGCGCGCCGCCTCTAAAAACGGCAGAGATTCGATATCGCCGACCGTGCCACCAATCTCAACGATCGCCACATCCGTTTGCCCATCCCAAGCCTGCTCGGCCCCGCGCGCAATGAAATCCTGGATCTCATTGGTGATATGGGGAATCACCTGTACCGTCTTGCCCAGATACTCGCCCCGGCGCTCTTTGCGCAACACAGATTCGTATATCTGGCCGGTCGTGAAATTATTGGATTTGCGCATCTTCGACGAAATGAAGCGCTCGTAATGGCCGAGGTCAAGATCGGTCTCGGCACCGTCTTCGGTGACGAAGACCTCGCCATGCTGAAACGGGCTCATCGTGCCCGGATCGACGTTAATGTAGGGATCTAATTTGAGCATCGTGACTTTCAAGCCACGTGACTCGAGGATTGCTGCAAGAGATGCGGCGGCTATCCCTTTACCTAAGGAAGAAACCACGCCACCGGTGACAAATACGTATTTGGTCATGTCATATACGCGCCCGAGAAGAAGCGCATGCTGGAAATTTGGATTATAGCCTCGCAAGTAAACTCTGCGGTGCTGTCAATCGGCCAAACACCAATAAATTTATACTCAGACCGGTTCTGTGCGTGTCATTAACCAAGTAAGTGCGTCGCCAGACAGCCTGGGGGCCAGACGCTCTCTCACCGTGGCGTGGTAGCGATTGAGCCAATCTTTCTCGGTTTGATCTAAGTGATCCAATAAAATCGGCCGGGTATCAATGGGACACAGCGTCAACGTTTCAAACTGTAAAAACTCGCCAAATTCTGACTCACCTGCCGACTGATTGCACACGAGATTTTCGATCCGAATCCCCCACCGCCCTGGTCGGTATAAGCCTGGCTCATTCGAGGTAATCATGCCCACACGCATGGCGGTGTGCAGAGCAGGCTGTGCCCGATAGGAAATCACCTGTGGCCCTTCGTGCACATTGAGAAAATAGCCAACGCCGTGCCCCGTCCCGTGGCCATATTCAGCCAGTCTAGCCCACAAAGGTGCCCTGGCCACCACATCTAACATGGGCGCGGGCACCCCTTCTGGAAATTTCAGCCGCGACAACGCAATCATCGCCTTCAAGACCGACGTGTAATCTTCTTTTTGTGCTTGGCTCGGCTGCCCGACGGGGACCACACGGGTGATATCTGTCGTGCCACCTAAATACTGCCCGCCCGAATCAATCAATAACAGCCCGTCGCCCTCAATTTTTGCAAAGGATTCGGGGGTGGCTCGGTAATGCGGCATCGCACCATTGGCGTTGAAAGCAGCGATTGTCGCAAAGCTCGGTGACACAAACCCGAATTGAGTGGCCCGCAAATCAAGCAGCTTCTCATCAATCTGCAGCTCGTCAAGTGCGGGCTGGTCTGGTTGATTCACGTGGGCTTCAAACCAGGCAAAAAACTCGCACAAGGCAGCGCCATCAAGCTCCATGACCCGTCTGACATGCCTGAGCTCATGTCGGGTTTTTTGCGACTTCATGAACGTGCTGGGATTGATCTGACGCACGGTTTTGATGGTGATCTGATCGATCAAACCGCACGTGGTACGGGCCGGATCAAACAGCAAGGTGTCTGTGACAGGCAGCCCTCTTAGCGTGACAGCGGCATCTTCATACGGTAAAACCACCACTCGCTCGGCTTTCAGCTCATCCGCAAGCGGCGGCGGGATTTTACCTTTGGCAATGAATAACCTCGTTAACCCTTCGCTGATCAACAGGTGTGACAAGAAGACTGGGTTGTAATCGACGTCGCTGCCACGCAGGTTCAATAACCAGGCAATATCGTCGAGCGTCGAGATCAGATGCCATTGCGCGCCTGCGTCTCTCATCGCCTCACGCACTCGGGCAATCTTGGCTGTGCGCCCTTCGCCGGCATACTCAAGAGAAAAATCCAGCACGGGCGCTTTCGGCAAGGGGGGACGATCTGCCCAGCAGAGCCCAGGTACATCGAGATCTAATCTGAGAATAATGCCTGCGTCTTTGGTCTCAGCAACTAGCGTGTCACGAGCACTCAAACTCAAAGCCCGACCATCAATGACAATCGTGTCGCCCGCATTCAAGTGACTTGCCAGCCACTCGACGTGCCCTGGATCGCCGCCGCTACCTAGCTTCATCATCACAAAGCCAGTGCCTGCTAACTCTGTCTCAGCTTGCACCCAATAGCGACTATCAACCCAGACGCCAGCAAAATCCTGAGTGATCACCACCGTACCGACCGAGCCCGTAAAACCAGTCAGCCAACGGCGTATCTGCCAGTATTCGGGCAAGTATTCTGACAAATGCGGATCTGCCGAAGGGATTAAGCACGCCTGAACACCTTCGCGGGACATGACACTGCGTATTGCAGCTAGCTTGAGGGATTGATCCATGGTGACTCGCGATTTAACTTGCACGGTGACGGTTGCCAATGCGTTCACCCAGGTAAGCAACGAAACCGGGTAACAACGACAGAATAATAATAGCGATAAGCACCAAGGTCAGGTTATCGCGAATGAAGGGCAGATTGCCAAAAAGATAACCGACCAGCGTGAGTGAGATCACCCAAAGCAAGCCACCGCTCACGTTAAACAGAAAAAATTTGCTGGAGTGCATCCGACCAAACCCCGCGGCGAAGGGTGCCATGGTTCGCACAATGGGCAAAAAGCGAGCGATGATAATGGTCTTACCACCGTGGCGCTCAAAAAAACTTTGTGTGTAAACCAAATGATCTTGACTAATCAATCTGGTGCGTTGAATCAAAGCCTGACCGAACCAGCGCCCCACCGCATAGTTCACGGCATCACCAAGGATAGCGGCGACAGATAGCAAACCCATCACCAACAAAGGATCCATCTTACCAACGGCACAAATCGCGCCTGCCACAAAAAGCAGCGAGTCACCTGGCAAAAAGGGGGCAAACACCAGGCCCGTTTCGGCAAAAACAATGATGAATAACAGCGCGTAAATCCAGTTACCATTTTGCGCAATGAAATCCAACATCGTTTTGTCGATGTGCAACAGAAGATTTAATAAGCTTGTGATGAGATCCATTGGATTACCGTTAGTTTGACGACAGACACGAAGCGTGAAAGTTGCCGCATTGTAGTCATCGAACGGTCAGTTAATGTCAATGTCATTAAAGTACAGGCCTGTATCAGGCTGAACGTAAACCCCGGACAAGCGCCGGTTTTTAACAAACAAAATATCTGACGTCACGAGAAAAGCCCACGGTGCCTCACGCCAAATAATGTCTTGCGCGTCTGCATACAGCCTAGCGCGTTCAGTGTCGTCACGAGTTTCGAGCGCCGCCGCAAGCTCTGCATCGACCGTATCATTTGAGTAATAAGCGGTATTGTTCGCATTGGGGGGGGCTGAGGCTGAACCGAACAACGGCTGCAACGCCCAATCAGACTCACCCGTGCCCGACGACCACGTCGAGTAATAAAGCCTGACTTTTGCATCTTCTGGCTTCTGCACCTTGGTCACGCGTGCCGCCCGATGAGCGTTGTCCAGAATATCAATGGTGGTTTTGATCCCAACTTCATTGAGGGCCGATTGCAAAAACTGCACGATCCGAATGGACACCGGATCGTCATACGCAGACCATAACGTCGTTTCAAATCCATTGGGGTATCCCGCTTCAGCCAACAACTGTTTTGCTTGATGAGGATCGAAAGGCCAAGCACCCGTTCGTTTGGAATATTGCACCCCGATTGGCACGACCCCCGTGGCGGGATTCGCGTGACCAAGGTAAATCACTCGCGCAAGCGCCTGCTTATCAATTGCGTAATTGATTGCCCGTCGAACCTTTACATCGTTAAACGGTTTCTCTCTGACATTCATCGACACGTAGCGAGCCATGATTGAAGGCCCATTATCGACAACTTCTAGGTTTTCACTTTGTTTGAGTTCATCAATCACCTCAAGTTTGACCGGATATTCGAATTGCACCTCGCCCGATTTGATCAGGGCAACTCGAGCGACGTCATCAAGCACGGTACGAAAAGTCAACGTATCAATCTTGGGCAGGCCTTTAGCCCAGTAGCGATCAAACTTTTCAACTCGCAAATACTCATTAGGCTTAAAGTCAACAAACTTAAACGGACCAGTGCCAACCGGATGGCGGTTAATGGCCCCACCATACTCAGCCAACGCTTTGGGTGAAATCATCATGGCACCGGGGTTGGCCAGCACGTTGAGAAAGGCAGAATAAGGCTCACCCAAGGTCACACGGACGGTGTAAGGATCTATCACCTCAGTCTTTTTAATTCGACTGAATTGCCAGTGGCGGGCCAACTTTAGCTCAGCGCTGGACATCCGATCGAGATTGACTTTGACGGCTTGCGCATCGAATTTGCTACCATCGTGAAACCTGACGTTGGGTCTGAGCTTAAGGTAATAGACGAGGCCGTCACGAGAAATGCTCGCCCCAAGCGCCAGCTTTGGCTGCAATTTCAGATGTTCATCAAACTCGTACAGACCTTCGTAATAGGCTTTACCGACGGACAGCGTCATAGAGCTTGTCGAGTCATGCGGGTCAAGCGTATCTAAAACCACCGAGACAGCCAGGGTAACGTCCTTGGATGCGAATGCGGGTGCAGAGATCGACAGACTCGCGGCTAGCCAAACGGCCGCGTAAAAACGATTCAATAATCGAAAACACATTGCAGAACATCCTATGACAAGTCGGCATCGAATCTTAATTATTCTTAGTGTCTAATTCTACCCTTCAAGATATACCGCCAACGGCATGGCGAGCAACAAAATGATCGGGCCCGACCTGCACCAAGGGCGAGACAAGAGGATTATCGTTAAGACCTCGGATGGGGCTCGGTAGCTCGTCGACTGCCAGTACCCGATGATTGTTACGCCGACTCGGATCCGCGATAGGCACTGCTGCCATGAGCTTACGCGTGTAGGGGTGCTGAGGATTCTGAAAAATTTCTCGCCGTGGGCCAATTTCAACGATTTGCCCTAGGTACATCACGGCCACACGATGACTAATACGTTCAACCACCGCCATATCGTGCGAGATAAACAAAAACGCGACGCCAAGCTCTTGTTGCAAATCAATCAGTAAATTGATGATCTGGGCCTGAATGGAGACATCCAACGCTGAGACGGATTCGTCTGCAATGACCACTTTAGGATTTAACGCAAGCGCACGCGCAATGCAAACACGTTGCCGTTGACCGCCAGAAAACTCGTGTGGATAGCGCTGCGCCATCTCACACGATAAGCCGACTCGATCCAGTAATTGACCGACGCGTTCGCGTGCCTCTGCCGGGCTGCAGACTTTATGAATCAGCAGCGGCTCCATGATCGAGTAACCCACTGTCAAGCGAGGATCAAGAGAGGCAAAAGGATCTTGAAAAATAAACTGAATGTTTCGGCGCAATGATTGAAGCTGTTGATGCTTCAGCGCCAATACATCTTGCCCGTCAAATTTGATTTGACCGCCTTGAATATCAACTAGCCTCAGTAACGATCGACCCGTCGTGGATTTGCCACAGCCCGATTCGCCCACCAATGCCAGTGTTTCCCCCGGAAACAAATCGAAGCTCACATGCTCAACGGCATGCACTCGACGCTGTACGCGATTGAGGATACCGCCCCTCAGATCAAAACGTGTCACCAAGTCGCGCACGCTCAAAATGGGTTCATGATGGCGATAAGGCAAGATCAGCGCACCCGGATCTACGCTGGATCCGTCTGCTTGGCCGCTTGCTTCCTCACTTTTCACGCTGCTTGCTTTGCTTGCACTGACTGGCTCATCACTTGCAGCGCTGGTCTCAGTGGGTGTCACTAACGCAAACCGAGCGGGTAAATCCGTGTCAGCCATCGAGCCAAGGCGAGGCACTGCTGCCAGCAACGCTTTTGTGTAGGCGTGTTGTGGCGCTGAAAATAGTCGTGTCGATTCGCCCTCTTCGACTTTTTCGCCTTTGTACATCACAAGGACTCGGTCAGCCACTTCAGCCACGACGCCCATGTCGTGGGTAATGAAAATAACCCCCATCTGCATTTCTTGTTGCAGCTGTCTGATGAGTTGCAGGATTTGCGCTTGTACCGTCACATCCAAGGCAGTGGTGGGCTCATCAGCGATCAGTAACGCCGGCTTGCACGCCAGTGCCATTGCAATCATGACACGCTGACGCATGCCACCTGATAATTGATGCGGATACCGATCAATGACAGATTTGGCGTCTGGGATTCGCACCTGCTCGAGCAGTCGAAGCGTCTCGGCACGGGCTTGCGAGGCACTCGCCTGCTGATGCAAGCGGATCGACTCGGCAATTTGGTCACCGGCAGTAAAAACTGGGTTGAGCGAGGTCATCGGTTCTTGAAAGATCATGGCCATGTCTGCGCCACGCACCGACCGCATGGTGTGCGAGTCAGCGTGCGATAAATCGACAAGCGAACCGTCTCGGCGACGCAAGGTCATCGAACCACTGATCAGACGCCCGCCCCCATACTCAACTAAACGCATCAGGGCGAGTGATGTCACCGACTTACCAGATCCCGACTCGCCGACAATGGCGAGCGTCTCGCCTCGCGCGACATGAAAGGACAGGCGCTTAACGGCATCAACCGTCCGTTCAACCCCGGCAAAACGCACACTGAGGTCATCGACGTGGACGACGTCGCGATCGGCGAGTTGGCGCGTGGGGGCAGACTGAATCATGATGGATAAATCTCGGTGACAGGTGCATGCCCAACGCGGGCATAACCTCGGTACATGCCTTCGGTATTGAAAGGCATCTCAATGTTGCCCGCAAAATCCACAGCAATCAAGCCCCCTTTGCCACCAATCGACGATATAGCCTCGAAGATGACCGCATGCGACGCTTTGGCCAAGCTATCACCGGCGTACTTCATCCTTGCTGCGACGTCGTACGCGGCGACCATGCGGATGTACATTTCACCCGTGCCAGTGCCTGACACGGCGCAACTATCGTTGCTGGCATAACACCCCGCCCCAATGATGGGTGAATCGCCTATTCTGCCCGCCTGCTTATTGGTGATGCCGCCCGTTGAAGTCGCGGCCGCCAGATTGCCGTGCTGATCCAATGCCACGGCACCGACTGTCCCAAATTTCTTGTCAGCGTCTAGGGGATGTGCCGTCACTTCTCGTGGTGGCTTTGCTTGTTGTTCTGCCACTAACGCCTGACCATCATGATCCAGCACCGCCGCGTTGGGATTTTCTTTTTGCACGCGTAATAATTGCTCTTGCCTAGCAGGGGTCGAAAAGTAGGACGGCTCGACCATTTCAATGCCTTGCGACTCGGCAAACCGCTCGGCGCCCTGGCCCGCAAAAAAGACATGGCGACTATTTTCTAAAACCTTACGCGCTGCAAGAATGGGGTTTTTAATGCGATGCAGGTCGGCAACCGCCCCACAACGCAGGGTTTGACCATCCATCATCGAGGCATCCAACTCGTGGGTCCCCTCGCTAGTCAATACTGCACCATACCCAGCATTGAATAGCGGGCAGTTTTCAAGTTCGACCACCGCCACCGTGACGGCATCCAATGCAGACCCACCTTCTGCAAGCACTGCTTGACCGCTCAGTAACGCCTTGCTGAGTGCATCTCGGTACTCTCTTTCTTTTTCTGGCGTGATGGAGGCACGACTCAACGTACCAGCCCCACCATGAATAACGATTACTGGGTTCAATATGCGTCTCCTGTCAGGGTGAGGTTAACAAAAAAAAGGCGGCTAAAAGCCGCCTCTTCTTCAACGGTCACTGAAGGCCGTAAAAATGCTGTCGAACTGCTAAATACCTGAGGTATCGAGCTTGGCTGCCGTCTTGGACTGAATCTCCTCGACGGTCACGCCGGGGGCAAGCTCAAGTAGCTTGAGACCGTCAGCGGTCACAGCCATCACCCCTAAATCAGTGATGATCATGTCAATCACACCAACACCAGTCAATGGCAACGTACATTTGGGTAACAATTTCAAGTCGGTTGTACCGTCTTTCTTGGTAGCGACATGCTCCATCAAGACCAGCACACGGCCAACCCCTGCGACCAAATCCATTGCCCCGCCCATGCCTTTGACCATCTTGCCGGGGATCATCCAGTTTGCCAAATCACCCGTTTCTGAGACTTGCATCGCGCCCAGAATAGCCAGATTGATTTTGCCGCCACGAATCATGGCGAATGAATCCGACGATGAAAAAATTGACGAACCTGGGATCGTCGTGACCGTCTGCTTGCCAGCATTGATCATGTCAGGATCGACCTCATCTTCGGTCGGAAATGGCCCTATGCCCAACAACCCGTTTTCAGATTGAAGCCAGACCTCCATGTGATCAGGGACATGGTTGGCAACCAGCGTCGGCAAACCAATCCCCAAATTCACGTAAAACCCATCTTGCAATTCGCGCGCCGCACGTGCGGCCATTTCGTCACGAGTCCATGCCATGTCTTGTGCTCCTTAATTCGCTGCGCGCACGGTGCGCTGCTCAATACGTTTTTCTGGGGTGGCGTTGATCACAATGCGATGAACGTAAATGCCAGGCAAATGAATCTGATCTGGATCAAGTTCACCGTTTTCGACGACCTTCTCGACCTCAACCACGGTCACTTTGCCCGCCATCGCAACAGGTGGGTTGAAATTTCGTGCCGTTTTGTGAAACACCAGATTACCGCTGCGGTCGGCGATGTACGCCTTGACCAGTGAAACGTCAGAGACCAGACCGCGCTCCATGATGTATTGATCGCCATCGAACTCTCGGACTTCTTTGCCTTGCGCAACCAAGGTGCCCACGCCAGTGCGGGTAAAAAATGCAGGTATCCCAGCACCGCCCGCGCGAAGACGTTCAGCCAACGTGCCTTGGGGCGTGAACTCTAGCTCTAGTTCGCCCGCCAAATATTGACGTTCGAATTCTTTATTCTCGCCAACATAAGACGCGATCATCTTTTTTACCTGACGAGTATGCAGCAAGATCCCTAAACCAAAGCCATCCACGCCTGCATTATTACTAATGCAGGTCAGGTTTTGAACGCCAAGCTGCTTCACCGCATCAATCAGCGCTTCAGGGATCCCGCACAGACCAAAACCGCCCACGGCAAGGGTTTGTCCATCTTTTACAAGGCCGGTCAGCGCCTCAAGGGCGCTTCCATATAGCTTATTCATGCCAACTGCTCCTTTCTGGGTTTCTGCATTATTTGCTTCTATGATTAGAGTAACTCACTCTGAAGTCACTCGGTACGCAGAGATGGCTTTAGCCATGAACCGCAGCATGTCCTCAGACCAAGGCACGGCGCGATTGGATGCATTGCTGGTGTAGACCAGTACCCACTTGCCGCGCGCATAGGAACCACTTGACAGATCACCTGCCACGTAAAGATCAGCCTCGGCCTCGAGGCTGCTTCGTCCGAGACGAATCACGCGGTTGCGAATTCGGATGCGCGCCGGATACATCACGGGTTTAATGAAATCGCAACTGGTCGATACGACGACAGATGAATAATCATCCGAGAATTTCTGACCATCGACATAAAGCATCTGCATACGAGATTCTTCGAAATAACGGAAATACATCGCGTTATTCAAATGGTTCTGGCTATCTGCATCTGCCCAGCGCATGGGGATTTCAAAATCGTACTGATCCCCTACCTGCAATAAATCGGTTGAATTACTTATCAAGACGGACCACCTCACCAGAGCAAAAGTGTTAGTTTGTTGATTTGCAAGGCAAAGAGATCGTCTATCGTTGCGCTGTGCAATACAATCCAAGCCGGAATCATACCTATTTACTTAGCTATTTAGAAAAACTTGGGGGCTGTCATGTCAGAACGCGAATCGATGGAATATGACGTGGTCGTCGTGGGTGGTGGCCCAGGCGGCTTGGCGACTGCCATCCGGCTCAAACAATTGGCGGCGAAAGAAGGCCAAGAGGTGTCAGTTTGCGTGCTTGAAAAAGGCAGTGAAATAGGCGCTCATATCTTATCGGGCGCTGTCATGGATCCACAAGCCTTGACAGAGTTGTTGCCCGACTGGAAGAACTTGGGTGCCCCGTTAGACACCCCGGTTATCGAAGACGAGTTTTTGTTCTTAACTGAAACCGGAGCGCGTAAAACGCCCAATTGGCTGTTACCTGAGTGTTTTCAGAACCATGGAAATTATGTTATCAGCCTCGGTAAGGTTGCTCGCTGGCTAGGCGAACAGGCAGAGGCCCTTGGGGTTGAAATCTTCCCGGGGTTTTCTGCTGCCGAGGTGTTGTACAACGGTCAAGGGGCTGTGTGTGGGGTAGCGACGGGGGATATGGGTGTTGGACGCGACGGTGAACCCACTGATCAATACCAGCCCGGGATGGAGCTTCACGCAAAATATACGATCTTCGCGGAAGGCGCCCGAGGTCAACTGGGCCGACAATTGATCGAAAAATTCAAACTGGGAGACGGCCGCGACCCACAAGCGTACGGCATCGGGATCAAAGAACTGTGGGAAATTGACCCTGCTAAATCGCGCCCAGGTTTGGTTGTTCACACAGCAGGCTGGCCTCTGGATTCAGACACCTATGGCGGATCATTTCTGTATCACCTTAACGACAATCAAGTAGCCGTGGGGATGGTCGTCGGCTTAGACTATGCGAACCCTTGGCTCTCGCCGTTTGAAGAGTTTCAACGCTACAAAACGCACCCCTCGATACGCAAACATTTTGAAGGTGGTAAGCGCATCGCATACGGCGCAAGAGCGATCACCGCTGGCGGTTTGCTCTCGTTGCCTAAGCTTGTTTTCCCCGGTGGTGCGCTGGTCGGCTGCGAAGCCGGTTTCTTAAACGCCTCACGCATCAAGGGCAGTCACGCGGCCATTAAGTCTGGCATGATGGCGGCAGAGGCTGCCTTTGCCGCCCTGGCGACTGAACGTGCGAACGACGAATTACTGGCCTATCCCGCTGCATTTGAAGCATCTTGGCTGCACACTGAACTCAACAAGGCACGCAATTTTAAACAGTGGTTCAAAAAAGGCCGGGCGGTGGGAACCCTGATGACGGGGATTGAACAGTGGTTACTCAAGGGAAACATCCCTTGGACGATCCATCGCAACAAACCAGACTATGCTTGTCTGCAACCCGCTGATCAGTGCCCCAAAATCGACTATCCAAAGCCGGATGGCGTGTTGACTTTTGATCGACTGAGTTCAGTGTTCATCTCAAACACTAACCACGAAGAGAACCAACCGATTCACTTAACCCTCAAAGACCCGTCTACGCCAGTGACCATCAATTTGGCTAAATATGGAGGGCCAGAGGCACGCTATTGCCCCGCTGGGGTCTACGAGTTTGTGAAGGACGAAGACAATTCAGATCGTCTGCAAATCAACGCTCAGAACTGCGTTCACTGCAAAACCTGTGACATCAAAGACCCCACACAAAACATCGTCTGGGTAACACCGCAAGGTGGTGAGGGACCGGTTTACAGCGGCATGTAAGGCATGAAATACGAACTTTTTTACTGGCCTTTTCTTCAGGGGCGTGGGGAATTCATTCGTTTGGCGTTTGAATATACCGATACCCCTTATGTTGATGTTGCTCGACAGCCAGAGGCCGAGGGGGGTGGTGTACCTGCGCTTCTCAAGATCATGAATGCACCCGTAGCCATGGCACCGCCCCTTGCGCCGCCCTTTTTGCGAGCAGGTGCTTTGCTCATCGCGCAAACCGCCAATATTCTGCAATATCTAGGCCCCAACATTGACTTGGCACCCAACGACGAAGCGGGTCGTTTATGGGCAAATCAATTACAGCTAACGATCGCTGACTTTGTGAAGGAAGTGCACGACACGCATCACCCGATCAGCAGTGGTTTGTATTACGAGGATCAGAAGCCGGAAGCGCTGCGTTATACGGCTCAATTTCTGGAAGTCCGCGCCGCTAAATTGGTCGCCCTTCATGATCGCATCGCAGCCCACGAGAGGATGGCCGCCTACCTAAAGTCGCCTCGAAGAATCGCGTTCAACGAGAACGGGATCTTTCGCCGTTACCCTGAGCTTGATCTATCGCGCTAATTAGTCAAGTATTAGCGCCTCATGGCGGATGACCTCACCCCACTGCGGAACTTCTTTTTCGATGCGATGCTTGAAAGCGACGGGGTCCAAGATCAACGCTTCACCGTTCAACGTTAACGCAGCCATCGCTCTGCTGTTTTGAGTAATCTGCTTGGCGGCTTCATAGATCTTTTGTACGATTGGATCCGGTGTGCCCGCGGGTGCTAGCAATCCCATCCAAAAAAATACTTCAAAATTTTCGAACCCAGCCTCACCCATCGTTGGGACGTCCGGTAGCTCTTTGAGTCTCTTGTCCGCGGTAACCGCTAGCGCTTTGAGCTTGCCGGCTTTAGCGCTAGGGATTGCACTCAAGGTGTCGAAGTTGGCATCCAACTCTCCACTGATTAAGGCCAGTTGAGATTGGGACGCGCTCTTGTAGGGAATGTGGGTGGTTTTTACACCTGCCGCATTACTCAATGACACAAACATCAGATGCGAGATATTGCCTTGGCCGGCAGAACCAAAGCTCAATTTGTCTGGATGACGTCGAGCGTATTCGATCAGTTCTTTCGCCGTCTTTACGTCATTCTTGTTTGCCCAGTCGCGATTAACTGTCAGAATAAACGGGGCTTCAAGTATGGTGAACACGGGTGCAAAGTCAGACGCTCGATAACTGATTTGCTTATACAGTTGGGGATTGATGGTGATGCTACTAGAGTTAGTGACGAGCAGCGTATAACCATCTGGCAGCGCGTGCGCCACTTCACCCGCGCCGATAACGCCGTTGGCACCGGGTTTGTTCTCCACAACGACAGCTTGACCGAGCGAGGTCGATAATTGCTCCGCGAGCAAGCGAGCGATCGTATCGGTCAGCGACCCCGCGGGGAAACCCACCACGATGCGAATGTGCTTCTCAGGCCATTTCTTTGCCCCCTCTTGGTCTGGCGCTGAACGCTGGGCGTACACAGACGCCGTTGTTAGCAACAGCAGGTTCATTACCATCAGCAAGTTCAGCAACCGAGATAAGGTCTTCATTTGTTTGTCGTCCCGCGTCTATTTAAAAAGCGATTTAGCATTTTGGGTGTGCTTCGTTCCCGATCACGCCTGCGGCCTCAAGTTTTGCGCATTCGTCAGACGATAATCCAAGCAATTGCGCCAGCACGTCATTGGTATGTTGACCCAGCGTTGGCGCCGGACACTTAATCGGCATGGGTTCGCCATTCAAGCGAAAGTAGGTGCTACTAGAAATGTAATGGCCGATGTAAGCCCTGGGTAACTTTTGCCAAAAACCTCGCTGATTAAGATGAGGGTCTTCAAGCACTTGAGTAAGCGTCTGAACAGGGCCCGCCGCAATACCTGCCTGCTGTAGCGCAGCGACCGCCACCTCAACTCGTTGCTGCCGACACCAGTGAGCAATTTCTTGATCAAGTAGCGGTTGCTTGGCGAGCCTTCCTGCGCTGCTGACCAGCGTCGGGTCGGTCAACCAATGCTCTTTATTCATCAAACGACATAGCGAACGCCATTCGCTATCGCCGGTGATGCTTAAGACAAGCCACGTATCGTTGACCAAACAGGGATAGACCCCGTGCGGAGACCGCACGGCATGGCGATTGCCTTGCCGAGCAGAGACTCGACCCGTCAATGACTGTTCAAGCATGAAGGGCGCAGTCAAGGTCAGCATTCCCTCTACTTGAGACATATTGATATGCAGACCTTTACCAGTGGTTCGTTGCACCAGAAACCCCAGCAGCATCGCAGCAGTGGCATTCAAACCACCGTTCGGATCCCCGTACGCATACGATGTCATGGCGGGTGGCCCGTCCGGATGGCCTGTATACAGAGGCAAGCCGCTCGCTTGTTCAAGCGTGCCACCGTAGGCCCGGGTATTGCTCCATGCGTTGCCTAACCCAAAGGCGGGCATCGAAAGCATCAAGAGATCTGGATTTGCTCGGCGGATGACTTCGTAATCCAAACCGAGTTTTGGTAGTACTTCAGCTGAATAGTTTTCAATCAACGCATCCGAGCGCTTAATCAAATCGATGAATAGCTGTTTGCCCTCTGGCTTGGTGAGATCGATCGCCAAACCCGATTTATTTCGATTCATCAAATTGAAGTTATTGTTTTTTTCGTAAACTTTGTCACGATAAAACTCTTCTGTATAGTTTGTTCCGCGCCACCAATCGGGGTAGCTTGGGCTCTCTATCTTGATCACCTCTGCCCCCAAATCTGCTAGCTTTCTAGAGGCGAAAGGGCCAGCCCAACCCATCGATAAATCAACAATACGTAAGCCTTCCAGCGGCAATTTTTCAGTTGGCGCCGAAGGCATATATTTTGATCGTGCGGCACGTAGTAAGCCTGCATTTTTGTAATAGCTGGTGTCTGCGCCTAGCTCAGGAGCAGAGCCGCCCAGCAGCGGCCCAGCTGCGCCTAATCGTTGCGGTAAAACCGGGCCTTCTAGACCGACACCACCAACCTCAATCGGCACAAAGGCATGCCGCTCTCGATGAATCGATTGCTGCAACAGTTGTTCCATCGTCGGTACAATGACAGCCGGGAATTTTTCTGCAGTCAGTGCGGTCACCGCTGCTTGTGTCGAGCGTTTAATAAAGGCATCAGTCAATAGACTGTCAATCAGATCTGCGTGCTGCATACGATCAGCACCCGTAGCAAAGCGCCTGTCATTGGCGAGGTCTGGACGATCAATCGCTTTGCACAGCCCTGTCCATTGAGCAAGGGTGTTGGTGAAGGTACCAATCCAACCGTCACTGGTTTGATAGATGCCCGCAGGATGTGTAATGCCAAACCGATTCACACCACGGCGCGGACTATGTCGCTTATCCTGTACCATCGCCGCTTCCATCTCGACCATGCTGAACATAATTTCATGGACACTCAGAACGTAGCGACGAGAACCATCTTGGCGGCCTAACCAAGCGGCAAGCGCGACCGAAAAGCTCGCCAGGCCCACGGCAATGCCGGTTTGTACATCGTGCGGCATATGGGGTGGGCCGTCTTCGGGGCCGCTGCCATGAACCGCACCGGCCATGGCACGGCAGACGGCGTCAGTGCCGATATAGTCAACATAGGGGCCGCTGTCTCCGAACCAAGTGATATCCACCTCGATGGGGCAATGCTCTGCGGCGTCATTCAAGTTGTCAGACCACACTCGGTGCGCCAACACATCAACACCCAACGTCAACGCGCGTGCATCGAGAATGATGTCGCAGCTTCTCGCCAACTCTCCAAGCCATGTTTGGTCTTGCGTCTGTGCAACATCCGCGACGACACTGCGCTTGTTCGTGTTCATCCAACCAAACAAAGCGCTTTCTGGTCGATTTCCTGGGGTGCGCACGCTAATGACTGGCGGCATGGATCGCCAGGCATCGCCGTTTGCAGACTCGACTTTGATGACCTCGGCACCGAAGTCTGCAAAAACTTTACCCGCGTAGGCAAGGCCAGCACCTTCCCCGATCTCGAGGACACGCAAACCTTTGAGTGCTAATTGGTCGACTTGAGGCAGCGCTATCATCTCACGGGTCACCACGCGTCAACGAATGATCTCGTCTGGACATGAGATCGAAGCACACTCGCCGCAATCCCCTTAACAAGCCATCGTCTTGTTTCTGCAGGGTCAATAACTGCATCAATTTCGACGTGAGCCGCTACGTTCAAGGCGTGTCCTCGCTCATACATTTGCGCAACCAGTTTGTCATAGAGCGCTTTCCGCGCTGCGCTGTCTGCAACCGCATCGAGTTCCTTTTTAAAGCCGAGTCTGACCGCACCTTCCAGCCCCATGGGACCAAATTCGCCCGTGGGCCATGAGATTTTGCAATCCGCACTGCGAAACCCACCGCCTGCCATCGCCATTGCACCCAGTCCGTAGGCCTTGCGAAGCGTGACTGCCAATAAGGGCACACGCAATTTTGCCCCGATCAAAAACATGCGAGAAACATGACGCACCTGCGCCTTAGCCTCCACTTCAGGTCCGACCATAAAACCCGGCGTGTCAATCAACGACACAATCGGCAACCCGTGCGCGTTGCATAACTGCATGAATCGCGCTGCCTTGTCGCCCGCATCTGCGTCAATGGCGCCACCCAACACCTTAGGATTGTTTGCAACGATGCCAACGGGCTTGCCCTCAATTCGGGCCAACGCCGTATGAATGCCCGTACCGAAACCAGCCCTGAGTTCAAGAACGCTACCCACATCAGCGATGCCTTCGATAGCACGACGTGTATCGTAGGCGTGCAGGCGATTTTCAGGGACGACACTTCTCAGCACTCTAGCGTCTGGTGCCTGCCATTGCTCAATCGATCCCTGAAACATCGAGAGGTAGTGTTTTGCTGCCGCCACGGCCTGTACTTCGTTATCGACAAGCACATCGATGACGCCATTAGCGAACTGCACACTTGCCGGACCAACCTCCTCAGGCCGAAAAATACCGAGCCCGCCGCCTTCAATCATCGCGGGCCCTGCCATGCCAATGTTGGCAGATCGATCAGCGATGATCACATCGCAGCACCCCAGAAATGCTGCGTTCCCAGCAAAACATCGTCCCGAAACAATCCCCACGACAGGCACTTCTCCGCTCAGTTCAGCAAATGAAGCGAAAGACGGTTGATGTAGACCAGAGATAGAAGGGATGTCGACCTCACCTGGCCGTCCGCCACCGCCTTCAGCAAATAGCACGAAGGGAAATTTATTGCGCATCGCGACTTCAACCAGTCGGTCAGTTTTGACATGATTTCGTTTGCCCTGCGTGCCCGCCAAGACAGTTGCGTCGTATGCCATCACTGCACTCGTTCGATGCGCCTTGCTGACTAATGCACCATTGATATCGCCGACGCCCGTAATCAAACCATCAGCTGGCGTGTTGGCAATGAGGTCTTGTTTGGCTCTACGCGTCGCTTGCGCAGCCACAGCCAATCCGCCATACTCGACAAACGTGTCGGGGTCGCAGAGGTCGGCAACGTTTTCACGGGCGGTGCGTTGTCCCCTTGAGCGCCGACGGGCAACCGCATCCGGCCGATTCTCATCAAGCAAGTAAGCCTGTCGATCAATCACTTTTTGCAAATCAGGTCGTATCTGATTGGGATCTGGGCTTGCCGATGTTGAGCTCATTGCCGTTTGCAGGTCGGTCATCGCTTCAAGGGCAATCAAAATTTGACCTCGTTGAACAAGCTCACCGATGTGAGCCCTGAGGTCGACGACTATACCTGCTGATTCGGTCACCACCAGATGCTGCATTTTCATAGACTCTATCACTGCCAGCGTCTGCCCAGCGACTACTGTGGCACCTTTGGTGACCGTCAGCTCAGCGAGCGATCCGTGAGTCACCGCACGCACGGCTACCAGCGACTGGTCTTCCAGCATCTCTTGTTTGTTCATCGGGCTCAGGGGGCCGTTTGCCGCCTCATGCTTTAACCGAGACAGCAATTTGCCGTTTTGCTGCTCCTCGATGACTCCTTTTTGGGCAAGCAAGTGGCCCAAGTGCTCGTCCCAATAACGCGTATGTATTTGCTGGTTTACAAAATCGTCGCTTTCCACGAGAGCGCTCAGCAGCGAAAGGTTAGTTTGCAAACCATCGATTTGAAACTCTGTCAGGGCACGTCGTAGACGTCGAACAGCGTCCGTGAAGTCAGCACTCGCACTCGTTACGATCAATTTGGCCAACAAGGTATCGTAATAAGGTGATGGTGTGTAACCCGCATAGCCATGTGTATCGAGGCGAATCCCCATGCCGCTGGGCGGTTGAAACACCAACAGTTGACCCTGTGCCGGGTGAGAGAGCCCCCTGTCATCAGTGCTCTCATGGTTAATGCGAACTTGTATCGAAAAACCTGTCGCAACCGTTGGTTGCGCTCTGTGAAATCCCAGCTGTTCTAGCGTCTTGCCTCTCGCAATTTCCAACTGCGTCGCCACAAGATCTACCCTGGTGACCTGCTCAGTCACGGTATGTTCAACTTGCAAACGAGGATTGGTCTCGATAAAAAAGAAATCTGACTGATTGCCCGACGCATCCTCTTCCACCAAAAATTCAAATGTTGCGAGACTAAGATAATTGAGCCTCTGAGCCATGGCGAGAGACGCTTGAATCATGCCTGCTCTCAAGCGAGACAACAACTTCGGGCTGGGCGCTATTTCAATCAGTTTTTGAAATCTCCGTTGCAACGTGCAATCACGCTCACCGAGGGCCACGACGGTATTGCCGTCACCAACAATTTGTACTTCGATATGTCGAGCGCGCACCAGCAGTCTCTCGGCATACACGGCGGCCAATCCAAAAGCAGAAAGAGCCTCTGACTTACAACGCAGATACGCTGGTTCGATTTCTTCTGGACGAGTAACGACGCGCATTCCTCTGCCACCGCCACCACCTAACGCTTTGATGACAATGCCGCCCGAACCATGTAGATCGAAGAACTTGATCACTTGTTCAAGCGAAGCATCGCCGGGTGTTGATGGCAACGTGGGTACGCCCACGGTGTTGGCGAGATCAATGGCTTGTGCTTTATCGCCAAATCGCTTCAGTTGCTCTGGCGTCGGCCCGATAAAGACGAGACCTGCGGTGGCGCAAGCCATCGCAAAATCCTCTCTTTCGCTCAGGAACCCGTAGCCAGGATGGATGGCATCTGCGCCTGTCTGCTTCGCAGCACTAACAATCGCCTCAATATCAAGATAGGCAGCAGACCCTTTGCCTTTCAAGGCAACTGCTTCGTGCGCCATGCCGACATGAACACTTCGTTCGTCGTCTTCGGCATAAACGGCCACTGCTTGCATGCCCAAGTCTGACACAGCGCGAATGACGCGAACAGCAATTTCACCGCGATTGGCAATCAACACTTTTCTCAAGACTTGTCCCTTGATCTTATTTTTTTATAGATCTTGTACTACTTGAACCAGCATGCTCAATCGAACATGCTAATTTCACTGCCCGTGATTGGATAATTTGCGGTTCAACCGTTGGCTATCGTCACTCTTCGAGCAAGCTTCTCAGCATCCAAGCCGTTTTTTCGTGAATATTTTGTCTTTGCGTGAGCAAATCAGCTGTCGGTTGATCGTTTGCTTTTTCAACTAGCGCAAACAATTTGCGAGCTGTTTTTGAAGTCGCCTCTTGCGCTTTCACCAGATGTTTGACCATCTCTAGGGCTTTGGGGTTGCCAGAGACCTCCTCGATCGAGGTCAGCTTAGCAAATTCTTTGTATGTCGCCGGTGCCGGTTCACCCAGTGCGCGAATCCGTTCTGCAATTAAATCCAACGCTGTCCACTGCTCGGTGTACTGGGCCATAAACATGGTGTGCAATGTGTTGAACATCGGCCCTGTGACGTTCCAGTGGAAGTTATGTGTCATCAGGTACAAGGAATAGCTGTCTGCCAATAGCGCAGATAAGCCTTTGGCAATGGCTTTACGATCTGCCTCTTCAATACCAATATCAATTTTTCGGCTCATTTCGTCTCTCGTTAAAAAATGAATTTCAAAACTTAGCTTAATACAATTTGGCGTGGTTGGGGGTAAAGCACAAGGCTGACAACCGGGCACCGACTCCCCGTTGATATCCAAGAAGCCTGCGGGTACAAGCCTTGCATGATTCCGTTTCTTTGCCAGTCGATGGTTCTTTTCAGTGTTAACGTTTCAGCTCGGCGTGACAATGCTGTCGTACGCTCCCTTTGCAGCACCGGATGATTAACTAGCGAGCCATCACAAGAGAAGAATATCCATGACTAGTACGCCAAATGCCGTTCAAGCTAAGTTGGTAGCGGGCAAAGCAACGCCAAGAGGCAAATTTCCGCATATTCGGCGTGCGGGTGATTTTCTGTATATATCAGGTACGAGCTCACGCCGCGCAGACAACACGATTGCCGGCGCCGAGCAAGTCGATGCCTTTGGTGCTACTCGTTCGGATATTGCAGAACAAACGCGGGCTGTGATCGAAAACATTCGTGGCATCTTAAAGAGTGTCGATGCCGAACTATCCGATCTGGTCGAGATATGTGCCTACCTCGTCGACATGAACGACTTTGCGGCCTACAACGCCGTCTATGCCGAGTATTTTGATTACGATGGGCCAACTCGCACCACGGTCGCCGTCCATCAATTGCCTCATCCGTTGCTGCGAATTGAAATCAAAGCAATTGCCTACAAGCCGCTAGCGGCAAATCAGCGCGATTAGGGCAAGCCAAGCAATGAACTACGCTTGGGGGCATAGCCAAAGTACCGCTTGAATTCACGACTGAATTGCGAGGGGCTTTCGTACCCCACGCGATAGGCAGCCTGTTGCACCGACGCACCCGCTTGAATCAGGTGCAGTCGCGCCAAGTTCAAGCGAATCTTTTTTAAATATTGAATCGGCGAATCCGATGCATAACGTTTAAAAACCCGGTTCAAGGATGCCGCACTGAGCCCTACCTGTGCCGCTAGTGTTTCGATATCAAGGGGCTTATTGTAATGCGCTTGAATGTATGCGACGGCCTTTTGAAATTGCGAAAACTGACCATCGATCAGATTCCAGTGTTGTAACAGTCTTCCCCCCTCGCCTTGCAACAAGGCATATATCAGGGCACGCACCCGCTCCACTCCAAATAGTCGTGCTTCTAGCGGATCGAATAAGGTCAATAAAAGTTCGCCCACATAGCGCCTAATCAGCGCATCCATGGGGCAACATTCAATGCCAGAAATTTTGGAGTTAACCGGTGTTGCATCGCCTGCGTTAGCACCAAACTCGCCAATGTCATGCAGTAATTGACTGACCATCGATCGATCTAACTCAATCTGGATACCGAGCAGGGGTTCAGTCAGCGTCGCGTCGATCTTGCATTGCAAAGGATAGGTTGAGGTAAGCAATAAATAATGATCAACGTCATAGGTAAAACGCCAGTGACCCAGCTCACCATGTTTCGCCCCTGAAAAAATAAAGACCAAACACGGCGAATACACGCCACATTCTTTGAGCGGCGCTTGTATCTGATGAAAAATGCGCACATTGGGCAGTACTGTGTCGTATTTTCCCTCGCGCAACGGTGTCTGCGATGCCTCGCTGATCATCGGCTCAGGTTGGGCACATCGCCAGAATAGTTGTCGAGCAACTTCATACATGTCTAATTTATTCATTGCAGCATTAGGCAATAAATTGAAGAAAATGTCTAATTTTTTAAAAAAATTTGATTGTTTTAGGCACAAATTTGCTGCTAATTGCCTTGTGACTGACCCACGAGTCACCTAAGATGAATGTCCCTCGATCAAATAAATTGGTATCTCAACATGAAAAATGTTCTGTTCGTTATTACTAGCCACGAAGACCTCGGCGACACCGGTTTAAAAACCGGTTTTTGGACAGAAGAATTAGCGGCGCCTTATTACGCACTGACTGACAAAGGCGTACAAGTCACCCTTTGCTCAGTCAAAGGCGGCCAACCGCCGGTCGACCCCAAAAGCAATCTCCCCGAATTTCAAACCGAGACCACAAAAAGAATGTCCACGGACGAAAGCTTGCTTAAACAGCTCGCCAATACGACAACGCTGAGCGCGGTGAAGGTGGCTGACTACGATGCGGTGTTCTATCCTGGCGGTCATGGTCCGCTTTGGGACCTGGCCAACGACACTGATTCAATTCGATTAATAACCGACTTCTACAACGCGACAAAGCCAGTTGCCTTTGTTTGTCATGCACCAGGTGTTTTGAAAAATGTACGTCTTGCGAATGGTGATTTTTTGGTTAAAGGCAAAACGGTCACTGGCTTCACTAACTCAGAAGAGGAAGCGGTGCAGTTGACCAACATCGTCCCATTTTTGGTAGAAGACATGCTCAAAGCCAACGGTGCCTTTTATCAAAAGGGTGCCGATTGGGCACCTTTCGCGGTCGCCGACGGTTTACTGATCACGGGTCAAAATCCAGCGTCATCCGAAAAAGTCGCGCACTTGTTGTATGACATGCTCACGAAATCAACAGCCTGATCGTTTTACACCGATGTCGGAGCGCTTGATCACCGACTCGCGTTTGCAAAACAACCGTTAAGCAACGATGGCGATCACCACATTGGCCACCGCTAAGGACGTTACCACGGCTAACGCAACGCCAAGTAACGTCCACTGAATCCAGCGTCTGTGCTGTGCGGCATCACTGGGTGCCAATTGAATCGCCATTTCGATTTTGCCCGGGGATGCCATCATCAAAAATGCCGCGGCAACGTTATGAGTCGCCATGAACCAAAGCACACTGATCCCTAGCGAGCGCGCAATGGCCGCCTGCGTGGTCGCAAACATTGAATTAGCCCCAACGTTGGAGCCCGTGATCAGCCCCCCCGTTGCACCAACAAAAGGGGCGACAGCCAAATACGCTTTGCCCATGGTGGAAATGGCCTGCGCAAGATAAGCCGCCATGCCAGATACTGCCATCAACATCCCCATGACAATAAACAGACCCGTCACTGGTGCCACTTGTAACCAAGAGGACCACGCACGTTTCACGGGTGTTAAATCAGGCACACGGCGAGTGAAAAAAAAGCTCGCGACAAAGAGCCATAGGCCAGGCGAAGCAAAGAATCCCAAGGTTGACATCAAGTCGATCGACCTGATCAGCCAGCCACTTGTTAACACACCGAGCAGCAGCACCGCATAGCTCATCAAGCCTTTGCGTGCTTCACGTTTCAATGGGTCGTGACCCGCCTTGCGTCCCTTCAACAGATGCACAACAATGATGGTCAGGCTACCAAGCGCCCCTGCCGGGCTGGTACCAAACACCGTGTTGAAGCCCGTAATAGCGAGGGTTAACGCGATGCCAGACAACAGGCCTTGCGAGACAGCGATCAGGCGTGAGCCTGGCAGTGACACAAGCCATGCGGCGACCATACCCGTGATAGTCAGTGGGATCAGGCTGACAACCCCCGAGGCAACACCAAGATCATGAAAAGAAAGCGCTGAGAGCGAAGCGGCGACCATCGTGCCCGGCCCCATCGAACCCCAAGGGATCGTACAAAGCCCTAACAGGCCAATCACTGTCACCTTTTTCGATGGCAAGCCAAAATGGGCCAAGAGCGGAATGCCGATGGTGATACCAATCGCAAAACCTGTTAATGATTCTGCAAAGGGGGTGATGCCGTGAACCACCAAAAGAACTGCACTGACCCCACCGCCTGCTCGGTTCTTGATCCACGCAGCCAGCTCAGCCTGCGCACCCGCGTGGCGTAGCACTTCAGACAGCAAGAGTCCGCCGCCCACAATGGCCAGCACTTCGATCAGAATGGGCATCCACCGCATGAGCAATGGCCCGCCTTGTTCAAGGGGGACCGGAAAAGCAAACAGCATCACAATCACGGCAGCGCCAACGCCCAGTAGCGCGGCATACAACGACCTCAGTCCAATACCAAGCGCGAGAAGCGTCACCAGAACGGGGGCAGCACTAATGATGAGTTGCATGGCGATGAGACGAATTTGTCAGCAATGACGACGGCTTTTTAACGACAACCTGCGCACGGATCAACCATCTTGCTAAGACGACCAAGATCAGAGATGAGGTCACGATTAACATCCCATATGCAGCGACATGCCCGACCGCACCAGCCTTCCACTCTTGAAACAACACCGTACTCATCACTTCGGCATCAGGCGTTGCAAGCATCAACGGCAGATTTGACTGACGCATAAAAAGTAAAAACAACAATAACCATGCGCTCAAAAGGCTCGGTGAAACCATAGGCAACACAATCCGCCCTACTGTGGGCAGAAATCCGCTGCCCGAGGCCCTTGCCGCCAATTCCCCGTCGTCATGAACCTTCAATACGCTCTCTTGAATATGGTGAATACTGATCGGCACCGCTTTTAAACAAAAGCCCAACAATAGCAACCAGACTGTTCCATAGACAGCGCTTTGGTCAAATGCCACGAATACCCCAAGCGACAACAGCGAGGTGGGCAATACAAACGGGGTAAACGTGAGGTAAGCAATCGCTTGACGAAACGTCTGGTTCGCTTTGATAAAAAAGACTGCACAAGGAAAACCAAGGCAGATCGCCACTAGCGCGCCGCCTAAACCAACCCAAACCGAGTTCATGACGGCCTGCCATGAGGTCACATCTTCAACCACCCACCGATAGTGATACAACCGAGGTGACAAAGACCAAATAGATGAATCGAGCGAGAGATCGAGTGAACTTGCCAGCATAACCAGCAAGGGCATCAGACCGCCCAGCACAATCAACAAATAAAAGCTGGCACTGGCGATCCACCGATATCGTCCAATATCGAAGGGGTGATGTTTGTATTGCTTGCCCCGCTGCACCGTCAAGTGCAGCGCTTGCGCTAAGAACTTTCTGTAAAACCGAACCAACAGCAATGTCAACACGATTAAGCACACGCCGAAGATGGCAGCGCCACCAAGATCTGCGGGTTCAGCCAACCTAGATCGAACAAACATTTCAACGCTGAGCAAATTCAGCTTTGCCGGGTATCCCAGGAACCAGCCGACATCAAAGCTCTCTATGCCCAAGAGAAACAGTATCACCAGTACAGATAGGAAATGCGGCGCCATGCGCGGCATCGTCACTCGCTTGAAGGTCTCCCAAACGCTTGCGCCTGATGCCGCTGCGGCCTCTTCGAGTATGGGATCCGTTGCCGATAAGTTTGCGTAAAACAACATGAACGCAAGGGGTAATCCACTCAAGAACTCGACAAACACCATGCCGGAAAACGAATAAATATTGAACAACCCTTGCGGAAAAATCCGGCCCAACCAAAGGTTCACTAAGCCGCTCGACGGATTCAACAAAAGCACCCAGCTAATGGCACCAAGCGACGGGGGAATAAGTAGCGGGATCATCATGGCGAGGTGCATCCACTGACCACCTGGTACATTCGTTCGGATGGCTAGCCAGGCAAAAACAAATCCGATGGTTGCCGCAAGCAAGGTGGTGGTAGCACTCAACAACAGCGTTCGACCGACGACGAGGTAGTGCTCAGCGGTGGAGAAGAAGTCAGCATAATGTGCCAACGAGACTTGCCTGTGCCCGTCAACATCGATGAAGACAGTCTCAATAACGACCAGTAGCAAAGGCAAAAGTACGATCAAGCATAGCAACGCAAAACCCAACACCAAAGCAGCACGAGCCCACCGGTTCACGTTGTCAGCTGCGCTCATGGCCGCTCTATCACGTTGATTGCTCCGCAATCGCCCAGCACCGATCGTTGCGCAACGCCAACGTGAGGTCTCGTCCTTCTCTTGCATTGAAGGGCGTATGACGGAATCGAAATTGTTGCACCCCGACAAGCACTTCAGTCTCTTGGCGTTCTCCGAAATACATACTCGACAAGATCCGGCCGCGCATTCTTAGTGCGTCACTCGCCAGTGGGATATTGGGATTAGTGCCATCCACGCGGATCAAATTTTCGGGACGCATCATCAAGGTGATTTTTTTATTCAGTGTCGGTAAGGATTCCATTTCGACCGTGACCGAGCCCCATTGCGTCTCTGCTATCCCATGTTGTGAATCGATTTTTTGTCTCAAGGTAGCAGAAACAAAATTACAAAATCCTAATGATTGTGCAACCAGTGCTGTATTGGGCCTGCCGTACACGTCTTGGGGGCTGCCTGTCATTTCAATTCGACCCGCGTTCATGACAGCCACATAGTCTGACATCGATAGCGCTTCTGACTTTTCTTGCGCAACATAGACAGTCGTCGTTTGCGTCTTACGTTGTACAGTCTTGAGCTCATATCGCGCTTGCTCTCGCAAAAAAGGGTCAAGTTGCCCTAACGGTTCGTCAAGCAACAGCAGCTGAGGCTTAGTGATCAACGCCCGTGCCAACGCGACTTTGTAACGCTGCTCGATACTTAACAGCCGCGAAGGTGCTTTCAAGTGCGCGGTCAATCCGACTAAATCGGCCATACGCATGACTTCTTGCGGGATATCAACGCCAGTGTCCTTGCCGCGACTCGTGGTCAAGGGGAAAGCAATATTGTCGTAAATGCTCAGATGAGGCCACAAGGCATACGACTGAAAGACCATCCCGAGGTCCCTTTGGTGGGTGGGGATATGAACACCGCGCTTGGGGGACGACACCAACTGATCACCGAACGACACGTCGCCTGAGTCATAAGACTCAAATCCAGCCAAGATCCTCAACAGCGTAGTTTTGCCCGATCCACTCGGGCCGAGTAACGTAAAAAACGACCCCGTCGGGATCGTCTGGTAAATGTCGCTCAAAATCGGCCAGTCACGATCTGGCGTTTTGAGCGTTTTGCGTAAGGCGCTGATGCGAATCATCAAGTCTCTCGGGTGGTGAGCTCAGCGACAACCATCAATGATTGTCTCTTGGCACTTTACTGCCACTACATCCCACCAGAAAATCAAAATCCACGCCATCATTGGCTTGATTCACGTGATCTACGTAGAGCTTGTAGTAACCACGGTCAAGGGGAGGTTTGGGGGCCTTCCATTTGGCACGGCGTTTCGCCAGGATTTCTTCGCTCACATCGAGATGCAAGCGCCGTTTGGCTACATCCAATTCAATCATGTCGCCATTTTCAACGAGCGCCAATGGCCCACCTGCCGCTGCCTCTGGCGCCACATGCAAGACCACGGTGCCGTAGGCAGTGCCGCTCATCCTCGCATCTGAAATCCGTATCATGTCAGTGATACCTTTCTTCAGAATCTTGGGCGGCAGTGGCATATTGCCCACTTCTGCCATACCCGGATACCCCTTGGGACCGCAATTTTTTAACACCATGATGCAGTGCTCGTCGATGTCGAGTTTGGGACTATCGATGCGCCGATGAAAGTCTTCGATATCTTCAAACACAACGGCACGGCCTTTATGCTTGAGCAATTTCGGCGTCGCTGCCGAAGGTTTGATAATCGCACCATCCGGGCAAAGGTTGCCACGCAGCACCGCAATACCGGTGTTCTCTTTAAAAGGCTTTTGCCATTCCGTGATGACGTCGCGGTTAAAGCACTCGGCTTTCTTATTGTTATCCCAGATCGATTTACCCGTCACCGTCAAGGCCTTCTTGTTTAACTTACCCTCCTCACCCAGGGTTCGCAAAACGACCGGTAAACCGCCGGCATAACAAAAGTCTTCCATCAAATACTTGCCGCTTGGCATCAAATTCAGCAGCGTATGAACGTCGCGACCAAACTTGTCCCAATCGTCGATCGAGAGCTCTACACCGATGCGACGAGCAATCGCGATCAGATGGATCACGGCGTTGGTTGAGCCACCGATCGCCGCATTCGTGCGAATGGCATTCTCGAAAGCCTCTCGGGTCAATACTTTGGATAGCGTAAGATCTTCTTTCACCATTTGCACGATACGCCGACCGGATTCGCGTGCAAGCACATTACGGCGAGCATCCACGGCCGGATAAGCCGCATTACCAGGCAACGCAACCCCCAAGGCTTCGACCATACTGGCCATCGTCGAGGCGGTACCCATGACCATGCAATGTCCGTGAGAGCGATGCATGCAAGACTCGGCCTCATGAAACTCATCGAGCGTCATCTTGCCAGCACGCACATCTTCAGACATCGACCAAGTATTAGTCCCAGAACCAATGTCTGTCCCGCGATACTTGCCGTTGAGCATTGGGCCACCAGAGACCCCAATGGTCGGAATATTGACGCTTGATGCACCCATCAGTAGCGAGGGCGTCGTCTTATCACAACCGAACAACAACACCACCCCATCAAGCGGGTTCGCCCGGATCGTTTCCTCTACGTCCATGCTCGCGAGGTTACGAAGCAACATCGCAGTCGGTCTCACCAACGTTTCACCTAAAGAGGTGACCGGAAACTCAAGCGGAAACCCGCCTGCCTCGAGCACGCCCTGGCGAACTTGCTCAGCCAGCACGCGAAAGTGACTATTACAAGGGGTCAGCTCGGACCAAGTGTTACAGATACCAATCACTGGGCGACCATCGAACTGATCGTGAGGAATGCCACGATTTTTCATCCAACTACGGTAAATAAACCCGTAGATATCATTGCGACTGAACCATTGGCTAGAACGCAAGTTCAATTTCGCTTCAGCTTTGTTGGCCCCAGATTTGCTGGCTTTTTTATCTGCTTTCTTCTTTGACTCGGTCACGAGCAACACCCCTTTTTCACGATCTGATCGAAGTACTTATTTACCCGCTTTTTTGTAGGCAACGACCTGTTGTCTCTGCTCACCAAGACCAGCAATGCCAAGGGTCATGACATCGCCAGCTTTCAGGAAACGAGGTTTGGGTTTGACCCCCATTCCAACACCAGGAGGTGTACCCGTCGTGATAATGTCGCCAGGCATTAAGGTCATGAACTGGCTTGCGTAGCTGATGATCGTTGCACAGTCAAAAATCATCGTTTTGGTGTTGCCAGTCTGAAAACGCTTGCCATTCACATCCAGCCACATATCCAAAACTTGCGGATCTTTGATTTCATCGGTCGTCACTAACCACGGACCAACAGGGCCGAACGTATCGCAGCCCTTGCCTTTATCCCAAGTGCCCCCGCGCTCGATCTGATACTCACGCTCTGAGACATCGTTAACCACGCAGTAACCTGCCACGTGTTTGAGCGCGTCTTCTTTAGAGACATATTGGGCTTTCTTGCCGATGACAATGCCCAGCTCGACTTCCCAGTCTGATTTTTTTGAGTCCTTGGGCAGCATCACTTCATCATTGGGCCCATTCAAACTAGTATCCGCTTTGAAGAACATAATTGGCTCTTTCGGAACCGGCAAGCCAGACTCAGCCGCATGGTCGGAGTAATTCAAACCAATCGCCAGAAACTTGCCCACCCCTTGGAAAGGCACGCCAAATCGCGGCTTACCCTTTACTTTGGGCAACGTCGCTGGATCGATCTTAGCCAATGCCTTCAAGGACTTTGCTGATAATTGCTCTGGGCCAATGTGTTCAACAACACCCGAGAGGTCGCGCAATTGACCATCGTGATCGATGAGGCCTGGCTTCTCTTTGCCTTTCGGACCGTAGCTAACGAGTTTCATGAGATTGCTCCTGTTTGTCTTGGTATTTGAATAGATTCAATGACTCGGCTTCTAGAAGAAACCGCCGCTCACTGCAATATTAAGATGAAAACGTCTTACAACGTCCAACCCCCATCAATGACATTAATGGTTCCGGTCGTGAAGCTAGATTCGTCGGATGCCAGATACACCGCAAGGTAAGCAATCTCTTGATCCGTGCCTAACCGGCCCATCGGTTGTCGAGCGACGAACATACCGCGTGCCTCATCAATGCTTTTACCGGTATCCGTCGACACAGCTTTGATGCGATCACCTAACGAGGGGGACTCGATCGTCCCGGGACAAATCGCATTAAAGCGCACCCCTTTCGCCACATAATCTGCCGCCAGTGCCTTGGTCAATCCAATCACAGCCGCTTTTGATGCCCCATAGATGACACGGTTTGGTGCGCCTTTGATACTGGAAGCGCCAGAGGCCATGTTGATCACGCTGCCGTGGCCTTTGCTTAACATGTCAGGCAAAAACGCGCGGATCGTGCGATACATCGACTTAACGTTTAAGTCCATGCTGAAATCCCAATCCTCGTTGCTCACGTGAAAAATATCACCTTGATGTACAAAGCCAGCACAATTAAAGAGCACATCAATCGCACCGATTTTCTTGGCCAACGCATCAACATCGGCCGTTTTCAACACATCTAGCACCTCGGTACGTATATTAGTGATGCCGGCAAGCTTATCTAACAAGCCTTGATTAATATCCGTTGCCCAAACGGTGGCCCCTTGTTTAGCCATCTCCAGCGCACATGCGCGACCGATGCCCTGCCCTGCGGCGGTGATCAGTATTGTTTTACCTTGCAGTCTCATCCTACTTGCTCCTTAAAATTGGCTTTACCAATTTACCAGTTATCGTGACAAAGTCCAATGAAAAGTCGTACCATGAGTGTTTGAAACGAACCAGATCAACGTCGCCTCATCATGCCGATCAAGTCCATCGAAACCCGACGCGTCTACCAGCAGATTGCCGATCAACTGAGCAAAATGATCAAGAGTGGCGAGTTTGCGGTCGATAGCCGCTTACCCTCAGAACGCGATCTTGCAGAAAAATTCGGCGCCTCTCGCCCCTCGGTACGCGAAGCGCTGATAGCGCTTGAGGTGATTGGCATGGTTCAGATCCGCATGGGATCCGGGGTATATGTCTGCAAACCCGCCCAAAGCAAACAGAAAGGTAGAATGCCTCGCCAGGATTTTGCCCCTTTCGAGGTCATTCAGGCGCGCCTTCTCATCGAATCCGAGATCGCGGCTCAAGCCGCGCTCTCACGTACCGCCGAGCATCTCGAACAACTCGACGCAGCGCTAAGCGACATGATTGAACGCGCTGAAAGCAACCACAATCCGCTTGAGGCAGATCAGGCTTTTCACAAAGCATTGGCTGCCGCGACAGGCAATCATGTGCTGACAAACATGGTCGACCAGCTGTTTAACGCGAGACTTGGCGTGCTGTTCTCGCGACTAGCCAACTACTTCGATAATAAGAAAAGCTGGGATCAAGCCATTAAAGAGCATCGCAGTATTTTGCGGGCCGTCAAAGCGCAGGATGCCGTTGCCGCCCGTCGAGCGATGCAACATCACATGGAAAAAGCATACGCTCGCTTTTCCGCAAGCTGGGGCAAATCTTCTGTTGAAGGAAAACCACCCACCGCGTCCGCACTCAGCAAGCCGTCGGTGGCGGCATCCTGAATTTTTCTGCGTAAATCGCTAGGTTCGGCAAAATAGATGGATGCAATCTGACCCCTTCGGCCAGTTGTGTCTCTCGCAGTGCGAGACCCCCTTGACCGGGCAAGCGCAGCTTTGCGCCGAGCTCACGCGGGGTATTGTTCAAACAGGCGTCAGCAATAAAATCCATCTGTTGCAAAAATGCGGCTTGACCGCCAAAAGCGTCAGGGTCATAGAGGGTGATATGGACAGTTGCACCCCACCCTTCTTTGGGGTTTGCTCGACCAAAACCTGCTAACCCCCCAGTCAAGGCTTCGACCATCAACGTCAGGCCGTATCCCTTATGCCCGTAACTCAAGCCCCCGATCGGCAAAATCGTCCCCGGGGGTTGTTGTTGAAACACGCGTGGATCTCGGCTTGGTTGTCCCTGCCCATCCAACAACCAATTTTCTGCGAACTGCTCGCCCGCGGCCGCCTTACGATTGCACATCCCATTGGTGGTGATCGATGCAGAGATATCGATTAACACATCGCCTCTTGAACAAGGAAAACCCATGGCAATCGGATTTGGCGTAAAGACTGCTTTTGTACCGCCATAAGGCGCCACGCTCGCTGACGAGGGATCAGAGCAAGTCAACACCATCAGCATCCCCTCACGAGCAGCACGCATGAGAAACACGGCCAAGCAAGCGATGTGATGACTGCGTCGAATGACCAGAGACGCAAGACCCATTTCGCGCGCGCGCGGAATCAAGTCATCCATTGCTTGTTCGATCAACCACGGGCCCGGCAAACGCATTCCATCCCAGAGCTGCGCGGCCGGCTTTTGGTTAAGGACTCGATGAGAACCAGCACGAGCCATGCTGCCTTGTTCAATCTCCTTAAGATAGCCCGGCAAAAGCGCTAAACCATGCGTATCGTGACCCAGCAAGTCTCCTTCCACCAGCGCTTTTGCAACCACGCGTGCGAGGCTGCTATCCAATCCTGCCGCAGCTAACAGGAGCCCCGCCCAAGTCTCTAAATCATGAGCGTTATAAGCAATTCGACTGGTTAATGCAGCATTCATGACATCGTGTCCTTGCGTTGCGCTCTTAATAAGTCCCACGGCCACCAGAAATATCGAATACCGCACCTGTCGAGAAGCTGCATTCCTCTGATGATAACCACGCCACCATGTTTGCAATCTCTTGGATTTGACCGAAGCGGTTCATGGGTATTTTCGACAACATGAAATCAATGTGTGCCTGCGTCATCTGAGCAAACATACCCGTCTTGACCGCCGCCGGTGTGATGCAGTTCACCTTGATATCGGTCAAGGCAAGTTCTTTACCCAGTGATTTTGTCAGACCGATGACGGCCGCCTTGGAGGCACTATAAGCAGAGGCGTTGGGGTTACCCTCTTTGCCTGCAATCGAAGCAATATTGACGATACGCCCCTGGCCTTTACCACCATTGGCCTTTTTCATCACCGGTGCAATCGCGCGGCAGGTTAAAAACGTGGCGCGCAAATTGATCGCAAATACCCGATCCCACTCGTCAATGGGGTAATCAATCAAGGGCACGTTGGGCCCGGTGATGCCAGCACTGTTCACCAAAATATCAATATGATCGGCAAAACTCAGTGATGACCCAAGCGCAGCCTCGACTGAATTTGCATCCGACACATCTACCTTGACACCGTGCACATGGCTACCAAACTTCGCCACCGCAGCAAGCAGAGCAGCGTCGTCTCGATCCCAGATACTGACCTTGGCACCGCCCTCCAGCAAACGCGCGGTGCATGCCTCACCAATACCAGCCGCACCGCCCGTGATCACTGCGTGTTTACCCGAAAAATCGTACTTTGCTGCGTTTGTCATTGCGTTTGCCTCGAATGGGTTAAGGGTTTTCCCGCTATTTTAATAATAATTGGTCTGACCAATTGCCGGATTGCCACAACCATAATATTCTTGTGTTCTCAAGTCAATCAGAGCACGGCATGAATGTATTAATTACCGATTTCGATTTTCCAAATGTCCAACTTGAGCTAGACCTCTTTAACAACGCTGGCCTCAACGTCACGTTAGCTCAATGCAAAACAGAAGATGAACTCATTGCAGCGGGTCAAGGTATGGATGCGTTCTTGTTGCAATACGCACCTGCCAACCGCAAAGTTTTCGAAGCGTTGCCACAATTGAAAATTGTGAGTCGCTTTGGTGCGGGCTTTGACACCATCAATACAGCCGACGCACAAGCATGTGGGGTTTGGGTGGGCAATTCTCCAGATTACGGCATGCACGAGGTCGCCACTCACGCGCTTGCGATGGCCTTAAACCTAAGCAGACATCTGTCTTTTTACGATCGAGATATTCGTGCCGGCCAATGGCACTACTTGACCCCTGGTGTTCTCAAA
Source organism: Jezberella sp. (assembly GCF_964834465.1). Taxonomy (NCBI): domain Bacteria; kingdom Pseudomonadati; phylum Pseudomonadota; class Betaproteobacteria; order Burkholderiales; family Alcaligenaceae; genus Jezberella; species Jezberella sp. The sequence continues at coordinate 128,770 of NZ_CBAZRM010000010.1, forward strand.
CGCCCTTCCAGCATGACCGTTGGCATTTTGGGACTAGGTCGGATTGGCAAACGTTTCGCTCACATCGCCCGCGAAACATTTGGTCGTGTGATCGCTTGCGACCCACACATCATGGCCTACGACTTCCCTCCTTATGTTGAACGCGTGGATATGGAAACCCTTTTTTCAACGGCAGATATCATCTCAGTACATACCCCGTTGAACGACGAAACGCGCTCGATCGTCAACGCCCGTGTGTTGAATCTGATGAAGCCGGGTAGTTACTTGGTTAACACGGCGCGAGGTGGCATCATCAATGTGGATGATGCGCTGGTAGCGCTGAATACAGGCAGGCTCGGCGGATTGGCACTGGATGTGTTGCCGCAAGAGCCTCCAGGTGATCACCCCCTCGTGAGACATCCGAGGACAATTTTGACGCCGCACGCCGCTTTTTTTTCGCAAGAAGCTGAAATAGAACTAAGAAGCAAAGCTGCACAGAACATCGTGACGTTTGCACAGACCGGTAAGCCGGATTACGTTGTTGTCAAAGGGTTCAGATCATGGCAAGTGTGACGCTACGTGGTGTCAAGAAATCATTTCAAGACACCCCCATCCTGCATGGCGTGGATATAGACATCCCAGAAGGCTCATTCACCGTTTTGGTGGGCCCCTCAGGTTGTGGCAAATCGACGCTACTGAGAATGCTGGCGGGGCTTGAAGAGGTCACAGGTGGTGATATTTATATCGGTGACAGAATCGTTAACTCGATGCAGCCAAAAGAACGCGACATTGCGATGGTATTTCAGAACTACGCACTTTATCCGCACATGACCGTACGAGACAATATGTCTTTCTCGCTCAAACTTGCCAAAGCAGACAAAGCGGACAGCGACGCCAAGGTAAAAAGAGCGGCAGAGATTCTGGGCTTGACTGATTTGCTTGAACGCTATCCTCGTCAATTATCGGGCGGTCAGCGCCAGCGTGTCGCGATGGGGCGAGCAATTGTTCGCGATCCGCAGGTGTTCTTATTCGATGAGCCGTTATCTAATCTTGACGCCAAGCTGCGTGTTCAGATGCGCACCGAGATCAAGGCACTGCACCAGCGTTTGAAAACAACGTCGATCTACGTCACCCATGACCAGATCGAAGCGATGACGATGGGCGATCAGATTGTGGTGATGCGCGATGGTCGTATCGAACAAGTTGGTGGTCCGATTGAGCTTTACGAAAACCCGGTCAACACGTTTGTCGCTGGCTTTATCGGCTCGCCTGCCATGAATATGCTACCTGGCAAAATCCGCCATGAAAATGGCACCACTAAGGTAGAGCTTCACGACGGCTCGCATGTCACTGCAAAACTAACCACGGTCGGGCAGGAAGGTCAGCCAGTGCTGTTTGGTACGCGACCTGAGCATCTTTCGCTCGACTCGAGTGGTGAGCTGGCCGTCATTGCTAACGTCATCGAACCAACGGGCGCGGACACTTTTGTGACGTTCGCCTTTGGGGAGACCCAATTGTCTACCGTCTTCCACCATCGCATTGATTTGGTGCCTAATCAAGCCGTCAAACTGAAGCCAGATCCGGCCCATACCCATCTGTTTGACGCCACTACCGGTTTTGTCATGAAGTAGGTTAGTCGTTTTACATCTTAACTTTGCAACAGAACGATAAGCAGTTATCTGCATACTCAGGAGATATCCATGAAACAGTTTTCACGTCGTGATTTTATTGGTACGGGTGCCGCTGTCGCCTCGACGGCCGCTGTGGGCGGGTTCACCCCCATTGCAACGGCGCAAACACCAACGCTTGCTTACAAGCCAGAGGCAGGTGCCAAACTGAGAGTTCTGCGCTGGAAGCGCTTCGTGCAAGGCGATGAAGATCAGTTCATGGTCAACATTGAGAAATTTAGCAAAACCTACGGTATCGAAGTCAAAGTCGATAACGAGGGTTGGGAAGACATCCGCCCTAAAGCTGCGGTATCTGCAAACGTTGGTAGCGGTCCAGATATGATCATGGGCTGGTTTGATGATCCGTTTCAGTACCCCACCAAGATGTTGGATATGACTGAACTATGTACCTATCTAGGCCAGAAATACGGTGGTTGGTACAACGCGGCGAAGCAATACGGCACCCTCAACGATAAATGGCTCTCAGTGCCTTGGGCATTCATTGCTAATGCGATGGTCTATCGAAAAAGCCATGTGCAAGCGGCTGGATTTGAAACCATGCCTAAAGATACTGCCGGGTTTCTGAAGCTTTGCCAGGCGTTGAAAGAAAAAGGCACGCCCGCAGGTTTCGCTCTGGGCAAAGCCGTGGGTGACGGTAACAACTGGACGCACTGGTTGCTCTGGTCGCACGGCGGCAGATTGGTCAACGAAAAAGGCCAAGTCGTCGTTGACTCGCCCGAGACCATTGCAGCACTCGAGTATGCACGTGAGCTCTATAAGACCTTTGTCCCCGGCACGTTGTCTTGGCAAGACCCAAATAACAACAAGGCATTTCTGGACGGCCAAATCAGCCTCACGGCTAACGGTATTTCGGTCTACTACGCAGCAAAAATGTCTGAAGATCCGAAGATGAAAGCGATGGCCAGCGATATCGAACACTCACACTTTCCCGTGGGGCCAGTCGGTCGGCCGATGGAGTTGATGCAAATCACACAGATGATGTGCTTCGCTTACACAAAATATCCAAATGCAACGCGTGAACTGGCTCGCTTCTTGATGGAGGCTGAGCAATACAACCCCTGGATGGAGAAATCAATCGGCTATGGTGCGCAAACGCTGAAGGCCTATGAGGCAAATCCACTGTGGCATGGTGACCCTAAGGTTGCCGTCTATGGCGAATGCCCTGCGATGGCGACCGTACACGGTTACTCAGGCCCACTAGGCCCTGCTTCTGCTGCGTGCTTGGGTGACTACATCGTGCTGGACATGGTGGCTGAAGCATCGAGCGGCACTCGCACGCCGAAAGAGGCAGCACAACGTGCCGCTGAACGCGCAAAACGTTACTACAAGGCCTAACCAGTATGAAAGCCCTATCCCTCTTGGAGCGTTTCCAATCTAACCGGCATTCGCTGGGTTATGCCTTCATGCTGCCAGCTGTGCTCTTGCTGGCAGGATTGTTAGCGTATCCACTGGGGCTAGGGACTTGGCTCGGTTTTACCGATGCCAAGATTGGCCGAGTCGGCGAGTGGGTAGGGCTTGAAAACTTTATCTATCTCGTGACCGACAGCGTCTTTCAGCTCGTCGTTTTTAACACGCTCTTCTATACCATCGTAGCCAGTATTGCCAAGTTCATCCTTGGTCTTTGGTTAGCTTTGCTGTTGAATAAGAACCTGCCTTTTCAATCGTTTTTCAGAGCCGTCGTTTTATTACCTTGGATTGCACCAACTGCGCTGAGTGCTCTCGCATTTTGGTGGATGTACGACGCGCAATTTTCGGTCATCAGTTGGCTATTTACCAAGATGGGGCTCCTCGATCATTACATCGATTTTCTGGGTGACCCCTGGATGGCACGGATGTCGGTGATTATTGCCAACGTCTGGCGCGGCATTCCCTTTGTTGCAATCTCTCTGCTGGCTGGCCTGCAAACCATTTCCCCTTCGTTTTACGAAGCCTCGTCGATTGACGGGGCCACTCCTTGGCAACAGTTTCGCTACATCACCATGCCATTACTCACACCGATTATTGCGGTGGTGATGACCTTCTCGGTGTTGTTCACCTTCACTGATTTTCAATTAATTTATGTCTTGACCCGCGGTGGGCCACTTAATTCAACGCATCTGATGGCGACACTGGCCTTTCAACGAGCCATCCCGAGTGGGGCGCTTGGTGAGGGTGCCGCTATTGCAACCATGATGGTGCCGCTATTGCTTGCTGCCATCATGTTTAGTTACTTCGGTCTGCAACGACGCGCCTGGCAACAGGGCGCCGACAAATAAATCTTCAGGGAATCATCATGTCTAAACAAAATAGTCAGGGAATGGATTTTCTGACCTCCCTGCCGCGCCGATGGGTCACGATTTATATCCCGCTGGGTTTCATGCTTTTCATTTTGCTGTTCCCGTTTTACTGGATGGCAATCACCGCATTCAAACCAGACAATGAATTGTTGTCGCAGACAGGCAACCCCTTCTGGCTCGTGCACCCGACGCTGGCCCACTTCAACAAGTTGCTGTTTCATACGGCTTACCCGCAGTGGCTCTGGAATACGCTCGTGGTATCCATTAGTGCGACGTTCATCTCGCTATTTACCGCCGTTTTAGCGGCGTATGCGATCGAACGGCTGCGCTTCAAAGGCTCGAAAGTGATGGGGATGATGATCTTCTTTGCGTACTTGGTGCCTCCCTCGATTATTTTCATCCCGTTGGCGAGCATCGTGTTCCAGTACGGCTTGTTTGACACCAAGATGGCACTGATACTGACTTATCCGACTTTTTTGGTGCCTTTCTGCACGTGGTTGCTAATGGGCTATTTCAGATCGATCCCCTATGAACTTGAAGAGTGTGCGTTGATTGACGGTGCAACAAGATTACAAATCCTCACCCGGATCATCCTGCCACTGGCTGTCCCGGGTTTGATCTCGGCAGGGATTTTCGCTTTCACCTTATCCTGGAACGAATTCATTTACGCACTCACCTTTGTTTCATCATCAGAGATCAAGACAGTTCCGGTCGGGGTGATTACCGAGCTGGTCGAAGGGGATGTCTACCACTGGGGGGCGCTGATGGCAGGTGCGCTACTGGGATCGCTACCCGTGGCCTTCATTTACTCGTTTTTTGTCGAGTATTACGTCTCTGGCATGACAGGCTCTGTGAAAGAATAGCGTGGTAACGAACCGCCAGAACATCTGCATGCGAAATTAGCCTCAAGGATCAGTCATGGAACCCATTATTCGCCTGCACGCGCAGGATGATGTCGTCATTGCTCGTCAGCAGCTCGTGTCAGGGGCGACCTTTCCCTCTGAGAAATTAACTGTTCGCGGGCTGATACCGCCTGGGCACAAAATAGCGACAAGAAAGATCCTCAAAGGCGATCCTGTGCGTCGCTACAACCAGATCATCGGTTTTGCGACGGCAGATATCGAAGCTGGCTCGCATGTGCACGTGCACAACCTCGGTATGGGGGTCGAAGGCGGCGCGTTCGAGCGCGATTATGCGATTGGTGTGGATGCCAAGCCCACGCAATACGAGACGACACCTCGCACGTTCAAAGGAATCGTTCGCACAGACGGTCGGGTTGCCACGCGAAACTATCTTGGTATTCTGACCAGCGTCAATTGCTCTGCCACTGCTGCCAGAGCGATTGCCGCTCATTTTGATCGCCAGACCAATCCAGCGGCGCTTGCTGATTTTCCCAATGTGGATGGCGTCATTGCGCTGGCGATGGGCACGGGTTGCGGGATGGGCAGCACCGGTGAAGGTATCGATGTACTGCGTCGCACGTTGGCTGGCTATGCGCGGCATGCGAACTTTTGCGGCGTCTTGATGGTCGGTCTGGGTTGCGAAAGTAATCAGATCGTCGATCTGTTGGCAGTTGAAAACCTCTCAGAGAACCCCTTGTTTCAAACCTTCAATATTCAGGACACGGGTGGCACGAGCAAAACAGTCGCCAAGGGGATCTCTCTCATTAAAGGCATGCTGCCGCACGCCAACAACGTTAAACGCGTGGACGTGCCTCTCAGTCATCTCACCATTGGCCTTCAGTGCGGCGGCTCAGACGGATACTCAGGCATCTCTGCCAACCCTGCGCTGGGTGCAGCCGTCGACATGCTCGTCAAACATGGGGGCAGTGCAATTCTGTCAGAGACCCCTGAAATTTATGGTGCCGAGCATCTCCTGACTCGCCGTGCGGCGAATCAGGCAGTCGCCGAGAAGCTCATCTCGCGCATTCATTGGTGGGAAGACTACTGTGCCCGTAACCAGGGCGAAATGAACAACAATCCTTCAGCGGGGAACAAAGCGGGTGGGTTAACCACTATCCTTGAAAAATCCCTGGGTGCCGTGGCTAAAGGCGGCACCATGCGCCTTGAAGCTGTCTATGAATACGCACAACCCGTCACGGCCAAAGGTTTCGTTTATATGGATACGCCTGGCTACGATCCGGTCTCGGCGACGGGTCAAGTGGCGGGCGGTGCCAACATGATTTGCTTTACGACCGGACGAGGGTCAGCCTATGGTTGCGCCCCTTCGCCGTCAATCAAACTTGCCACTAACAATGCGCTCTGGACGCGACAAAGTGAAGATATTGATATCAATTGCGGCGAAATCATCGACGAAGGGGTCTCAATCGCGATGAAGGGTGCAGAAATTTTTGAAATGATCATTCGGGTCGCCTCTGGCGAAAAAACCAAGAGCGAGCATCACGGTTATGGACAGAATGAGTTCGTGCCGTGGCAGATTGGTGCTGTTATGTAATGCTCTCGTGTAACTTATTTGTTCTAATGTAAGAATTAACCTAATTCTGCTTGGAGCAGTCCTTGACCGAAACGCCTGTCCCGATCAAACCCGCCGCGACGATTATTCTTGCTCGTGATGTAGATCAAGGCTTTGAGGTCTTGATGCTCAAACGTACTACTCAAGTTACGTTTGCCAAGGGTATGCACGTATTTCCTGGGGGCGGATTAGACCGACAGGATCAGGAGGCAGAAATTGCTGCCCTGTGCGCAGGGCTTGACGATGCACGCGCGAGTCATTTACTGGGCATTGAGCGCGGCGGTCTTGCCTACTGGATAGCAGCGGTACGTGAATGTTTTGAAGAGGCGGGTTTGGTGCTGGGTTATCAGCCTGATCAGAACCTTTTCAGCTTCGATCAGACAGAAGCCGACCGATTAGCCGCACTCAGAGCAGATTTCACACACAACAAACTCTCTTTTGTTGAAATTCTGAAACAACTGCAACTACGTGTTGCAACGGATCAAATCCACTATTTCAGTCACTGGGTGACAAAGGCTGGCCAACCACGACGTTACGATACTCGTTTCTTTGTCGCCCGCGCACCGGCTCAGCAGATTCCCATGCAGGATAACGCTGAGACCGTCGCTCACTTATGGGTGAGCCCACAAGCTGCGCTTGAGATGGGTAAAGTCGGTGAGCTGAACCTCATGTTTCCCACCATCAAGACGCTTGAAGCCTTGGCTCGATTTCACCGCGTCGAGGAACTGCTCGCACACGCAAAAACACCTCGCCAAATTTTGGCGATGAACCCCAAGGGTGCGCTTGATCGCGACGGGCAAAGCCACTTGCTGATCCCCGGCGATCCTGCCTATGCCGAGGTTGCAAAGATCGATCGCGACAATAGCGGCCATTGCCGCACCTATATCGAGCCGGGTGTGCCAGTAACGCTCGGTGAAAACATCGTCAGATTGACCGCGGCGAATCGTGGCATGATGACTGGCCCAGGTACCAATACCTATTTGTTGGGTAATGCCTCGACCGGTGTTGCGGTGATCGACCCGGGTCCGGCAGATGACGCGCATATTGAGAATATTCTCAAGTATGCTGCTGGCGCTATTCGTTGGATTTTATGTACCCATACGCACAAAGATCACTCACCTGCCGCCAACCTGCTTAAGCAGAAAACCGGTGCGACGCTGATGGGCATGCCGCCCCCTGCGCATGACAATCAAGACCAGACTTTTAAACCTGATGTTGTGCTTGAGGATGGTTCTTACTGCGACGTGGCGGGCATGAGGGTTCAAGCGATCCACACCCCTGGTCACGCGTCGAATCATCTATGTTACTTACTCGAGTCAGAGCGATTGATGTTTACGGGTGATCACATCATGCAAGGATCAACGGTGGTGATTAACCCACCCGACGGCCACTTGGCGACTTACCTCAGTTCGTTGCGCAAAATCCTCACCATAAAAATCGACTACTTGGCGCCTGGGCATGGGTTTTTGATGCACCAACCCGTCGAGGTCGTCGAGAGATTGCTCATTCACCGACAAGATCGGGAAAACAAAGTCGTCAAAGCTTTGCGTGAGTCGCACACGCCCATCCGACTGGATATTTTGGTCAGCAAAGTGTACGACGACGTCCCCAGTACTCGCCATGCCGTTGCGTCTCGTTCTTTACTTGCCCATTTGCATAAGCTGCTCGAACAAGAGCGTGTCACTGCACTTGCAGACTCGCACTGGCAGCTCAGAAGCCCCAGCCCCTAATCGTGGCTTAGATCTTATAGCCACCTTCGCGCATAATTTGTGTGACTTGAGGGATCAGCCCACTGAGCGCGGCTTCAGCGGTCTTTTTACCCGTCAGTGCCTCCCAAATACCAACCCCAAGCGCCTGAACGTTAATCCTATCCCACTCGGGAATAATAGGTCGCCAATCGGGGTTCGCGAACTTCAGCGCCTCTTGGAACACTGAAAATTCAGGATACTGGCGCAACATATCTGCATCCGCCAAGGTCGAACTGCGCAGCGGCGAACCCCCTAACCGAGTGACGGCTTTATCCTGCGCCTTAGATGTCAACCATTGCAACAACAAAAAAGCCGCGTCGGGATTTTTCGAGTTCTGCGCGATTGCCAAGCCGGCCCCGCCCGCTTCAGAAGCTCGACGCGCCCCCATGGGATGTAAGGCGTAGCCCACCTTACCAAACACTTTGGATTTTCTCGTGTCGTTGACCTGGCTTGCGATCGAGATAGAGTCAAGATACAGGGCAGACTGACCTTGCAAAAATGCCGCTGTGCTTTGATTTTGATCAAAATTCGTAATGCCTGCTGGGCCAGTGGCGACCACATCTTGCAGAAATTTCAACGCGTCAATACCATATTGGTCATTGAAAGTAGGTTTCCACTGATCGTCAAAGAGTCGCCCGCCAAGGGGATTGAGGTGCAAGAGCCAGGCATGCACCGCCTGATGCCCCACCTGACCTCGCGACGTCAACGCACCAATGCCTGCTTTGTCTTTAATGGTGCGTAAGAGTTTTGAAAATTCGACGTAATTGTTGGGGACTTGTAATTTGTGCTCTTCGAAGATGTCGCGCCGGTAAGCGAGAATCGAGGTTTCAGCCCCATAGGGCAAACCATATAGCGATGCCCCCGGGCCCTTCAAATACCCCTTCGGGCCACCTACCATGCCGATGTTTTCGAGATAAATCGGGATGATGTCATCTAGATCGTACGTCGGATCTGCCAACGCTGGGTTGGCAAAGAAAGGAGCTAATGGCTGGATCAAACGCTTGGCGACGTATTCACTTTTCCACATCACAACGTAGGCGCTCAGGTCATAATCCCCTTGTGATTTGGCCATTTCTAGCAACTGCTTATCTTTTAACCGACTGACGGCGACCTTTTCTGTCTCGACCTTAATGCCCGTGCTTTTGGTGAACTGAGGCAACAAACTCACCATCGCATCGTACTGAGCATGCGCTGGGATACTCATGGTGACCGTCTGCCCCGCGTACTTCGCGTAGCGATTTTGAGCCATCACCCCGCTGACAGGGAAACCTGCCCCAAAAACGGTGATTGCTGCTGATTTGAGAAAGTTGCGTCGCTGCATGGTTGCCGTCTTTTTTAATTTTGTCTGGATCAAATTGTAAACTAAAATAGGCTAATTAGCCTATAAGCCAGTCTACGCTTCGATTAAATTGTAAACTGATATACGCCATTTGGCTAATATTTCAGTATTTACTTTCTTACCAATACAAACTTACAAACCTACGAACAACACTTCAGTCAATCGCTTGGCGCTAAATGCGTCGCCACCTGGGGCTTCCCACCTGGACAATCATCAGTGCAGCAGCGATATTCATCAACACAGCAATCGCTAAAGGCAGCCGATAACTGCCGCTCAAATCAAAGAGCAAACCAAAAAATCCTGGCCCCAGCGCGGATACTAGCTGCATAAACATGGCGCAAATACCGAACACGACACCAAACGAGAGGGCCCCGAACTCTCGTCGCACAATGATAGGGGGTAATGTCGTGACATTACCAGCCGTCATCCCATACAGCACCACCCCCGTCATCAAAGCCCATGGGGTGGTCGGCAAACAACAAACCAGCAATATGGACAGCGCAGCCTGCACTAATACGCCCGCGGCAATGACTCGGACATTCATATGATCCGAGAAGCGCGCCAATAACATACGGGCCACAAACGCAGAAAACGCCGCGGCCATCACGCACAAACCCGTCACCTGCTGGCCAACGACGGGTAGCAACATAGACACTTGATGGGTCAAAAAGCCGATTTGAACCATCAAGGCCAAACCAAAAGCGAGGATCACCGTTCTGAGTTCTTTTGTTTGCAACGCCGTTTTGCGCGTCCAGGTCGCGGTATCGTTGCCAGAGGCGAATTTTGCTGAGGGTAAGCCGTCGGGGTAAAGGCCCAAATCTTGCGGTCTACGTTTCAGCACAAACAGACTGATAGGCCAGACCACGCCCACCACCAGACCAGCGGCCCCCAACATGGCGGCTTCAAAACCCACCGCATCGATGAGCGTTAGCAGAAAAGGCACACCAACCATGCCGCCCACACTCGCCCCTAGCATGGCCGTAGAGACTGCACGCCCTTGATACTTGTTAAACCAGGGCGCTAACGTGGTCGTGAGGGCTGTTGTTGACAAGCAAGACCACCCGAGGCCCATCAGTGCAAACGCGGGATAAATTTGCCAAACGGCCGTCACCTGCCCCATGCTAGCCAGCCCCATGGCCATGGACAATGCACCGGCCATCATCATTGGTTTAGCGCCGTAACGGGCTATGGCAGGCCCCACAAACAACAGGACGGAGGCATTAACCAAAAAGGAAAGTGTTAGCGCTGACGACACCAAGCCGATCGACCAACCCTGCCTCTGACTGATGCTATGTAGATAGACACTGGGCCCGTAAAGTGCAAAAGACCACGCCACGATAGCGATCGCCATACAGCCGCCCACCATCCACCATCCCCAAAAAAGCTTGCGTGTCACTGTGAAGGGGGTGGCAGGTACTTGCATCAGTTGCTCACAGGTCTCGTGACGTCTGCTCGTATGTCTGCTAAGTTTTGCGCTGCGCTTGGGCTACACATAACTGCGTGTAAGCAGCTTTCAGCAGATCACACGCTATATTTTTATCTAACGCTCGCGAGACCATCCCGCCCAGAATGTGCTCATGCTCAGTCATGTTGCCAGCTCGTAAATCTCGCAGCATTGAGGCGGTAAAGTTTGAGCCCGCCTTGGTCAAATTCTCAAGTGCTTTGGCGTGCGCAACCCCGCTCATCGCAAAACCATGCGCGCTTGCCACGGCGCAGGTTTCTGCAAAACACTTCGTCATTAGCTCTGTGCCCCAAGGGGTGGCGACAATTTCTCCGACAGAACCTCGAAAAAGCGTCGTCATGCCGGCCAAAGAGGCCAGATAGACCCATTTATCCCACAACGACTGTTCGATGTTCTCACTATAAATACTGGCAAACTGAGCCTGCTGGCATCGTGCGAAAAAAGCCTTTGCCATGTCAACATGGGCCTCAGAACGCGGCCCAATGGTCAGTGTTGCCAGGTCATTGAGTTGTTTGACAGACCCACTGGGCGTGATCGTGCCGGCAATTTGCGCAACGCCTCCCATGACCCGATCGCGCCCAAAGCGCTCATCCAGCAAGGGCAAATGATTTAGCCCATTCAAGAAGGGGATCAACACGCCTTTGCTACTCGCCCCGGCAATCGAAGCCAATGCATCTTGAAGATCGTAAGCCTTGGGGGCAAGCATGATGAGATCGTACTCAGGGGTCAATTGGTCTTTGGTGACAGACTTGACTTGCACCGTAAACGTTTCTTTGGGTGTCTCTACCGTTAAGCCCTGACTTTGTATTTTTTGATGACGCGCCTCTCTCAGCAAAAACGTGACATCTGCCCCCGCGTTGGTGAGCCGAGCGCCGAAATAACCACCTACCCCCCCTGCGCCTACGATCAAAATTTTCATGTGTCTTATGTGTCTTATTGTTGTCAGTTGGTTTGAATGGCTATCATCCGAAATTTTTATGCGAATTTCAGTGGTTCTGGGCTTGGATGTTAACCAATTATCGAACCGAATCATATGGGCGAGTTACCATATTAGTCATTTTTGATTTTTTCATTGCGAGTTTCATATGTCACCCCTTCCAGCTCACCAGCTCACCATGACGGTGCTGATGACGCCCGACACGGCCAATTTTGCCGGCAACGTGCATGGCGGCAGCATTCTCAGATTATTGGATCAGGTTGCCTACGCCTGCGCCAGTCGGTATGCAAGCCGCTACGTGGTGACGCTTAGCGTTGATCAGGTCACCTTCAGACAACCGATCCACGTGGGCGAACTGGTGACATTCTTAGCTTCTATTAATCACACCGGCACCTCCTCCATGGAGGTCGGCATCAAGGTGATTGCAGAGAACATCCAGACGCAAGAAGTCAGGCATGTGAATAGCTGTTTCTTCACCATGGTAGCTGTCGATGATCAGCGAAAACCGGCCGCGGTACCGCCTTTAAGACCCTTTAGCGAGCAAGAAAAGCGCCGATTTGCCGCAGCTGAACTGCGCAAACAGATGCGCTTAGAAATGAGCGCACGCGTGCATCAAAAAAATCAGGACCTGAAGTCCTGATTTCTCTGCGACATCCAACGGCTTGAGACCTCAAACGGGCTTGGATAACTGATCCAAAATCGCGGGGTTCTCTAGGGTAGACACGTCCTGGGTGACCGCCTCTCCCTTGGCAACCACACGCAACAGACGTCGCATGATTTTGCCAGATCGTGTTTTGGGCAAGTTATCACCAAAACGAATTTCTTTGGGTTTTGCGATCGGCCCAATCTCTTTGGCGACCCAATCACGCAGTTGTTTGCCAATGGCAACTGCCTCGTCACCCTCGGGACGGGTCCTTTTGAGCACCACGAAAGCCACGACCGCTTCGCCCGTCGTTGCATCTGGCCGGCCAACAACAGCAGCCTCGGCGACCAACTCATGAGAAACCAAGGCGGATTCGACCTCCATCGTGCCAAGGCGGTGACCGGATACATTCAACACGTCATCGATGCGCCCCATGATCCAGAAACAACCGTCAACATCACACTGCGCGCCATCGCCAGCGAGGTAGTAACCGTTGAGCTCTGGCGGAAAATAACTTTTCTCGAAACGATCTGGATCACCCCAGATCGTTCTGATCATCGAGGGCCAAGGCCGTTTGATCACCAGAAAGCCGCCGTGACCTGCATCGACGTCGTGCCCAGTCTCATCGACGATCGCCGCAGTAATGCCGGGCAATCGTGTGGTGCACGATCCGGGCTTTAATGGCGTAGCACCGGGCAAGGGCGTAATCATATGCCCCCCCGTTTCGGTTTGCCACCAGGTATCCACGATCGGGCAACGACCACCGCCCACATTGGTGTGATACCACATCCAAGCCTCTGGATTAATCGGCTCGCCAACCGAGCCAAGTAGCCTCAGACTTGTTAGATCGTATGATTTTGGGTGATGCGCTTGGACTGCCTCTGATGCTTTGATGAGCGAACGTATTGCGGTCGGTGCGGTATAGAAGATAGAGACCTGGTGATCTTGAATCATCTTCCAGAACCGACCAGCATCGGGATAAGTCGGCACGCCTTCAAACACAATCTGCGTCATACCTGCTGCCAAAGGCCCGTACGCAATGTAGGTATGGCCCGTCACCCAGCCCACATCGGCGGTACACCAGAACACATCATTTGCCTTGGCATCGAAGACCCATTGCATCGTCAATTTAGCCCACAGCAAATAACCCGCTGAGCTGTGTTGCACCCCTTTGGGCTTGCCGGTCGACCCCGAGGTATAGAGAATGAACAGGGGATGCTCGGCATTGACAGGTACAGGATCGCAGGTGGCTGCTTGTTTGTCTGCCAGCTCATGCATCCAGATGTCGCGCTTGGCATCCCAGACCACTTTGCCACCGGTCCGCTTGTAAACGATGCAATGACGTACTGCATCGCATCCGCCCATGCTAAACGCTTCATCAACCGCAGGCTTCAACGCAATCGCCTTGCCACCGCGCATCTGCTCGTCCGCGGTGATGACCAGCGTCGCCCCGACGTCCGTGATGCGCTCATGGAGGCTCTTTGCCGAGAACCCACCAAAAACGACCGAGTGCGTCACGCCTAAACGGGCACACGCCTGCATCGCAACAACGGCTTCGATCGACATCGGTAAATAAATGATGGCTCGCTCGCCCGTTTTATATCCAAGCGATTTCAGGCCATTGGCAAATTGGCAGACTCGCTCATAGAGTTGCTGATAGGTCACGCGCGTCACTTCGCCGCCATCCGCTTCAAAAATAATGGCTACTTTGTTCGCGTTGCCATTGGTCAGATTGATATCTAGACAATTAGCAGAGATATTCAAATCACCATCACCAAACCAACGATAGAAAGGGGCACGCGACTCGTCCAACACTTGCGTGAAGGGTTTTGCCCAGTGCAGATTTTCACGAGCCAGACGCCCCCAAAAGGCATCTGGATCACGATCCGCTTCTTCGAGGAGCGCCTGGTAGCCAGCTGCGCCAGACACATTCGCTTGTTTAGCGAATTCAGCTGGCGGCGGGAACACACGGGTTTCAACGAGCGTTGATTCGATAGACGTTGACATGGGAATAATCTCCTTTGAGTCTAGTCGTACTGACTCTATTTTTGATAAAAAATATTACAACGCAGCAATGCCGGCAGCGGCGATCTGAGCGTCCTCGGATGACTTAACGCCAGATACGCCAATGGCACCGATAACTTCACCATCAACCATAATGGGTAAGCCGCCTTCGAGCAGACCTTCAACAAATGGAGCCGTTAAAAAGGCCGTACGACCATTATTGATGATGTCTTCGTAAAGCTTGGTTTCACGTCGACCCATCGCAGAGGTATGCGCCTTTGCCGGAGCAATATGTGCAGACAACGGAGCAGCCCCATCTAAACGTTGCAGACTCAAGAGATGCCCGCCATCATCAACGATGGCAATGGTCACAGCCCAGTTGTTTTGATTGGCGCATGCCTTGGCAGCCGCCATCATTCGTGCAACGTCCGCGTCACCGAGAATTGATTTAGTTTTCAAAGCGAATCCTTTATTTGTTCAAGTGCAGTCGGGTCTTCGATTGTCGTGAGATCACCCGGCTCTCTGCCTTCGCAAACTGCGACAATCGCCCGCCTCAACACTTTACCAGAGCGGGTCTTTGGCAGGGAGGTGACAAATCTGACGCGAGCAGGTCGGGCAACTGCGCCTAATTGTTCGTCGACCAGTTTCATGACCTGGCCTTCAAGCTTGAGATCTGCCCCTTCTCCATCAATTAACTTGGCATCTTTCAAGACAGCAAAAGCGATGGCGACTTGTCCTTTGAGCTGGTCGGCAATCCCGACCACTGCACATTCTGCGACCGCGGGATGGTTATTGATTGACTCTTCGATTTCTCTGGTTCCGAGTCGGTGTCCCGCGACATTAATCACATCATCGGTGCGCCCCAGAATGAAGAAATAACCCTCTTCGTCAAATAAACCCCAGTCAAACGTCGAATAGACCTGACGGTTGGGAATTGCCGTGAAATAGGTTTCGACAAACCGAGTATCGTCGCCCCATATCGTGCTCATGGCGCCCGGTGGTAGCGGAGGAACGATGGCGACTACCCCCTTCTGGTTAGCCCCGAGATCCTCACCACTCTGCTCGTCAATCACTCGAACATCAAAGCCGTACACCGGAAAGGAAGGGCTGCCGAATTTGGTCGCGACCTGCGCGATACCTGGTTGCGCCGCGAGGATGGGCCAGCCTGTTTCCGTTTGCCAGTAATTATCGATAATCGGTTTGGCCAAACCCTCTGATATCCATTGTGCGGTGGGCTCATCCAACGGTTCACCCGCCAGATAGAGTGATCTCAAAGACGAAAGATCGTATTTTTTAAGTAAAGCTGGATCCTGCTTTTTAAGCACACGGATAGCTGTCGGTGCAGAAAACATCGTGTTGACAGAGAAACGTTCAACCAGGCTCCAGAGAATGCCCCCGTCAGGCCGAATCGGGGTACCTTCGTAGAGAATGGTGGTTTGCCCAGCAATGAGTGGCCCGTAGACAATGTAAGAATGCCCAACAACCCAGCCGATGTCGCTGGTGCACAGAAAAGTTTCGCCGGGTTTGCCGTTGAACACCCCGCCCATCGAGGAAGCGAGGGCAACCGCATAGCCCCCTGTATCTCGCTGAACACCCTTGGGTTTGCCTGTGGTACCCGAGGTGTAAAGGATATAGCTTGGCGAAGAGGATTCGAGCCAGACAGGTGCAACCTCTGATTCAAGGTACTGACGGTGCATTGCTGCATAGTCCAAGTCCCGCCCGACAACGGGATCAAAGGAAAAGAGACCTCGGTCAACAATAATGACGTTCGCCGGGGGATGTTTAGCCAGTGAGATTGCCTTATCCAGCAATGGTTTGTAGGGCGTCACTTTGCCTGCACGTGAGCCAGCGTCTGCTGTCACAATCACTTTAGGCTGCGCATCGTCGATACGCTGAGCCAAATTAACCGACGCGAATCCGCCAAAAACGACAGAGTGAATAGCGCCCAACCGGGCACACGCCAACATCGTGAATACCGCCTCGGGAATCATTGGCATGTAAATGAGCACGCGATCGCCCTGTTGCACCCCCTGACTGACCAGCATCGCGGCGACCGTGTTCACTTCGCGGTAGAGGTCACGATAGGTGTAGATGATCTCTTGCTCAACCTCGGTCGATACCCAAATCAATGCCCGTTCGTCGCCACGGGTTTCCACCCAGCGATCAACCGCGTTAAAGCATAAATTCGTCTCACCACCGACAAACCACTTCGCAAACGGCGGTGTCGAGTAGTCCAGCACTTGATCAAACGGCTTGTGCCAGTGGACGGCTTGAGCTTCGCGAGCCCAAAAAACGTCTCTTTCCTCCAGGGATTGACGGTGAAAGTGATGAACGGCATTCATGGTCAGGCTTCCTGTTTTATGATAATTTCTGTTGTTGTCGGTCAGAGTTTGTTACTATTTTGCCCTATCTTGCTTAGCTTAGCTGGATCTGGCCATTGCGCAACCGCTGCGTAAGTCTTAGCTTCATCAGATATTCATTGCGTTTGACGCAAGTTGCCTTTAGTCTTACGCCCAAGCTTTTTAGTCTTTCCAATAGATCGAGAATGTCTATACCTTTCTTCGCGATAAACCCCGCTAATGCCCTGCTCTCGGTCAGCAGGTTCAATCGTCGCTGGGTGGTGGGGATTTGTTTGGTTTTGGCAGGTTGCGCGACTGACCCCAATGGGGTTCACACGGCTTTTAACGGTTCGAACGCATCGGATGAGATTGGCTACACGTGGCAGACGCGACCTGATCCGATCGGCGAATTTATCGCTCGCAAGCGAACTGAAAACATAAAAATCAATCCCGAAGACGTGAACAACGTGCTGGCTCGTCAAGCATTAACCCAGCTCGGCATTCGCTATCGGTTTGGCGGCAAGTCACCAGAGACTGGTTTCGATTGCAGTGGCTTGGTTTTCTATTCGGCCCAAGAATCACTCGGTCTGAAACTGCCTCCTCGCTCTGACGACATGGCCAAACTTGGTTCTAATATCGAGCGCAATCAGCTACAGGTGGGCGATTTAGTCTTCTTCAACACCATGGGTCGCCGTTTTTCGCATGTGGGCGTATATCTTGGCGATAGCAAGTTCGTTCATTCTCCCGCAACTGGTGGGGTGGTGCGCATTGAGGATTTGAATGAACGCTATTGGGATAAACGATTCACCGGGGCACGTCGGCTAGAAGGGGCTGAATTTGCCTCGGCCGTCCCAAATACAAGCTTGAACGATGCGGCGCCCATCACGATCTCAACTCAAGGTACCTATGGTTCGATCAGTGCTCACAAGCCGACCAGTGCGCATCTGAACTCGAGTCAGCCTCGTCAAACGACACTGATTAAAGACAAAAAGCCCGCTGCAAGGGCCAACGCGAGTAAATTGGACGACAAATCTAGTTCAAAGGTGACAGCCAAGTCTGGCAGTCAGTCAGAAACAAAATCCGCTTCTAAATCAAGTGCGAAATCTGGAAATAAAACTGACGCCAAACCTGAACCCCAGTCTATCGCTTCAAAATCTAGCACTAGCACCAGCCAGCAGACGAGAGATCCAAAGCTAGCGACTTCAACAAAACCAGCTCAAACCACCACCAATCGCTAGGTCATCACGGCTTGAGTGTGCTCGGGCTCTCACGCAGCGCAATCTCTGCCGATCGCGGGTACCCCCAATTGGGCAAGGGCATGTCGTACGGCACAAACCGAGCGTCGGCAAGCAACAATTCTCACCCCTTGGCGTTGAGCAGCCTGCCTGAAAGTCTTCATCACGTTGTGACCCAGAAAATCGGTTAGCAAGATAACCAATCCAGTGCCCGTCGGCAGTTGCAAGGTTTTTTTCTGATGCGAGGGATCACGACCACTGATATGGTGGGTAATACGAATATTGTGCCCACGCAAAAGTTCAGGGATATTGCCCAGTCGATCTGCCCCCACAACCACTGCACTCAATAAATTGACCATGACTCACCTCTTTCTTGATTAAGAAACAAGTTAAATGATAATGATTCTCATTTAGTGAGTCAAGGCAAATAAGAATAATTCTTATCTTTGCTCGGCCATTTGAAGTTCGAGAAGCTGTTTTGCACGCACTTCGGTTAGCTCAGGAGACAACATGCTAATGAGTGTGTAGACGTAATCGCGCAAAAACACCCCAGATTTAATGGCGATTCTTGTCGTTTGCTCACCAAACAGATGTGCTGCAGACAATTTGACGAGGTGATTATCGCGCGCAGGCTCAAAGGCGACGCCAGCAATGATGCCGATCCCCATACCCACATCCACATACGTTTTAATCACGTCTGCATCGATTGCCTCAAGCACGATATCAGGCGTGATGCCATTTCTTTCGAAGGCCTCGTCCACCGAACGTCTGCCAGAGAAGGCCCGGTCATACGTGACGATCGGGTAATCTTTCAAGTGATCGAGTGTCACCAGAAACTTGCTGTCGCGAGCTAGCGTTGCTAAGGGATGATCTGGCCGCACTACCACCGCATGGCCCCAACTGTAGCAGGGCAACGTTGACAGCCCTGGCGTTAGCGCAAGTGACTCTGTCGCAATTGCCAGATCGGCATGGCCACTGAGCACCATGTCGGCCAACTGAGACGGGCTTCCCTCAGCGAGCGACAGATGAACTTTCGGGAACAAGGCTCTGAAAGCGGGGATCACTTTGGGCAAGACGTAGCGTGCCTGAGTATGAGTGCAGGCGATGACCATCGCGCCCTCGTCTTTGCGAGCGAAGTCATCACTGACTTTTTTTAAGTTATCGATCTCTTGCATGATGCGCTCGATCACCTGCGCGACAGCAATACCCGGTTTGGTCAACCCTTTGATGCGTTTGCCATAACGTTCAAAAATCTTGACACCCAATTCATCCTCAAATTCGAGAATGGCTTTTGAAACGCCGGGCTGAGAGGTGAATAGACTGTTCGCCGCCTCAGTCAAATTAAAGTTGCGCCGAATCGTTTCACGAACAAATCTAAACTGTTGCAAATTCATAGAAACCCCTGAAGATGCACCATTTTAAGTTATATAGAACATAACTTTACAAACTGTTAGTTATGTACTTATAAGGAAACGAGCTAGCTCACGTGACCGCTTGAACCGGTGCTTTAGGTGCCTTGACACGTAAACGTTGCATTAACAGCGCAGCCGTGAGGCCACCAAACAGCAGATGTACGACCCATACGCCAATGCCGAAGGGGATGGTTCCCGTGTTGATCCAGCCTTGAGAGATATTGATCAAATTCATGTAAAGCATCGCCACCAAACCGGCAATGAGTAACTCGGATCGGCCGACTCTGGGATTGACCGCCCCCAGTGGAATCGCCAGCAATGCCAAATTGAGCGCCGCAATCGGGATAGAGATTCGCCAAAACAGCTGACCTTTTGCCTCGGGTTCGGGATCAACGATTAGCATGGATGTCGGCCTTGCCTTGCGACTTTTTAACAGTTCGAGTCGGCGTTGTTCCGCCGATTGCGCACTGTCTTTGCTTTCGAGACGCATGCCAAATCGCTCAAAGTCGGAGACACGAAATTCGGAAGTACCCGGCTTTAAGTCGTAGCGTTGCCCTTTATCCAGCACCAGAAAACGATCACCATTGGCCTCAACTTCCGTTACTGCCGTTTTAGCCGTCACGATTGAATGCCAATTGGGATCCAAGGCACGTAAAAACAGATTACCCAGCGTCGATTGATCTTCACTCGCGTCCTCAGCAAAAAAGACTCGCTGACCCTCTTCTACTTCCATGAACTGACCCGCGGTAATTTTGGATAGATCAGAACGCATCTCATACTTGGCGCGGTAGTCTTCCATTTGCCGCTGCGCCCACGGGGTAGCGAACATCGTCAAACCCGTGATGATGATCGTGGTCGGGATCGCAAGCGTCAAAATCGGGGAAATCCAGCTCAGCAAGGACAAGCCGCTTGAGAACCACACCACCATCTCAGATTCCCGGTAATTGCGAGTGACCGTTGTCAGCACGCCAATAAAAATCGAGACAGCCAGAATGGTCGGAAGCGCTGCGATGGTCGTGAAGGTTGCCAAACCAATCACAATGTCGGGGCCGATTTTGCCAGCGGCAGCCTCACCCAGCAAGCGCACCAACACGATGCTGAGCCACACCACAATCAGCGTCGAGAAAACAACGCCGGCGTGATTGGCAACTTCTGAAATAACCGATCGTTTAAATAGGGACATGAATCAAAAATGCGGGATAATCGAGGGGGAATTCTCGATGCCAGCGGGCGAACTGAATACGCACAACATAGCAGAGAAGAAATTACAGCAAGCGGGTAACACTCTAGGAGTCAATCAATGGAATTTAGCACACACACCACGGCCTCGCCGCATCAGATCAAAACAGCGGCTTTGGCGATTGGTGTTTTTAGTGATGGCATTTTAAGCCCCGCTGCCGATATTATCGATCGCGCCAGCAACGGTGCCGTTCGCGCGGCAATCAAGACAGAATTTACCGGCCGCGCCGCGAGCACCTTGGTGCTTCGCCAACTGACGGGCGTTTCTGCGCTGCGCGTTGTCTTGATCGGCCTAGGCAAACAGGCTGAGTACAGCGCCAAAACCCACGCTAGAGCTGAACACGCCTTTGCCGCCTATTGTGTCCAAGCGCAATTGACCGAGGCTTGCTCAACCCTGACCGCCATTGCAAGCCCAACCGCAGCGCGCCTTCGCGCTCGCACGACCGCTCAAGCCGTGGGTGATGCCACTTACCACTACAACATGACGATCAGCAAACCTGATGCGAGTCGTCAACCTAAGCTCAAAAAATACGGTCTTTGGATCGACAAGGGCGACCAATCGAGCGTACAACTGGGGTTGGCTGAAGGCTCAGCCTTGGTTGCTGGCATGGATCTCGCCAAAACACTCGGCAACCTACCCGCTAATATCTGCACCCCGAGTTACCTGGGCGAGACGGCAAAAACGCTCGCGCGCGAGTTCAAGTCCTTGAAGGTGAGTGTCCTTGAAACCAAACAGATCGAAGCATTGCGGATGGGTTCTTTTCTGTCTGTCTCCAGGGGCTCTGATCAACCCCCTCGCTTCATCGTCATCCACTACAAGAAAACCAGTGCAGTGTCGACTACAGCGAAGAAGAGCTCTGCCAAATCGACTGACACGGGTCCTATCGTGCTCGTTGGCAAAGGCGTAACCTTTGATTCAGGCGGGATATCCATTAAACCTGCTGCCACCATGGATGAAATGAAATATGACATGTGTGGTGCGGCCAGTGTGATCGGCACACTCAGAGCCGTCGCCGAACTCGACCTACCCATCGAAGTCATCGGGTTAATCCCTGCTTGCGAGAATATGCTCAATGGCAGCGCTAACAAGCCGGGCGACGTTGTTACCAGCATGTCGGGCCAAACCATTGAAATTCTGAATACTGATGCCGAAGGACGCCTCATCCTTTGCGATGCCCTCACCTATGCTGAGCGCTTCAAACCAAAGGCCGTCATTGATATCGCCACGCTGACGGGCGCGTGTGTCGTGGCACTCGGTAAAGTGAACTCAGGATTATTCTCGACAGACGACGCGCTGGCCGATGCCTTACTCACCGCGGGCAAACAAGCCCAAGATCCCGCCTGGCGTATGCCGCTCGATGAGGCTTATCAAGAGCAACTGAAATCAAACTTTGCTGATATGGCCAACATTGGTGGCCCACCCGCTGGGGCAGTGACAGCGGCCTGCTTTTTATCGCGCTTTACGAAGGCGTATCGGTGGGCACATCTGGATATCGCCGGCACCGCTTGGCGGTCTGGGGTGGACAAGGGATCGACAGCACGCCCGATGCCTTTGTTGCTCAATTATTTGATTACCAGCGCTTACCAGTAAAGCACTCTCATGGTCAGAATCGACTTTGCATTCGGTGCCAGTGAGCGAGTGGCGCAAGCGTGTCAGACGATCTGGCGGCAATATTTGGCGGGTCAGCGACTCGTCATCTATTGCCCGGATGAGCAGCGACTTGATCAGGTGGATAAGCTGCTGTGGGCATTAGAAGATACGGCCTTTGTGCCGCATGTCCGAAGCCATGACCCACTGGCATCAGTGACCCCGGTCGTCCTCGTGCAGCGCGAACTTGAAGCATCGTTAGGTCGACTCACGACTCACACCTGGTTACTTAATTTGGCGCAGGATTGTCCACCCAGTTTGGGCGCAGTCTCTAGAGTGCTTGAAATCGTCTCAGAGGACGAACAGGATAAGCTAGCGGCACGCGCTCGTTGGTCGATCTATAAAAATCAGGGTCATGACGTCAGAGCGCACCGCTTAGGTGCATAATCGTGCAGCAAAATGACGGCATGAACTAAATTTTGTCATTCAGGGAACTGTAAGGTATGATTTCCGTCCTAGACTAGGTAACCTGACAAGATTCGAACAGGTCAGTCACAACATGAGGGGTTCAATATGAACGACTATCGCACAATTTCACAAGACAGCTATGGCGCTTCGTCAGCCGTTGCACGTAATCGCGTGCTGCGCAATACCTACTGGCTACTCGCCATTTCAATGATCCCGACGGTCATTGGTGCGGCCATCGGTGTTTATACCGGCATGGCACAAGCCATGGCCGCGAGCCCCGGCATGACGCTGATTGTCTTCATGGTAGGGGCGTTTGGTCTCATGTTTGCGGTCGAAAAAAATAAAGACAATTCGATGGGCGTTGCTCTCTTATTACTCTTTACTTTCTTTATGGGCTTGATGCTGTCACGTTTGATTGGTTTTGTCCTCGGTTTTGGCAATGGGGCGCAACTCATTATGGCAGCCTTTGGTGGCACCGCAGTGGTGTTCGGCGCCATGGCAACCTTGGCGACGACCATCAAACGCGACTTGTCGAGCATGGGCAAGTTCCTGTTCATGGGCGCTGTCATTTTAATGATCGCTGCGATTGGCAATATGTTCTTGCACTTGCCTGCCCTGACATTGACCATCATGGTCTTGGCCATCGTGATCTTCTCAGCCTTCATGCTGTTTGATCTGCAACGCGTGGTCAATGGTGGTGAGACCAATTACATCTCGGCCACACTCGCGATTTATTTAGATGTCTATAACGTCTTCTCGAACTTGCTGGCTTTGTTAGGTATCTTCGGCGGCAGCAGTCGCGATTAAGTTCGCACCCCAGGCCGACACTGACCGACACTGACCGGCACTGGTCGTTGGTGACGTCTAGGCCGCCCATTTTGGGCGGCCTTTTCAATTCGGATATTTAGCCAAAATGTTCGCTACGACAGCTTGAGTACGCTCATCCAGTTTCGTTGAAGCCACGCCAATAATGGCCGTGCTGGCTGAACCGCTCCATACCGTCAGTCCAGACTTGGCGTCAATCACTGATATCTTGATGTCGCTCAAAGCAAATCCATCGTCAACATCCGACAAATACTCGGGCCCCCAGGTTCTGCCCGCAGCAATCGGTGAGACCCCATTTCGATTGGGTCTGGGCTGGGTGGTCAATTGATACGTCACCAGAACGTCGGGCCGCTGTTCGTTCAGCGCGAAGCCCAACCTTGGCAACTGCATCAGGAGGGCGAATCTCAATCGCTCGGTGACAGACTCGTGATAACCAGCGGGATTTGGGCCTTGGGGCAAGCCCAACGCAAAGGAGTGGTACGCAGCAAAATCCGCAGAGGGATCAGTTGTCGTGCGCACAGCGGGAGAAGAGGTGCAACTTGCGATGAGCAACACCAGCACAACCACCAAGATTTGACGCCAAATAGCCATGCCCTCTTCTCCTTTTATAGCGTATGGCACTTGCTTCGGTGATGTCTTAATTTACAGGTGGCAAGCGCTTTTCCATTCATATCGTATTCGGTCAGTAGCCAACTGGATCCAAGTTCGTCACGCCGATCCAACGTCATAAAGCCAAAACCAGGAATCCCTGTGAAGCTTTTGACACGATGTTCTTTCAGCACAGTTTTTGTGACTTGCTGAGAGGCAAACGATTGTTCAAGTGCACTGCCACCGTTCCCGGTAATAATCACTGGCTGGCGATCATCGGTAAAAGCAATGGCTTCGAAGGCGTGAAAATGACCGTGTACTGAAAAATTCAATCGTCGACGTAAAGAAAAATCAGTCTCGCGTGAAGCCACAAGCTGACCTAGACCACTCTGATTGACGACGAGACGCCCAGTGTCGCGATCTTTAGTCAGCACGTCCAACGGGTGATGACTGAGAAAAATACTATTGTGTTTGGCTTTGGTTGCATCATCGACTCTATCAAACTGTTTACTGAGCGTCTCGAATGTGGCCTTTGTGAAGTTACTCAGTTTCTTTTTATCCGCAGATGAGTCAAAAACGATGAGCTGGGCATCCGAACCGAGTGAAACCGCAAATGGCTGGGTATGGTTACTGGCCTCGAAATCCCCCTCCGTGTTGCACGCTTGAGCGGCATTAAAGGGGTGACTGTCTAAGAAGCGAAACCAACCTTGCCCGCCTCGTTCGCACATTTCGTGATTACCACGGACAAAAACCCAAGGGGCTTTTGCCAATAAAGGCGCTGCGGGTGTAAAGAAATCCGCATCCCAAACGTCGTAACCGTGACCCCATACTGAGCCCGAGCAACCTGCTATTGCGTCTGGACATGGACTTTCTCGATAAGTAATATCCCCCACATGAATCACGAGATCAGGCTGTTTATCAGCAGCCTGCTTTGCGATTCTTGCGAGCGGCCATTGCACGTCGTTCAAACAATCTTGAAAAGCGTCATCTGCCGCGTTCAATCGACAGCCCGTATCACCCAACACCACGATTCTTCGCGGCACTGCTTTAGGGGTCGCCAGGATTTGATTGCCCACTTTCGCCTGTTTCACACCGGCGACCCACCGCGCCTCGCAACTTAAGACCGGGAAGCTCGCTGCTTTACCGTCACCGTTAAAACGCGAAGCAATCTCTTCCGGCTCAACTCTGACGGCCATCTGAACTGGCGTTTGGCCATCCCACGAAATGGCGGGACACGTCGCCGCTGGGGTGAGCGCCCGAACAGTATATTGACCATCGCCAGCAACCACAAAGGCATAGGGCACGGAAGGCTCATTGGCAGCATAAGCTTGAACAAGCGGCGACACCGTACACAACAAAAAGGCGAACCGCAATAATGTGCGGTGTAAACAAGCAATCATCAACGATCCTAAGAAAATCAGACGGTTTCTTTCAGCTGGCGCAATTCAAAACAACCAAAACGCTCATCGTTTTTAACTGGCCGGCAAACTCTTTGGGGGGCGCGGGATAGTGTGCACTCTGCACGGCAGACAAGGCAGCGCTGTCTAGCATCGGCCGTTTGCTAGTGACCGCCACCACTGCATTGCTTTGAACGCCATCCTTCAAGTCAAAGTGTACTTTAGTCTGGCCTGACATCCCCATGTTCTGCGCTGCCAAAGGGCAGTTGACCGCGGCTTGAATGGCTGCATTGACCCGGCCTCGATAGGCATCCAGCAAATCCGAGCTTTGCCTGCTTTGCGCTTGCGCCGCCGCAGCGGCGGCTGCAGTCGCTTGCTCAGCCTCAGCGAATGTAGCGTCGGTAGTGCTGGCAGAGGGGCTCACCTGCTGTGCTGCCGGAGCCGTTTTAACTTTCTCTGCCACCGGTTTCGGCTTGGGCTTGGCCGCTGGTACCGGAGGGGGTGGCAGGGCCACAGGCTCAGGGGGTTTCTGAGGCTCGGGAGGCTTCTCTGGCTCAGGTGGTTTGGGTGTCGGAACAGGTTCAGGCTGAGATTCGACAACGGGTGACGGAACATCAAGCTCATTGAGCGACAGTTGCAGCACAACCGGTGACTTTTCCTTTTTTATTATCGTCGCAGACAGAAGCAAGGCTGCCAGGCTAGCCAGAAGCACCAGCTCAATGGTGAGCGCCAAGCAAAGAGTTTTGACCCCTTGAAACGAAAGAAAGGGACGACCGAACGCCATAAGTGTGTCGCTTTATTTTGTTTCGGACTGATGTTTCGCGGCAAGCGAAAGCTGACTCGCACCCGATCGCTTAATTGCATCAATGACGTGCATGAGGTTTTGCAACGAGACTGTGTCAGCCCCCACAATCGTGACCGCTGTTTTCTCAGCATCACCTGCTTTCAAAAGCGTTGTTATAGTTTGGTGACGTGTCCACTGGTTGGGATCATCTTCAGCGCAATCATGACGAAGAACACCAATAAGAACAACATGATGTCGATCATCGGAATGATCTCTATCCTCGCCTTTTTTGCTTCCAGATAACGCATCTTCACTAAGCCATCGCTTTAAAAAGGTGATGGCGGTTCAATATCATCATTTTCATGGTTTCCATCTGATGAACCAGATGACGCACCTTGTGATTGATGTTATTGAAAAAGTACAAACCGATCATCGCAACGATCAAGCCCATCGCCGTCGATACCAAGGCTTCTGCAATCCCCCCTGATATTTGCATAGCGGCATTCTGCATATCCCCCATCACACTCATCGCGTTGAACATACCGAGGATCGTGCCAAACAGGCCCAATAACGGTGCCAGCGTAATAATGGTATCCAGCAACCAAACGCTTTTGTCGAGTCGCGGGACTTGATGCATGATGGCCTCTTCAAGGTTGCCATCCAAATCCTCTCGAGAGAGGTGAGCACGCTCGCCATCAATCGCGACCTCGAGCAGCTTGACGACAGGTGAATCTGCATTGGCGGCCTGGAATGCCTTGAGTTCGACGGGATTCAGCGCTTTTGAGTGCTGACACATCGAGATCACGGCATCCCCGACCTTACGCATATTGGCTAAGTACTGCAGGCGCTCGATAATCACAAACAGCGCCACCAGCAACAAAAGACCTAACAAGTAAACAATACCACCTGAACTATTAGCAACGTCTAATAACGCTTTTAAATTCATGAGCCACTCAAATTAAATAATCGATCACAACAATCCGCTATCGATCATTCATTTAGAAGG